>CABQYA010000028.1:0-13368 GCA_902468275.1 uncultured Urmitella sp. | reverse complement strand
CGCAGGTACATGCGAATCAGGGTGGCGATCTGGTCGTTGCGGCTACGTCCAGCGCGCAACTTGCCCCCTAAATGCTCGCCAGCCTCCTCTAATAGCCCCCGCTCTAGGACGGTATGTACGTCCTCGTCTCCGGGGTCGGGGGTGAAAGCACCGCTTTTAACTTTTTCTTCCAGCCGCCCTAATGCCGCCAGCATTTGTGATAGTTCCTCGCTGTCTAGCAGGCCGGCTCCTGCGAGCGCCCGGGCATGGGCGCGCGAACCGGCTAAATCGTAGAGTGCCAGGCGCCAATCGAAATGGGTGGATACTGAAAGTGCCGCTAATGCTTGGGAAGGGCCGCCCGAAAAGCGTCCTCCCCATAGCGATACCTGTTCGCTCATAGTTAGTTCTTGCTTTCTTTTTGTTCCCGCGCGGCTGCTAACTGGGTTGATAGCCCATAGATTCCGATAAATCCGCGCGAGAGGGACTGATCGAAGCTGTCTCCTGAATCGTAGGTCGCCAGGTTGAAGTCATACAAGCCGACTGCAGAGCGCCGCCCATCAACTACTGCCCGCCCGCCGTGCAGAATCATCCGAATATCGCCGGTCACATATTTTTGGCTGTCTTCTACGAAAGCATCTAACGAACCTTTGAGCGGCGAATACCATTGCCCCTCATAAACCAGTTCTGACCAGCGTTGTTCTACTTGCCGTTTGAAGCGTCCTTGTTCGCGCTCTAGGGTCAGGTTTTCCAGGTTTTGGTGGGCGATAATCAGTGCCACTGCCCCAGGAGCCTCATAGATTTCCCGTGACTTAATCCCGACTAGGCGGTCTTCCACCATGTCTAGGCGACCTACCCCTTGGGCTCCTGCCCGGCGGTTCATTTCCTGAATGATTTCTAGGGGCGACATTTTTTGCCCGTCCAAAGCTACCGGCACGCCCTCTTCAAAACTAATAACTACCTGGTCTGGAACCGGTGGATAGGCGGGATCATCGGTGTAAACATAGACGTCTTTAGTGGGCGAGTTCCATAAGTCTTCTAGATACCCGGTTTCTACCGCGCGCCCCCACACGTTCTGGTCAATGGAGAAGGGGTTATGTTTGGTGGTTTCAATCGGGAGTTCGTGTTCTTCCGCGTATTTAATCGCCACGTCCCGAGTCAGCGCCAAATCCCGCACCGGGGAGATACATTTAATCTCCGGGTTTTGGCTGGTAAGCGACACCTCGAAACGTACTTGGTCGTTTCCTTTTCCGGTGCAGCCGTGAGCTACGGTATCGGCACCAAAGTCTTTCGCTACTTTCACCAGGTGTTTACAGATTAGCGGCCGAGAAAGCGCCGATACCAGGGGATACTGATCCATATATAGGCCGTTGGCTTTGATTGCCGGCAGGCAATACTCTTCTGCGAACTCATCTTTAGCGTCAGCCACATAGGCATCGACTGCCCCGCAGTCCAGGGCGCGCTGGCGGATTACCTCCAGGTCTTCCCCGCCCTGCCCTACGTCAACGGCGCAGGCGATGACCTCTTTACCGGTTTGTTCTTCAATCCAGCCGATTGCTACCGAAGTGTCTAGCCCGCCCGAATAGGCTAGGACTACCCGTTCTTTACTCATAGTTGTTCTCCTTTTCCTAGGTCTTTTTCTATCTGTTTTAATGTATTTTTCAAAGCGGGAATCAGGGTTAGCGCTTCGGATAACTCAATAATTAGGGGTGGAGCTAGGCGAATAATGTTCGCCGCCGGGGCGTTTACGATAAACCCGGCTTCAAATAGCTCTTTCGCCAACTGGGGGGCAATATTTTTATCGAGGACGAGGGCGCGGAGCAGCCCCTGTCCGCGGGTTGCCTTGATCCCCGGGATTTGGGCATCTTTTATCGCCTGCATCCAGGCATCCCCAACTTTAGCGGCACGCGCCGGTAAATCTAGCTCTTCCATCAGGTTGATGGTGCGCGCTACTGCCGCACTTGCCAGCGGGTTTCCTCCGAAGGTAGTGCCGTGACTTCCCGGTTTTAGGGCGGTGGCGGCGCGTTCGTTCATGGCTACACACGCCCCAACCGGCACTCCCGCACCTAGGCCTTTAGCTAAAGTCACCACGTCCGGAACTATTTCTTTCCCATCATGGCAGATTCCCTGGTGAGCGAGCCATTTTCCGCACCGCCCCATCCCAGTTTGCACTTCGTCAAAAACCAGCAATGCTCCGGCGCGGTCTGCCAGCTCTCGCGCGGCTGCTAAAACTTCGGGCGCTAGCGGGATTACTCCGGCTTCTCCTTGCAGGGGTTCTAGGAAAATCGCGGATACGCCCTCGGGGTCTACTGCCTCAATTCCCGCTACCGTGGCTGCTACAAACTCGGTAGGCCCTACGAAAGGAGCAAAGGGTTCGCGGTAGTGCGCCTTATAGGTTAGCGATAGTGACCCCAGGGTACGTCCGTGAAATGCGCCTTTTAGCGCAATCGCGCGCCCTCCCGGCCGGGCGGCTAACGCCATTTTCAAGGCGGCTTCATTGGCTTCGGTGCCTGAGTTTACGAATAGCACTCGCGCCTGGGAGGTGATTTCTGCCTGTACCGCGCTACCCCACCCTGCGGCGCAGATTCTTTTGACTGCTTGCGCGGCCTCTACCTGCTGAGGGGTAGTGAAAAAGTTAGAGACATGAGTAAAGCGGCTTGCTTGCTCGTGAATAGTTTTCACGATTTCTGGATGAGCATATCCGAGGGCATTAACGGCGATTCCGCCCAGCAAATCTAGGTATTCTTTACCGTCTGTATCCCACACCCGGATGCCTTGGCCGTGGGTAAAACACGCCTGCGGCTGCCCGAACACCCCTAACAGGTTATCTTGGTAACTGGCTTCCCAGTCGGCGTTAGTCATGGCTATCTCCCATCACCATTGTTCCAAATCCGGTATCGGTGAAGATTTCTAGCAGCATCGAGTGCGGCACTCGCCCATCAATAATGGTGGCGCGGGGTACTCCCTGCTCACAGGCTTGGATACAGGCTTGCACTTTGGGGCGCATTCCCGCTTCCAAGGTAGGCAGCATTTCGGCGGCTTCGCTTGCCCGCAGCTGCGAAATCCGACTTTCTGGGTCTGGCCAGTTGCGATAGAGTCCTTTCACATCGGTGAGGACGATTAGTTTCTTAGCCCCAATGACGCCTGCGACTGCCGCGGCTGCCAAATCTGCGTTGATATTTAATACCTGCGTAGGGTTGTCTTGGTTTACCGCAATGGAGGAAACCACCGGAATCCGTCCCGATTGCAGTAAATCTTCTATCGGTCCGGGATCTACCGCGGTTACTTTACCCACTAGCCCCAGGTCAACGGGTTTTCCGTCTACTGTCGCTCCTTGTTTTTGGGCACGTAGAAACGCTCCATCCTCGCCAGAAATCCCGATTGCCGCGATGGAGGATTCATTGAGTAACGAAACCAATTCGCGCTGCACTGTCCCGGTCAGAACCATGCGCACGACTTTCATTACTTCGGGGCTGGTGACCCGCAGACCGGAAACAAAGGGGGCTGCAATCCCCAGGGTTTTCAGCATGGAGTTTATTTGCGGACCGCCCCCATGCACCACAACCGGTTCAATCCCCCATTCATGCAGGAAACTTACGTCCTGGGCGAAAGCGGCCTTTAGCTCTTCAGATATCATGGCGTTTCCGCCGTATTTAATCACGATCCGCGAGCCCGAGTATTCGCGCAGCCACGGCAAGGTTTCTAGCAGTACTCCGGCTTTGTCCCAGGCTGATAAATGTTTTGTGCTCATGATGAATAGTCCGCGTTGATGTGAATATATTCGTGGGTAAGGTCGTTGGTCAGTACGCTGGCCTGGGCGTTTCCAGCTCCCAGGCGTACCTCCAGATGCACGTCACGGCTGTCAAAGGGAACGTCCTCACGGTTTCCCCAAGCGGCGCCGTTTTTACATACCTGTACCCCGTTGAACAGTACCGATACTGCGCTCGGGTCGTAGGGGCAAACGCTTTCGGGTACGGTTCCCAGTTCGGAAACGATTCTTCCCCAGTTGGGGTCGCATCCGGCGATGGCGGTTTTTACCAGGTTTGAGCGGGAAATGGTTTTCGCCGCGATTAACGCTCCGGCTTCACTTTCGGCCTCGGTGACTGCTATTTCTACCGTATGCTGCGCGCCTTCTGCGTCATCAGCTAGTTTGCGCGCCAACTGGGCGCAAGTTTCAGTGAGCGCTTCGGTAAATCCGGTGGGCTCCTTCCCGCTTTCCCCGGAGGCCAGCAAAAGTACAGTGTCGTTGGTGGACATACAGCCATCAGAATCTAGCCGGTTAAAGGTTTTCGCGCAGGCAACTTCCAGCGCCTTTTGGGCAGTTTCGGCATCGAGGAGCGCGTCAGTGGTGATTACACAAAGCATGGTAGCTAGGGCGGGAGCAAGCATTCCTGCCCCTTTCGCCATTCCTCCGATTTGATAACCTTCAGCCTGCATGTAAACGGTTTTAGGTTCGTTATCGGTGGTGAGAATCGCCCAGGAGGCATCTGAGCCACCCTCTTTAGATAGGCTCGCGGCAGCGGTTTCAATCCCGGAGAGCATTTTGTCCATCGGCAGGGGGGTTCCAATCATTCCGGTGGAGCACACTAATACTTCTCGCGGATCGATTTGTAGAGCATCCCCGACTGCCTTGGCGCTGGCAACCGTATCTTTCAGACCGTTTTCCCCGGTGCAGGCGTTGGCGCTGCCAGAGTTGAGCACTACGGCGCGCATACCGGTTGCCCCTTTACTGAGAACTGCCCGGGAGTAGAGTACGGGGGCGGCGGCGAAGCGGTTGGAGGTGAATACCCCAGCGGCTACCGGGTTTTTTCCGGTGTTGAGGACGAGGGCGAGGTCTTTGCGTCCTTTGCGGCGCATTCCGGAGGCGATTCCGCAGGCTTTGAATCCGGGTACGCTGGTTACGCCTTGGAGGCTTTTGTCTTTTTTCACGGGGCAACTCCAATCTGGTTGATGCCGGTATATTCGTCTAGTCCGAGGGCGAGGTTGGCTGATTGCACGGCGGCTTGCGCGGTTCCTTTTCCTAGGTTGTCGAGGGCGCTGAGGGCGATTATTTTTCCGGACCGTTTATCTAGCGCCACCTGTACCTGCACGTTTGCACTCCCGGTCACTGCTTGGGTTTGTGGCCAAGAGCCGAGTTCAAGTACCTGTATAAGGTTTTCTTCCTGATAAAAATCCTGGTAGAGGGCGTGTAGCTGCTCGGTGGTAGTTTTTTCAGTGGCAGTGGCGGTCACGGTTGCCAGGATTCCTCGCGACATGGGTACTAGCACTGGAGTGAGGGTGATTTTATAGCCCTCGGGGTTGCCTCCGCTGCTAACCGCAAAGTTTTGCGCGATTTCGGGAATGTGGCGATGGGTTCCACCTACCGCATAGGGCTGAGCATTCCCCAGGGCTGCGGTGGCTAATAGGTGCGGTTTTAGGGATTTTCCGGCTCCGGAATACCCCACCGCTAAAGTAGCGACAATATCGTTTGGGTCAATCAATCCGGCAGCTACCAAAGGTTGAAAAGCGAAGGTAACAGCAGTTACGTTACATCCGGGAACCGCAATCTGCTTGGCTACAGCCAGCTGCTTGCGCTGTGAAGGCCCGGAAGCGCATTTAAGCTCCGGCATTCCATAGGTCCAGGCTGGGCAGTATTCGCCGCCATAGTAGCTGTCCCAGGCTGCTTTAGAGGTGAGCCGATGGTCGGCTCCGCAATCTATCAATAGGCTTTCTACCCCGGCAGCGCGCAGTTGCGCTGCTATTTTCCCGGATTGTCCATGAGGTAGTGCGAGGAAAATCGCGGCGCTTTCTTTTAGTGCCACCGGGTCTACTGCACTTAGTTTCCATTCGGCGTATTGGGGCAGGTGTGGATGGAACTCCTCTATTTTTTTACCTACTGAGGAGGACGCGCATAACTGCTCAATTTGAAAGCGTGGATGGGCAGCGAGCAGACGCAGGATTTCTCCTCCGGCAAAGCCACTGGCACCGATAATTGAAACTTTCATAGTGCATATTTATATCAATCATTGAATACATATTCATAACTGAGAGTGGTCGATGTGAGTTAAGATACTCACCGCTACCAAGAGAATGTCTCGCCGGCAAACCCGGCGACAAAATAGCTAAACACCTCCAGTTTGTACCTGGAAATGCGCGGAAACTTTAAGGCAGAAAAAGCTAAAAATCCGTGCCCTGTCGGCAAGCCCAACCAGCTAACCGACAGGGCGCTAAGAAAACTAAGCGCCAAACTATAACTATTTCTTGATTTCTTTAATCATCTGCCTCGCCCAGTCGCGAATCATTTGTTCGTCCCGGAAATCGCCCTCAACCGCTCCTCCAAGACGTGCAACGGTGCGCTCGCGCAAAGAAAGCTGCGAGGGATCTAGCCTGCCCGGGAAAGTCACGTATCCTTTAGGTTCTATATTCAAAAGCACCGGCCCAACCCGGGAAGGATCTTGCACTTTATCGTGCGGAACTCCAGATAGCCCCACCGAGAAAGCCCAAATGGGAATATGACGCAACTGCGACGAAAAACGCCGACAAAAATCAGTAGCTTCATCCATCCATCTGGTTAGGTACACAGCTGAACCAATAACCACTGCCCCATAATCATCTAGACTATAGACCTCTTCCGGATTCTTCAGCTCTACCTCCAAACCGGCATTTTCTAATTCCGCGGCAATAGTTTTGCCAATCTCGCGCGCAGTTCCATGTTTGGACGCAACCGTTACTAAAACCTTCATAGCTCTAGTATGACCATTTTTCTAAAACTTGTCCTGAAAAGACCGAAAAATCTAGTTTTCTCTTAGACTGGAGAACGTGTCACTGATCGGTTCTTCCTCTCGCAGAGCGCCAAAGCTCACCGATCTAACCGTGGTATCCAAATACGCCCTCGATCCAGTGGTGCTCTGCCGCGCGGCCGGAATACATCGAATCTCTGAACTGGGCAGAGGAAGCACTCGAGACGTATCCGAACTGTTCGCCCTCCCCAGCCAAGACTTTCATAGCTTTCTATGCAGCAATGAGGGCGGAAAATTCTTAGCTCAGCTCCGTCAAGATTTACAGCGCCCCCTATGCGTCTGGTTAGGGGCGGGCAGTAGCGAAGAAGCCGAATGCCTCTCCCGTCTGCTAGGAACTAGCCGAATAATTGACGGAGCCACCTACCCGGAAGGCTTGGAATACCGTAAACGTTTAGTCAGCTCATCTGGAACGACCACCCAGGCGGAAAATAACAAAAAACGCCCTTGGATACTAGATCCACGCAACCTGATGGGCGCAATCATTGATCAGTGGGAAGATTTAAGCGAAAACGCCAGGCAGAGGGTGCGGCAAGCACTGCTCGGAATAGATGCAACCCACCTTTCTCCCGAGATTTCCGGTGCCTTAACAGCTTGCGGAATAAAACAAACACATCGTTCCCGACTGATTAAATGGTTCACCAACCCGAAAGTTCTGGCATATCTGCTGGTAGTTACCTATTCTAGTTTACGAGTATTGCCAGTAAGTCTCGTAAAAGAGTTCCACGGCTCCCTGCTGGTTCTGTGGACGATGGATATTACCACCGCCATCCCTTACGCCTGGGGGGTGCTGGCTATGTTTACCGCTAAACGCCAGTGGGTACGGATTGTAGGCACTTTTACCACCGCAATCACTTTCGCCGCCCCATACGTGTATTTTGCTATGACCGGTCGAGACTATCCAACCTATGTAATAGTGGTGGTCATCTTATTTATTATTTCCGGTTTCCTAGTAGAAGGTACAAAATACCTGCGGGAACGTTACCTCTTTAACTTCTTGATAAAGGCGCGCTAAACTGCGCTACGCTGCATACAAACGCTTCGCGCCGGTGGAGGCTAAAGGCGCTGTCCGGCTACCGGCTCTTTTGCGCTCTGCGTTTGGCAGCTTGCGGACCTATAAAAGTACGTACAACTCCGTTCCCAATAAAGTAGACTCCGCTAATCCACCACAGCCACCAAACGATTGGATTACGTTCCGGGAAATAGATAGTGAGCCAAATAATGCAAAGCAGCCAGACAACTACCGACAAAATGTTTAGCCACCGCAGTTTTTCCACCCGGAAAGGATGACAGAAAGTAAGGGGAGAAAGCGTCAAAACAATAAATAAAACCACTATCGTGAGGTTAAACCACCAGCCCATATCCACTAAATACAGATACAAAATCACGATATTCCAAGCGGCCGGGAAACCCACGAAATAGTTATCGGAGCTCTTGGCTTTCTTATTGCAGTAACAAAACATTGAGGACGCGCAAACTGCCACCATCAACACCGCAGTCACTATCAAATCAACACCCTTGCCGGGCACGCCGGGAGCAAACGACAGGTTTTGAGACATGAAAATTGCGGGAATAAACGTCCAGGTCAAGTAATCAACAATTAAGTCGAGGGAAGAACCATCAAACCAGGGAACAACCTCTTTAACCCGGTAACGCCGAGCAAAAGTGCCATCAAGCCCATCAACAATCAGGCTAATCGCCAGCCATCCCCACATTTGGAGATATTCTTGACGCATCAAAGCCAACATGGCACAGCACGCCCAAATTACCGCTGACCCGGTAAAAGCATGGACAGCCCAGGCTTTCAGATGATCAGTGCGAGTGAACTGGGACTTTTCCGCACTTGCAGTCTCTTTCATAGTCCCTATTTTGCCCTAGGGTTTCGAATAAGCGAAACCCTGAAAGCTACTGTGGGCTATAACCGTTCCACAACTCCCTCAAGATGTTCCTGTGAGCTAAGCTCGCTAAAATAGCTCCATGAGTTCCGCCCCACTAAATCAACTCCTGGACGATTTAGAGGACCAGGATAAGCTGGATGACCCCTTAGAAGTTCTCTCCGGTTTCACTACTTGGGCAGCCTCTACCCGCCGGGCGCTATATCCCCATCAAGAACAAGCTGCCACCGAGATTTTTGCGGGCAACCATGTAATTGCCGCCACCCCCACCGGTTCTGGTAAATCAATGATTGCTCTTGCCGCCCACCTGGCAGCACTGGCCAACAATCAGCGCTCTTTATACACCGCACCGATTAAAGCCTTAGTTTCTGAAAAATTTTTCTCGCTGGTAGACCTATTTGGAGCTCGCAATGTCGGCATGATTACCGGCGATATTTCCTTAAATGCACAGGCTCCAATCATCTGTTGCACCGCTGAAATCCTAGCCAACCAGTCACTTCACGAAGGAAGTGAACTAGATGCGGGAACGGTAGTCATGGACGAGTTTCATTACTACGCCGACCCTGACCGAGGTTGGGCTTGGCAAGTTCCACTCTTAGAACTGCCACACGTACAGTTTGTCCTCATGTCTGCCACCCTAGGGGATGTAGATTTTTTCGTACGCGATCTAAAAGAGCGTACTAAAAGAGAAGTAGCGCTAATAGACAACGCCAAACGTCCGGTACCTCTAGAAATGTCCTACACCGAAGATGAACTGCAATACCTACTAGAAAGCCTGGTAGAGGCGGGACGCTGGCCAATCTACCTGGTACATTTTTCCCAAAATGACGCGGTCAAAACCGCCCAGGGACTAGCCTCTGTCAATCTTGCCCCGCGCGACCAGCGGGAAAAAATCGCCAGCTACCTAAAGGGAGTACATTTTGGCAAGGGGTTCGGACAGACTCTTTCCCGACTGCTACGCCTGGGGGTAGGGGTACATCATGCGGGAATGTTGCCCCGCTACCGCCTCTTAGTCGAACAACTCGCTCAGCGTGGCTTATTGGCAGTAATCTGCGGTACTGACACTTTAGGGGTGGGGATAAATGTTCCTATCCGTACCGTGGTTTTCACCTCCCTAGTAAAGTTTGATGGACACCGCGAGCGGCATCTCTCCGCGCGAGAATTCCATCAGATTGCGGGCAGAGCTGGACGCGCCGGTTTCGACACTATGGGATTTGTTGAAGTGCAAGCTCCTGCCGAAATAATAGAAGCCAAGAAGCTGGCTCAAAAGGACGGAAAACGCAAGAGTTCGTCCTCGGCAAAAAGCCAGAAACCAAGAATCTCTTGGGGGCGGGGAACTTTTGAGCGTCTCCAATCTGCCCCACCCGAGCCATTACGCTCCCATTTTCAAATTGATCATTCCCTGGTGCTCAACGTACTTGCCGGTCAGCGCAACGGCGGGGAACATTTAGCGTGGTTAGCTCGCAATAACCATGACCGTCCGCAGCAGATTAACCCCCATTTGCGCCGCCTAGGGCAAGTTTATTCTTCATTAAAACAGGCGGAAGTGATTAGGCATCTCCCCTCTGACAAGGCAGGGTATCGCGGCCGGGTAGAGCTCACCCAAGAGCTTCCGGAGGACTTTGCTCTTAACCAGCCGCTCTCTCCTTTCGCCCTCGCTGCCCTGGATTTACTAGATTGTGACAGTCCCGATTACGCCCTCGATTTGGTTTCGATTGTGGAATCGGTATTAGAAGATCCCCGCCAGGTGCTTATCGCCCAACAAAAAGCCGAACGTGACCAGGTATATCAGCAGCTCAGGCGGGAAAAGGTTGAGTATAATCAACGGCAAGAAATCTTGGATGAAATTAGCTGGCCACAGCCACTTGCACAGCTTATAGCGGGAGCGTTTCACACTTTCGCGCAATCTAATCCCTGGGTCTACGGTTTTGCGCCCTCACCAAAATCTGTGGTGCGTTATCTGGTGGAAAATGCGCTAACTTTCACCCAGTTTATTTCCCGTTTTGACCTTTCACGCAGCGAGGGCGTGGTGTTGCGTTATTTAACCGACGCTTACCGCGCTTTGGGGCAGATTGTTCCTCCTCAACGCCGCAATGAAGAGTTCGAGTTGATATTAGAGTGGCTGGGGAAAACGGTAAGGGGCGTGGATTCTTCCCTACTTGACGAGTGGGAGTCTCTAGCCAACGGAAAAAGAACTAGCGATACCCCGATGGACAGTGATGAAGAACCTGCTTTTGGGGTGGGGGACAATATCCCTTTGAGCGCGAATCCTTTTGCGCTGCGTAAGGCGCTGCGCAACGAAAGTTGGCAGCGTATAGAGGCAGTTGCTTTTGATGATGTAAACCGTTTGCAAGCTGGCGCACTTTTGCGCACTGACGGTAGCTCCTGGTCTACAGATGATTATAAAGAGCTGCTTGATGACTATTGGGAACGTTATGACGACCTGGTTTTAGATCAAGAGGCTCGCTCAGCGCGCCATGCGGTGATTAACGAGGGCGAGCAAGCGCGAGAGGTACTGTCGCGTTATCTGGATGCAGATAGCGATTTACTCCATGGCAGCAATGTTTGGTCTTTAATGCAGGAAGTAGATGATGGCAGCGGTCTTTGGGAATGGCGAATGCTTTTTGCCTTAGATGTAGCTAAAACCGATGAAAGTGGGAAACTTTGTCTGCATCTGGTTGCCTATGGGGATTTATTTTAGGAAGCTTCTTCCCATCTTCCTCCCCTAGAGCATTTCAGCGCTTGCGATAGGTTTTCTGCAAATAGACTGCGGGTTTAACTGGATTTGATGCGCCCTCTAAACTTAAAACTATGGATTTAGAAACCAGTGTAGCAAGGGTAGATGAGCGGATTAGCGCTGCCTGTGAGGCGGCGGGCAGGAATCGCAGCGAAGTTACTTTAGAGCTAGCGGTCAAGACCCGCAGCAGCCAAGAGATTATTGCGGCTGCTAAGCAGCTAGTTAAGCGCGGTTTACCTGTGGTTCTAGGTCACAACCATGTTCAGGAAGCCCAGGCAACCAACCTGGCAGTACGACAGACCGATCTTGGCGCTGAAGTGCATATGATAGGACATTTACAGGGCAATAAGATTAGCGCCGCTTTAGAGGTTTGCGACCTGGTTGAAACCGTGGATTCACTTAAAACTGCACAGCGTTTGGTGCGCCGCCTGGAAGCGAACTATCCGGGGCGCACTTTACCTTGTTTTATTGAAGTGAACTGTTCGCGCGAAGCTGCTAAGGCGGGGGTTAGCCCGGAAAAAGCTGAGGATTTAACCCAGCAGGTCTTAGCCATGGAGCAGCTTCGGCTTTGCGGTTTTATGACGATTGGGGCACTTAGCTTAGATGAATCCCAAATTCGTTCTTCTTTTGAAACCCTGCGTAACCTGCGTGATAAAACCGTAGCTAGCGGAGGACGAGGGCAAGGTGCCACCGAACTTTCGATGGGAATGTCCCAAGACCTAGAACTGGCAATCGCAGAGGGCGCAACTATAGTACGTATCGGAACCGATATTTTTGGTTCGCGCAACTACCACTAGCGGCTGTACCTACCTCTTTCAAAAAAGCAAGCACTACCCTGAGCGGACGGTCTAGTTAGTCAGCTACCTAGTTGGCCACCCGACGTGAATCTAGAATCGCTTCCACATCCACCGGTTTGGTTTGGGCGACTAGCTGGGCAGTGGTTAGCGATTCTTCAGTGCGAGCTTGGGGGCGGCTAGGACGATAGGGCGAGTGCGACCTGCTTGCTAAATGCTGAGATAACAATTCCGAGGCATCTACCTCACGGCGCGCCAGTCGCGGTTTAAGCGCATAAATCGGTTTCGGCATCGGCGTGGGAGTCCAGACACGCCCAGGGGAAACAGCCGGCAGGCTAGCTGATTCTTGCTTGTTTACCGCGCTATTGTCGGTGCGTGCGCTGTTAGCAACTGCGGAGATTTCGTCAGCTTTTTCAACAGAGACTGATATCGAAATCGCCTTGGTTTCCAAGGCTGGCTGTGCGTCCGGTTCGCTTACTGTTTCGAGCTTACTGGTTGCTATTGAACTCCCATTAGCGCTGTTAGCTAGCTCTCCAGCATCTTTCATCGGTAACGATGATTCTTCTGTCTCAGTTGATTTTGCCGTAGCTACCTGTGTTTTCGTTTCCTGGTTGGCGGTAAAAATTTCGCGGAACGTTGCAGCCCGGCGAGCCGCATCAGCCAATTTAGCTAGGGCTGCCCGTCCTTTGCCCGTTTCAGATAGATTCTCTTTCGCATGGGATTCGGGGGAATCATCTAGAGCGGCTTCGGTTTTCGCCTCCGCACCCAGCGTTACTTGGTTTTCCTTAACGTCTGCCGCCGCTACCGCCTCGCCTTGGGAGCTAGCTTTAGCTTTTGCCGTGATTTGGGCGAATTTCTTTTCAGTTTCGCTCATGCGGTGACCCTTAGCGGGGCGAGCTTCAAGAGAATGAATTTGTTCAAGGGCGCGCTGATCGTTTTCGCGACCAGCCTTTGCAGCCCGCGCCCCTAATCCTAAGGTGGCAGTAATAGTTGCCAACGGAATCAGTACCCACAACCAGGAAAATGAGGAGATAACAAAGGCAGCGGTAACTAGCACCATCGTCACCGCGAACTGTACGGTGAGCAGGGTAAGGCGGCGGCGAGCGGCTTGCTCCCTCCGCTGTATTTGCTGCGCGCGTCTTAGTTTGGCGGCATTAAGTTCACTTTGGTCGCGTTGGGTTGGCGCTACT
>CABQYA010000027.1:0-13619 GCA_902468275.1 uncultured Urmitella sp. | reverse complement strand
ATCGGCAGACAAGTCTACAAAAACAGCCAGTAAAACTGCTACCAAGAAAAAAGCAACTGGCACTAAGGCAGCGGCAAAGACAAAAGCTGCCTCTGCCTCTGTAGCCGCCAGCAAGACTAAAGCTAAGTCTACTGCTGTAAAGCCAGCCGCGAAGAAAGCAAGTTCGGGGAAGAAAACTACCCAGACGCAAAAAACAGCTGCTAAAAGTACTGCTAAGACTACGGCAAGCACTTCCAAGAGTACCGCAGCTGCAAAGAAAACTACCTCCAAGAAAACTACCGCTAAGAAAACCAGCTCCGCCAGTGCACAGGTAGAAAAAGCCGAGGGGAAAGAAGCCGCAACCAAGTCGCAAAAGAAAACTACTTCCAAAAAAACTACCTCAGCGAAGAAAACAGCTGCGAAGAAACCGGTAACGAAGAAAGCGGCTTCCAAGAAAACCAATAGCAAGCAAAGCAGTTCCAAGAAAAAAGAATCAGCGGTCTTGCCAGCCAAGGAAGAAAAAGAGCTGCTAGAAGCACCCCTAGCTGAGGATGAAGGGACGGGTGAACCTGAAGATCACGATTTAACCGTTGAAGAAGATGAGGACATTGACATTGATGTCGATTTCGACCTCGATGAGGACGATGATGATGATGACCTGCACGGTGAAGATCGGGAACCAGAGGATGACGAGGAAGAAGAAACCGACACTGCTCCCGGCAATGCTCTTGACGGATTGAACAAGGCGATTGCCCAGGCAAAAGCTAATGCCAAGGGGCAAAAGAAAGGCAATTCGTTCACGGTTTCTGATTCTGATGAAACCGATGAACCGGCACAGCGGGTCACGGTGGCGGGGGCGACTGCCGATCCGGTCAAGGACTACCTAAAACAGATTGGCAAAGTAGCCTTGCTTAACGCTGCCGAAGAAGTCGATTTGGCTCGCCGGATTGAAGCCGGTCTTTACGCTGACCACAAGCTAGAGACGGAATCAGATAACCTGACTTCCAAGATGCGCCGCGATTTACATTCCTTGTCAATAGATGGGCAACACGCCAAGAATCACCTATTAGAAGCTAATCTGCGGCTGGTGGTTTCGCTGGCGAAACGTTACACCGGTCGGGGAATGTTGTTCTTGGATTTAATCCAAGAGGGTAATCTGGGGCTGATCCGGGCAGTAGAGAAGTTCGATTATACCAAGGGGTATAAGTTCTCGACCTACGCTACTTGGTGGATTCGGCAGGCGATTACTCGCGCTATGGCTGACCAGGCGCGCACTATTCGTATTCCTGTTCATATGGTGGAAGTTATCAACAAGTTGGCCAGGGTGCAGCGACAAATGTTGCAGGATTTAGGGCGCGAACCTACTCCGGAGGAACTGGCTAAAGAGCTAGATATGACTCCTGAAAAAGTAGTAGAGGTGCAAAAATATGGTCGTGAACCAATTTCTTTGCATACTCCGCTAGGCGAGGACGGCGACAGCGAATTCGGGGATTTGATTGAGGACTCCGAGGCAGTAGTACCTGCCGATGCGGTCAGCTTCACCTTGTTGCAAGAACAGCTGCGGCACGTCCTAGACACGCTTTCCGAGCGGGAAGCCGGGGTAGTGTCGATGCGTTTCGGTTTAGGTGATGGACAGGCAAAGACTTTAGACGAGATTGGCAAGGTTTACGGGGTGACTCGCGAACGTATCCGTCAGATTGAGTCGAAAACCATGTCTAAACTGCGGCATCCCTCCCGCAGTCAAGTGCTGCGCGACTATCTAGACTAGCGTTTCACCACGCTTTTATCATTTCGGCGTCCTAGCGAAAAGCTAGGACGCCGAGTTAATTTTTGCCGGACGCGAAAGCAAGGCAAGTGAGCGTGACTTCAGCACGCCCTCAGGTAAAGATAGAAAACATGAGCCAGAAGAACTATGTTTTTACCAGTGCTGACCGTTGCGATACCTGCGGAGCGCAGGCTTGGGTACTTGCCAGCCTAAACAGCGGCAACCTGTTTTTCTGTGCCCATCACGCCCACTCTTTAGTGCCGGCGTTGCGCGCTAGCGGCGCCGAAATCGTGGATAACACCTCGCAGTTACATTTGGAGGAAGCTGAAAACGCCCCGCTAACCTCACTATCTCGCGCCCGCTAAGGGACGGCTAACTGCTGTTTCCTGACTTTAGTTTCCCGGTCTTTCTTCTTGACCTTCTTGCTGACTAGGGTTATTTTCTAATCCCTGACCATTATCGCTACTCATGCCGGGCATAGTCTCTGGAGACGAGGACGCGCTAGGAGAAGAATCAAGACCTGAAGTTTGCGTTGCCTTTACTTTAGAATCGGGTTCGGTGGCGGGTTGTGGCTGGGGGAACGCTTCCGACACTGGGAATCCTGGGGTGGGGAAACCATATCCTTGCTTTTTCGGGGGGTAGTACCCGCCGGTTGGATTTTGCAGATTGTTCGGCGGATACGGATAGGGGTAAGGATAGTAGTTGTTAGCTGCAGATTGACGGGATTTTCTCGGTCTATTCTTTAGCTTGCCTACCACTGCTGCTATCGCCACGATAACTGCAGTAGCAATCAACCCAATCAGGATGATAGTCCCTAGAAGTGCGAAAAAACTACGAGGCTTATGGTGATTACGTTGAGCAGTAATGGTAACCGTTCTGTCTATTTCATTAACGCTGTTTACCGACCAAGTATCTCCTGAGCTCTCCCCAATACTGGATCCTTCCGAGTCTTCGGATTCTGCTGATTCAGCTGACTCTACAGTTTGAATATTTCCTGGGAAAGTAACTCGCAGCCCACCGACGCTTTCAGTACCTTCATTAGTGGCAGTGTCCATATCGGGGTCAGATTCAGTGTCGCTATCGCTATCGTAATCGAGACCAGTATCGCTATCGTTATTGTTATCCCTGCCAAGACCAGCTGCGTAAAGTGTCTGAGCTATGCTAGGGGAAATGTTCAAGATTATTTCGTTTTCGGTGACTAACCAGCCACTAGCACTGCGGTAATCCTCTTTAAGCTGACCAGATACGTCGATCTCGAGGTAATCTACAACAACTGGACTACAGCTTTCTATTTTGAAGTCACTAAGACTTGTGAGTATTTCAGGAAGATAATTATTTGATGCCACCATTCCACAGGTTAAACTTGCCGAAGGTATTCCATCTTCAAGAGGAAAAGCAATTCTAATAGATGCCTCTACTCTTAGATCTTCATCTATGGTGATATGGATATTGCCGCTTTCAGCGTTCGCCGGTGCGGCGGGTACAAGTAAACTAAAAACAGTTAATGCGGTGCCAAGAAGTATCATTGATAGGCGTTTCAAAGCGATTCCTCTTCCCTAACTATTATCGGCAGTTTATTTGCCTTTATTAACTCATATTTTCGTTTCGTGGGGGCTGGAACTGCTATTCTGAAAAGTTAGACTAACGCCCGGAAAACCCAGTATAGGGAGTTTTAGGAAAACAGATTTAATAATTATCTAGGTAATTGGGCTAAGGTAACCCGCCAAAACAGGTAAGTTATTAGCATGAGGATATCGTGCTAATATGCTCGGTATCTGTTGGTACTATCTGGTCTATTTCCAGTTTTAAGCTCCCGGGATTAGGGAACTGCTTTATGGTTTCCTATTTCGGCTATTATTTCTTTTTTGCCTATTATTATTGCTGTTCATAGCTACTTAGGTTCTTGAGATGAGGGCGCGCTAGGGGAGAAATCGGATTCGACCTCGGCGGGGGCAGAGTTGAAGCTCGGTTGAGTATTAGGGAAAGCAAATCCCAAAGGCTGCCCATTATTGATTTGAGGTGATGAGGGTGCTTGCGGGGAGGTAAAGCCGCCGAATTGCTGTCCCATTTGCGGGTTGCCTCCATTTAAGGGGAATCCTGATTGGGTTGCATTGGGGACGGGATATACCAGTTGGGGGCTATAGGGCGCGTAGGGGTTTGGTGACCTATAGCCTCCCGGCGGGGTTTGCGGGAAATACCCAGGCATAGCTGCTTGCGAGGAGTACCCGCCATATCCAGGAAGGTAGTTTCCGGGATTTTGCAGTTTCTTCTTGGGAGCAGTCGCCAATACGAGTATCCCAACTGATGCCACAATAAACAGTACTGCCGGAATCGCGAATCTCAGACTTACTCCCGGTTCTAAGGGATGGCGAGCAGCGGTGAAAACCACTCCTTTGTTATCTTCTATTCGTTTTTTCTGGTCAGCGGTTAAAGGTTTTTCTAATATCCAGGTGTTTCCGGATATTTCCCCAATATCTGGGGTAACGCTGTTTATTTTCCCGGGAAAAGTGTAGTGGGCAATCCCTAACGAGGTGTCTAAGTTGTGAGAGTCCCAGGTCGGATTGTCAATAGTTAAGACTAATGTATCGTCTCCGGTTAGTTTTAAAGACTTATCGGAGCTGGATTGCTTTAGGGTTTCTTCATCGTAATAACCGCTATGTCTGAGGAAGAACCGATTTCCCTCAAAGTGGCAGCCATCCAGTTGTAAGTTATAGCCGTCCTCCTCGGGGTGCAGATTTTTAATTTCCTGTTTTCGCTCAGCTGTCAGTGCTTCGCAAATCTCCTGGGAATCCTCAGTGTTATATTTCTTGGTGAGTTCTTGCTTTTCACCTTGGTAGCTTGTGTTATTAAAATGTAAATTTTCGGACAATGACCAATCAAAATGGTATCTAGTTGCTGCTTGAGCCGAAGAGACCGGCAAAACTAAACAGGAAAGCGCTACCAGGCTAGCTAGCGTAATACCAAATAAAACCCGAGGTAACCGTTGGACAGCATTGATGCGTTTCATCAGGATTCCTTACCAATAAGTACAGAGCTGGATTCAGAGAAGAATTATCCCCGATTATAATTCCTCTCATCTGCTATCAGCAGATTTTATAGCTAAAATCTCGGTAGTATTCATATGTCTTCCATAAATCCGTTTTATTGCGTCCGGTCGCAAATATGAACGTGCACCTAAAATTCGTTTTCAGATTGTTGATAGTGCCAATATTGCAATCAACCTCGCTGAATCCGGCGGGGAGTGTCTCACAATCACTCGTCCTCGGAAAGCCAATCGCAACCGTAAACGCACCAACCCTTAAACTAGGGGGGTGGCACTCAATACGAAATCGGATTACACCGCCCGGCACCTGTCGGTACTAGAAGGACTAGACGCAGTTCGCAAGCGTCCCGGAATGTATATCGGCTCCACCGATCACCGCGGGCTAATGCACTGCCTGTGGGAAATCATCGACAACTCGGTAGATGAAGCGCTTGAAGGCTACTGTACGCAGATTGACGTGACTATCGGCGATGATTATTCGGTTTCGGTCTCAGACAATGGTCGCGGTATTCCGGTAGATGAAGTGCCGGGGGTGGGACTATCCGGGGTAGAGGTCGTCTACACCAAGCTGCACGCGGGCGGAAAGTTCGGAACCGGCTCCTATGGGGCAGCCGGCGGTCTGCACGGGGTAGGCGCCTCGGTGGTAAACGCCCTCTCTGCTCGCCTAGATGTGCAGGTAGATAGGGGCGGGAAAACCTATCAAATGTCTTTTCTGCGCGGGGAACCCGGAGAGTTCGATGACACTAAATCCCGCACCCCCTCCTCGCCATTCAAAGCCTTTACCGACGAATCTAAACTGAAAATAGTGGGGAAAACCCCGAAAAACCAGAGTGGAACCCGGGTACGTTTCTGGGCAGATTTCCAAATCTTCCCGAAAAGCGCCTCCACCGGTTTCTCCTGGGAACACCTGTTAGAGAGGGCGCGACAAACCGCATTTTTAGTGCCGGGACTAACTATTAACTGTCGAGATGAACGCCCGGAAGAACCCCTAGAAGAATCTTTCAAAGCCGAGGGGGGAACCAAAGATTTTGTTGAATTTCTAGCCCCCGATCAGGCGATTGTAGACACCTGGTGTATTCGCGACCAGCGTACCTACAGTGAAACTGTGCAACAGTTAGACCAAGAAAGTGGGCATTTACGCCCGGTAGAAGTAGAACGCACCTGCGATATTGATATTGCCCTGCGCTGGGGAAACGGCTATGACACGGTAGAGCGCTCCTTTGTAAATATCGTAGCTACCCCCATGGGCGGCACTCATGTTATGGGATTTGAAAACGCCCTGTTGCGGGTACTTCGTAGCCAGATTGAGAAAAATAAGAAATCGAAACGCCTAAAACTCACCCAAAAAGAAGCCAAAATCCGAATCGAAAAAGAGGACGTGATGGCGGGGCTGACCGCGGTGGTTACCGTGCGGCTACCCGAACCCCAGTTCGAGGGGCAAACCAAGGAAGTCCTCGGTACTCCCCAAGTGCGCCAGGCGGTCTTAAGTGCGGTTAGTTCCTGGCTGGAAAAGAAGTTTACTTCCTCAAAACGCGACGATAAACAGCAAGTATTTTCCCTGATGGAAAAGGTAGTGGGGGAGATGCGAGCCCGAGTGAGCGCGCGGCATCAAAAAGAGATTTCCCGGCGTAAAAATGCTCTGGAAACTTCCTCTCTGCCCGCAAAACTCGCGGATTGTCGCTCTAATAAAGTGGAAGATTGCGAACTGTTTATTGTGGAGGGCGACTCGGCGCTAGGAACTGCGAAACAGGCGCGCTCCTCCGATTTTCAAGCATTGCTGCCGATTCGCGGAAAAATCCTGAACACCCAAAAAGCCTCCACCTCCGATATGCTTTCCAACGCCGAATGTGCAGCGATTATTCAAGTAATCGGGGCAGGTTCGGGACGCAGTTTCGACCTGGACTCGGCCAGATACGGCAAAGTCATTATGATGACCGATGCCGATGTGGATGGCGCGCATATTCGCACCCTCTTGCTCACCCTATTCTTCCGTTATATGCGCCCCCTAATCGCGGCTGGGAGGGTCTATGCGGCAGTCCCTCCCTTGCATAGGATTGAAGTGCCAGCTCAAGGGAGGAAAAAGAAAGAAATCATTTACACCTATTCCGAGGACGAGCTACATCAGCGACTGCGCGCCCTCGCCAAAAGTGGACGCAAATATAAAGAACCCATCCAGCGCTATAAAGGGCTGGGCGAAATGGATGCTTCCCAGCTAGCGGAAACTACGATGCAGCGCGAAAAACGAACCTTGAGACAAATAACTTTCGCAGACGAGGAAGCCCTGGCAGAGGCAGAAAATGTTTTTGAACTACTCATGGGCTCCACGGTAGCGCCTCGGCGAGAGTTCATTGTGGCTGGAGCAGACCAGTTAGCGGCAGAACAGATTGATGCTTAAAGGCTTTTTTAATTTGCTCGTCCACCCCACATAGAATAGAGGTATGTCACGAAGTCTGCGCGAAAGGTTAGGTTGCCTCCCCTCAGCCCCAGTACCTCCCGCACACCTGGGGTTATATTGGCGTCCTTCGCGTGAGACCGATTCTTGGCGAATCCGGGAATTAATCCATTTGACGGAACAGAACTCTAATCCGGCGCGCCCAACTTCCGAGGGGGAAATCTCACGCCTAACCCGAGCTCTAACCCACCCGGAACTGCAGGACTGCCTGATTGGTCTGGATTCGCGTGGTAACCTGGCTGCTTTCGGGTCAGTCACCTTGCAGCCAGATGAAAAAAGTTACGCTCGCGCCGATTTATTCGCGGTCACTGCCGAGCATTGGCGAGGACGCGGAATAGGAAAAGCCCTGCTGGCTTGGCAAGATGTGCGCGCCCGGGAACTAATGCTGGGATATTACGGAAGCGACTATGTCCGTCCCGCGCAAATCCGTAACGTAGTAGATGAACGAGCCGGGGACAGACGGATGCTCTATGCGGCTGCCGGTTTTTCAGCCCAACGCACGATTAAAGTTTTTTCGCACCATCTAGCCCCAGACGTTCTCGCTGATTTATCGGGACAATTCCCTACTAAAGATGTACGGATAGTCTCTGCCCGCCGTCTCTCGCCTGATCAGTGGGAAGAAATTAAAGCTCTCCACGTAACTAACTCTGCCCGCCTGTATGCCGATAAAGGAGATGCTTCTCGCTGGTGGGGTCGGGTTTTAGGTAATCTTGCCCCCGATTTGTCATTTGCGGCTGTATCTATGAATTCGGGACGAGTGCTCGCCTATTGCCTGGTGGTTTATCGCGATATTTGCCAAAACAGCTGCCTGGACAGCGAGGGTACATCTGAACAAATAATTCCGACCGTAGCGGTCGATATTTTCGGTGATGACCGACAAAATGCCGATAGTCATGGCACAGATTTTTCAGTGCTAAAACAGGTGCTTTGTCAGGTCCTAACCGCCTGTCAGCGCTTAGGGTATAAACAGGTGTTCGCTGAAGATAACTATCCAACCCTCGGTGATTTGTCACGGGTGTGTGCTGCCTGTGGTTTTCAGCTTGCCGGAGCACGCATGATTTACACGGTGGAACTGTAATGGATCAGCAAGAATGGCAGCTGCCCGAAGGCGAAGATAAATACTGTTGGCGTCGTTTAGGTCCTAAAAACGTGCCGGAAATGGGTAACCTGATTCGTCGAATTGAAGATTTTGACAACCCTCCTTTCCGCACCGCTGTCTGCGAGATAGAAGCATTCTTTTCAGCCCCAACTAAATGGCGCACGATTGGCGCGTTCGGTGCAGATAATAACCTGGTTGCCTATGCGCAGGTACGTCCGCGTTTATTGGTAAATGAAGTGGTTTGTGATGGGGGAGTAGATCCGCGCTACCGCGGTCAAGGTTTGGGCAGAGCCGCTATCGCTTGGCAACGTGACCAGGCAAGTATCCTCTTAGATGCTTCTCGCCCCGGTCGCGTCCTTTTCTATGTAGAAGACGTTTCCCCCGATTTGTCTAGATTGCTGTTAGATGCCGGCTATCTAGAAACCGATTCTTTCGTGGATGTCTGCCGGGACTTGACGAATCCGATTAAACCAGCGCCAGTTCCTTATCCTTTCGAGGTAGTTCCCTGGGATGAGGAACTTGATGAAATGCTGCGTCACGCTTTGAACCGGGTTTTGAATGATAATAATCCTGAATCTGGTTATAGCGCTGAAGATTGGGCTACCCGGCGGGCTGCTTTTACTCCCGATTGTTCTTTTGTGGCGCTTGATAAGACTACTGACCGTTCCCAGATTGCCGGATTCGCGCTTTCTTCTGTTTATCGTCAAGATTGGACGGCGGTTGGGAATCGTCAGGGATATATTGATTTGTTGGGTTTGCTACCGGGCTGGGAAAATGCGGCGATTTTGCGGTCTTTAATTGCTGGCGTGCTCCAGGCGTTTAGGGAACGCGGATTCGCCACTGCGGGGGCGCTGTTACCGGCTACCGTTGATGCATTAACCCGGAAGCTTTTTGTAGAAGCTGGTTTTAGGACTGTCGGAACTTCAACCCAATATGCGATAGATACTGCCGCCACTAGCGATTCTTAACCCTTTAACCCGCCGAGATTGTTTTCCCTGCTACTCAGGTTAGGGCATCAGTGATTATTGCCTTTCTATTTACCCCAGGTAATAGACTTGGCGTTTTAAGGCGCTACCGGAAGCGTCTCGTTTCTCGGTTACTTCTGGCATCGGAACGGGGGATCCATCTTTGGTGAGGGCGCGTGGCGGGGTAGCGGTAACCGCTGCCAGTGACAAGCGGCTCTCTCCCTTTAGGAAACGCTGACAGCGCACCCCTTGTCAGGCGCGTCCTTTTTGTGGATACTGCAATAAGGCAGTGACCTTAGCGCTGGTTTGTCCGCTACCAGGCGTAGAAGTAGAAATCCCCGCTACCGTTACCACCAGGGAAGACTCTAGGGCATCGGCGCCAACCAAAGCGGCGGTGATTACTTGATCGCCCTCGGAAAGTTTCATCCCGGAAATACCTTGACCCGAGCGTCCTTGAGGACGTACTTTATTCGCGGGGGTACGCAGCAATTGCGCAGCCGAAGAAATCAGTACGAAAGTACCATCATCGCCCCCAAAACCAGCAGCTACCACCTGATCGGCATCATCAAGACCAATTACCGAATAAGAATCCTGAGTAGATAGCACTTCGGGACGTATCCGCTTAATAGTGCCGCCACTGGTGGCAGCCCACCAGGTAGGTCCGTCCTCATCGAGGGGAACCAACCCCACTACTTTCTCGCCGTCCTCTAGGTTCAACAGCCGAGAAATCGGAGGCGTGCCCCGCAGAGAGGGAGCCGTGGCCGAGCGTACCAATGCCGGAACTTCCAGCGCTGCGAGCTTATATAAAATCCCGCGGGAAGTAATTGCCCCCACCTGACCGCGGGCAGTAGTTTTTGCCGCGGAAACAATCGCATCCCAAGGTTCGCGTCCCTCAGCATTGGATAAAGCTTCATGTCCGGGGAAACGGGCTACCATTCCCCCAGCCCCCAACACTACCGTGGCGGGTTCATCGGGAATCTCTAAGGGGGTATCTTTTTCTGCTTCCAGCTGTGCTGCGCCCTCTTCGGCCAGTAAGACCGTTCGTCTGGAATCTGCGCGTTTTTCTGCCACTTCCCGCAGCTCGCTGGACACCAATTCTTGGCGCTTTTCCCGCGAAGCGATAAGCGCCTCTAGCTCGGCGATTTCGGCGGTTAAGCGGTCACGCTCCGCCTCTAATTCCAGGCGAGAAAACTTAGTTAAACGGCGCAGTTGCAGGGATAAAATATGTTCCGACTGCACCTCATCTAAATCAAATGCCTCCATTAAACGGGTTTTTGCCTGGGCAGAGTCCTCGGAGGCGCGAATAATCTGGATAACATCATCAATATCGAGAACCGCAATTAGTAACCCGCGTACCAAATGTAGCCGTTCTTGCCGTTTACGCAGGCGATATTGGCAACGGCGCATCACGATTTCCATACGGTGATTTAAGAACACCTGTAGCATTTCTTTTAGCCCCAGGGTGCGTGGTTGTCCATCTACCAGAGCCACCGCATTAACCCCGAAAGAATCCTCCATAGGGGTGTGTTTGAATAGGCTAGCACGCACTGCTTCGGGGTTAAAACCGGATTTAACCTCTATTACCAACCGCATATCGTGTTCGCGATCAGTTAGGTTAGTAACCGCGGAAATCCCTTTTATCCTGCCTTTTTGTACCCCATCTTTGATTTTTTCAATCACTTTTTCCGGGCCAATCATATAGGGCAGTTCGCTCACCACTATTCCCATTTTTCGGGCGCTAACCCGCTCAATAGTGGTCTTGGCGCGGGTGCGGAAAATTCCCCTGCCGGTTTCATAGGCTTGGCGAATGCCATCCAGCCCCACAATTATTCCACCCCCCGGCAAATCAGGGCCGGGAATAAAACGCATCAAATCTTCGGTGGTGGCATCGGGATTTTCTAGCAGATGAATCGCGCCCGCCACGGTTTCCCCCAAGTTATGAGGAGGAATATAGGTGGCCATCCCCACCGCAATTCCGTTAGCCCCATTAACTAATAAATTCGGGAATGCTGCGGGCAAAACCGCTGGTTGCAGGAACTGGTTATCGTAGTTGGGTACAAAATCGACGACATCCTCGTCCAGATTGGCTACCATATCTTGCGTAGCGGGAGCCATCCGCACTTCCGTATAGCGCGCCGCCGCCGGACCATCATCTAAAGAGCCAAAGTTTCCGTGCCCATCCACTAGCGGCATCCGCAGGTTAAAATCTTGCGCCAGACGTACCAGGGCATCATAGATAGCGCTATCGCCATGCGGGTGGAGCTTACCCATGACTTCACCCACTACACGCGAGCTCTTCACGTGCCCTTTACTGGGCCAGAGCCCCATTTCGCTAAGCATATAGACGATACGCCGCTGCACCGGTTTTAGACCGTCCCGTGCATCTGGCAGGGCGCGCGCATAAATCACCGAATAGGCGTATTCCAAGAAAGAAGTGCGCATTTCCTCGGAGACATCAATATGGGTGATGTGTTCCTCAGAGGTTTCAGTTAGAAAGGATGCGCTGGACTTTTTATTAGTTTGGCTTTTTGGCTTGCTGGTTACCGCCGGGGCAGCGGGCGCTGCAGATTTTTCGGGCTGAGGGGAGGATTGGTCGAGAGTACTGCTCCCCGACATGGCTGCAGAAAACAGGTCAGGCTGAAGGGAATCATTCGACTTTTCACTCACCGTTCTATCAAAGCAAAAAACTGCTTAGTAGTCAGCTTAGGCTCGCGGATATGAGAGCATAAGAGGTATGGGTCACCGTGAGGAAAAGTCAGTTGGAATGCGAATATGGGATATATTACCCGGCCTTTTTGGGGCGTTTAACTGGCGAGAAGAAACTTACTATTCTCCTGCGTTAAAACAGTTATTAGGGACGGGAAAACGTCGCCTATGTTTAGTGGTAATAGATGGCATGGGGCAGCAGCTACTTTCGGCTCGGCGCGGGCACATCCCCTTTATGCGTCCCTATCTTTCTCAACTTCCCGAGGTACTGGGGCAGCCGTTAAAAACCTGTGTACCTTCAACTACGGTGGCGGCGCTAACTAGCTTGCATACCGGGCTTTCACCAGCAAAAACCGGTATGTTGGGGTATCAGTGTTGGGACGAGGACGCTGGGCGGGTTCTAAATCTGATTACTTTTGAAGGCTTTAAGCGCCCCGCTCAATCTTGGTGTGATTACCCTACTTTTTTCACTTACGCCACCAAAGCTGGGCTGCAATCGCGAGCGTTAGTTCCCCCCGATTTTGTGGGCTCAACTTTGAGTGAAATTACTTTGCGGGACGCAGATTTTAAGGTCTCGACCGAGCTTTCAAAGCGGGCTAGCGATGCGCTCCAGGCTTTTAAGCAAGGGATTGATTATGTTTATTTATACTGGTCAGGATTAGATCATTGGGGACATAATTTGGGGTGGTCACATCCTAGATGGATTCAAGAACTAGAGAGCATAGACCGCTTTTTATCCGATTTACATTCTTGCTTACCCGGTGATGTTGCCCTGGTGGTAACCGCAGATCACGGCATGGTAAATGTTAGTGCCGATACCACGGTGGATATAGCGGAATCTGGGCTTGCTTCCCAGGTAGAGGCAGTTTCGGGGGAGCCACGCGCCCTCCATATCCGCCTTAGAGAAGAATATTTAGAGGCTAAACCCAGAGGTAACCGCACTCGCAGCGCCCCTAAAGCATCTGTAACCTCTAAATGGCAGGAATATGTGGGCAAGCGAGGTCAAGTTGTAAGTGACTATCGCCCCGTTTATGGCGATATTTTGCTTCCGGAACGGATTGGGGACTTTACTATTTTCGCCAAGGAAAACTATCAATTTGTAGATACCCGTTTCCATAATCCCTCGGTATTACAAATGGTGGGGGTACATGGGGCGCTCACCCCACAAGAAATGGAGATTCCCCTGATTATCGCCTAGTTTGCCCTACTTTAGGCATCTTAGGTAAAAGATTTTGTAATCAGAGCTACCTGAAAAAGAAAAAGCGAATCGCGCTTTAACGTGGTTTTGTACCAAAAACTATATCGTCCCAGCTGGGGATGGATTTTCGGTGAGAGCGCCGATGTTTGCTCTTGCTTTTAGCGTTTTTATCGGTGCTGGCAAGGATGGTTTTATCGTTTTCCTCTACATTTTCCATTCCGGGAAAAACCGGCGCGATCTCTCCGGGGCTGGGGGGAGGGGGAGCTGGGCGGGAGGGTGTGCCGGTTTCGCCCCCGGATAAACCTGCCGGGCTACGTCTGGTCAAATCCAGGTTCAAAGCTTCCGTTTCTGAAAGCGTGCCTACAAAGGTTGGTTCTTCGCAATCCCACACCTGTTCACTGCGGTCTTTAGG
>CABQYA010000026.1:0-13672 GCA_902468275.1 uncultured Urmitella sp. | reverse complement strand
AGTAACTTTTCCGTCCTGGGAATAATTTACGAACTCAACCTCTTGGGCAGTGGGAGCCCACAGCCTAAAAGTGGTTTTTTCGGGGCTGTAAATCGCCCCTAACTCGCCCTCGTAATAGTATTTTTTATTGAATTCGGCAGAATGTAATTCTGCACAGTTATTTGTCGGATCTGGTTTGGGGATTTCGGCTTGCGAATAATAGACTTTGGGGTCACCTTGGACAATCCAAACTTCCGCTTTACCCTGGGGGAACTTGGTAATAAAGAGGTCATCAGGGGTGTTTTTCTCTGCCCATTCGTTTCCGGGTTCTGAACGGCGCACAATCAGACCCACTTTTTCAATCCCATTTGGGTCTTTATGAGTAATGGTGGCGGTATGGTTTCCGTCGAAATTAACCCGGCTACCGTCTTTTCCGGGAATCCAAGTCCACACATTCCAGTGGTCATACTTATTGTCAGAGCGTAGATAGTGGACGGTAACAGTAACCTCTTTCGGGAGGGTATTCGGGTTTTTGGCAGGTTTTAATTTGAAGCTGCTGTCTGTTTTTATATCAATGCCACCGGGGACTGGGATATCTTTCAAATCAGAAGTTTGCCACGCCCATTCCTTGGCAGCGGTCGAGCGGCGAACGATTAGATTTACTTTCTTATTTGGCGCAGACACCGTGACTTCGGCGGTTAGTCTGCCCGCTGCGTCTTTCCCAGTGAAGGGGGTGGAGTATCCACCGGCTCCATCGGTCCACACCCACAGGTTGTATTCTGATTCCGGCACATTAGGGTCAGGGGTGAAGCTAACTGCTAATTTGCAACCCTCGGCCGCCTTGAAGGTATCACCTGATTTGTAACTGTAGCTGCAGACATCCCACTTTGTGTAAATAGAATTACCGGGTTTTACGCCGGAATAGGCAGGAGACTCCCACACCCGCTTTTCGCTCTGTCCTGGCTGTAAAGAGGTGGTGTCGGTGCGGTAAACCCGGAAGTTCATAGGGTTGCCCGCTGCCAAAATATTGGTATTCAAATATCCGTCAGCTTGCTGACCGGAAAACATCTGAGTTTGTTTGGGCTGTCCATCAGCCCAGTATTCAACGCGGTAGACAGTCAAGGGTTTTTCAACCGTTGGATCTGGTTTGAAGTTCAGGTACATTACCTGATTATTGGAGCCAGCATGAGCTAGTGGGGTAACACTACCTGCTATTACCAGCAGAAAGGCAATAATAAACCCAAATACTTTTCTACTTACTATTGATTTCACTGGTCCTCCTCGACCACTAGCGAATGTGGCAACCTCGCCGGAAACGTTTCCGAAACCATGATAGCCCACCCCAAATAAGATATGAAGATTGCTAAAATGCGAGCTTCCTCACTAATCGCGCCTCCCGTGAGCGGAGTTCTGAACCGTTCTAGCTATAAGTACCTCATCGGGCATACACCCCTCCGTTAAATGTAAGTTCCTCTCTGCCATGCTGCAGCGCTATTTTTGCGAGTGGGCACATTGCTTTAAGCCCCAAGAAAATGGCAGCTAAATCGGGAAACATACTCCTGCTCTTAAATTTCTAAACAGAGCATTTTAGCGCACTTAACCAATAGATTCTTCAAAGAAATCTTCATCGATACTGTAAAGAGTGAACTGCTTTGCCGGGTGGACTGCCACTCCGTAATTAAGCATCAACTCGGTGAGTTTAACCCCATTAATCAGGATGATTTTCCCATGCCGGTAATTTTTTGCGGTAGTAACGGCGCGAGGTTGGAAGTCTGAGGTAGTGATAAACACCCCTAGATTGGCGCCTCGTGAATCCAAGGAACCGATAAAATTGCGGATTTCCGGATCCCCAACTTTATTGGTATCTGCATAGCGCTTTGCCTGGATATAGATGTTGGTTAAACCCAACGCGTCCTGGCGAATAATCCCGTCGATACCTCCATCCCCAGAGCGACCAACATGCTGTTTAGCCCCGTAGTCACCGCCGTATCCCATAGCCCATAACAAGTCGATGACCGCTTTCTCAAAAAACTCTGGCGAGGATTCTTGCAGATATTTTCGGAGCTCAGTTTCTATTTGCGCATTGAAATCGCGCTCGGCATTACTCATTACTTCAATCGGATTACTGCTAGGCTCAGTCGGTGTTTCCGCCTCGCCACTTTTCGTCTTACGCTGAGCAATCTCTTGCTGATATTTCGCCCATACTTCCCATTCGAGCATATCTTCATCGGTATAAATGGAAAGATCACGCTCAGCAACCCGGAGCCCGGCATCGGTAATCTGGCAATATCCCCGCCGAGGGCGAGTTATCAAACCCGCATAAAAAAGACCAGAACAGGCCCAGTTAATCCGGTTTTGATAACGAGGCTGCCCGGAGGGAATAAGCTCCTCGCGCACCTGCTCACTTAACGCCATTGAGTCAGCGACAAGTTTGCAGATTTCACGCACGTGTCGCACCCGACCATCTTGCAAAACTCGCAGAACCACGGGTCTAAATTCTTCAATAGCTGGGGTATTATCTATGCTCATCTTTTCGCCTATTAGTGTTTATCGACTTCAAATCGATATTATCCGGTTTCCTCCTTAGGAGGGCAGCGATTAATCTAGATTGGCGGCGACTGCTAACATTTTTTCCACCGCAAGGCGGTATTTTCCGTCCGCGTTCACGGTTTCACCGCTATCTTCTAGGTAGGTTTTCAAGAATCTTTCTAGAGGACGACCCAAGCCTTGCCCCACAATAGTGCCGGTACCAGCGTCAATAATCGAGTGAGCGCGTCCTCCGAAACTGAGCAGCCACATATCCTCCCCCACTGGCACGTCCGCACTCAGGCGCGGCATCACGAAAGGAAAATCCAGGCGTTTAGCTCCCAGACGCTGGTAAAAAGCCCAACGCCGCTGCGGATCCCCATGATTTATAGAGGGAGCATGGGTGCTGGGGTTCTCAATCTCTCCCAGAATCAACAGGGGGTTATTACCAGATTCCAGAGCAGAAATCGCTTGACGAAAAAGCTTCGAGCCCACCCCGCGACCGCGAGTGCGGGGACTGATAGCCAGCCAACTAAGCAACGTGACTTCCCTTGTTGCGGGCCATGCTATCGCTGCTCCCAGCGGGCGCGCGTCCTCCCAAGCAGAAAAAACCTGGAACTGCCCCGCCTGCAGCTGAGCAATTAAATCTTCCGGATCCCCCAGCTCTTCGGAGCCAAAAGCCTGTTCCAAAAGTTCATGAACTAGGATTTCTGGCTGACCCGGTTCCAGGTGATTTCGATACTCTATGTGCACCCCTCAACCCTAGCCGAATCTTCTAGATTGCCCCCAGTTTTATATATATTTTTTAGCTTTCACCCGTAAGCCCGTACCCAATATCGCCGACCCGAAAAATGAAACACCATTCGGGTATTAGCCCAATATGTTCAGTTAACCATTACGTCTTGAAGTTACGTGAACAAGGAATTTAAAAATCTTCTTCTTCTTGAGTATCAGTATTTTGTTGCCGAAGATTATTAACATGTAGCGGATCATTGAGGTTATCTGGTGGTTGGAGTACACATACGCGAATTCCGTCAATGTGTTCGCTTAGCGAATCGGTTATATTGGTCCACATTGGATCGAGGACGAAATCAATCCCGGCTCGGCGCGCATATTTTGCTGCCGGTACGAAGTCTGAATCTCCAGAAATCATCACAATTTGGTTCACTAACTTTCGTTCAGCGAGAGTTGAAATATCCAATCCAAGCCGCATATCAACGCCTTTTTGTGTAATATCAAGGTGGAAATCATTTTCACACAAATTTTCAAGCTTGATTGTTCCGGCTAAAAGTTTTTTTAATGGATTTTGCTTTAGTACATAACCTTGTTGTGTTTCTAGTTCTTCCCCTCGACGTAGCGCGACTTTTCTTTTCTTGAGCAGATGTTTAAAGAATTCGTTTATCCATTTGAATTGATTGCTCTTTGCTAGGTTAATCTGTTGCTTCAGCAAGGGGTGATACAGGACTTTTTCCGATGGCGGACAATCGTAGTAGAAGATTCGATACAAGCTGGATTGGGATTTTAGGATGTGCCTCCGGCAATATTCGAGTAATTCATCGGCTCTTTGCTTGGAAGTTTTATCGCCAAACAGGGCGTAGGAACGCTTTCTGTAGAAACCACCGTCTATGAGGATAGCGGTGTCGATGGGACGGCGCGCAATCTGAGGCTTGCTTGGTTTCGACTCGATATTTCGCCGGTTTCGAGTGTTCATGGTTTTCCTTTTGTACGTTGAAATAAAGCTCTGGTCATCGGCGTCATCCTTATAAGCGGAGCGTCAACGGCCAGAGCAACTGGTAAACACTTTATTCCTACTCTTAGTTGCGGTCAACCGCGGGAGTATTTTCTGCCATTAAATCGATATTACCCAGCTTTTACCTTAAGACGGCACAGATTAATCTAGATTGGTGGCAGCGGCCAACATTTTTTCCACCGCAGGGCGGTATTTTCCGTCGGCATTCACGGTTTCACCACTGTCCGCTAAGTAGGTTTTCAAGAATTATTCTAAAGGACGCGCCAAACCTAGCCCCTGGGGACTGCCGGTACTAGCCTCGATTCCAGCATGAGCGCGTCCTCCCAAGCAGAAAAAACCTGGAACTGTCCCGCCTGCAGTTGAGCGATTAAATCTTCCGGCTCCCCCAGCTCTTCGGGGCCAAATGCAGTTACCAAAAGTTCACGAACTAGGATTTCTCCTTGACCCGGTTTCAGACGGTTTTGATATTCAATCTGCACCCCTTAACCCTAGCCGAATCCTCTAGATAGCCATAGCTGCGGCGGTTATTGGTCACTGAATCACCTTACAGTTCCCAAGGGTTGTTCCTAGGGGTTTTTCTTATTTTTCATATAGGTCGCGTAGGGGGTATCTAAATCAAGAAATGCCACGTCGTGAGCAGGTTTTTGTTTGCTAGGAGGGGGAGGAGTTAGGTAGTCTCCGAACGCCATACGTAGATAAGAATCGTATCCAATCGGAACTTTAATACTAGATTGCCCAAAGGGCTTGCTAATAGCCTTAGAAAACCATTCCTGCTGGTATTCATTCTGCATATAGCCGGGGCCAGAAGCTAATTCAGTCGTATATTCAGAGGTATAAAAATCCCAACTAGCCATTTTCTTTTCACACCAGCGCCAGATTCTATATCTGAGCGCTGACCAAGGAATGACAGTCAGTAATATTTTACTGCCCAAAGCTACCGCTCCCCCATGTTTTTCAGGTACGGACTGAGCACAAAACAGAGAAAACACCAGCGCCAAGAGCTTTTGAATCCGTCGAGCAAATGAACCGGGAGGGGGACAGCCATCAAGGGGAAGGATATCCATAGTGAGCCCTTGCGGCATTTTTTTATCAACTTGATAGGTGGTTACCAACGTAGTGTGAGCATCACAAATCTTAGCCATAAGATCGCCGGTAACCATGTTCTTGTGCGAGCGAACATAAAGATATTGTTTATTAGCTAAATCTTTACACCACAGGCGGGCAAGTTTTTCATAATCTGGGCGTGGCATAAACACATCGATATCGTCGTCCCAAGGCACAAAACCGCCATCACGGACAGCCCCAATACAACAACCACCACAGGCATAATAAAGCAGACCGTGACGGTCACAAAAGTCGGCAAAATACTGATACATCTGCCAAGACTTAAGCTGCATTTGCCGCAATTCGTCTTCCGTTAGCTCATGTGCCATAAAAGTCCCCAAAATACGAAGAAAGCTAAACTGTCAAATCCGTCATTGCGGCTGTTTAGCGGCTATCACCATATAAAACAGTATCTTCAGCGACCACATCGGCGTGCTCCTCTTCTAAAGCAGCTGGATCTACCTGGGGAACACTGGTGTGGGAAATAAGCGGGTGGAACGGACGTTCGTCCTTTTCGCCCTCGAAATGTAGCACTTCAGTGAGTTTTTCACCCGGGCGCATACCCGTAATTTCAATTGAAATCTGTTTACCACTCATCTGAATCATCCGTTTTGCAACATCCATAATCTTCACCGGTTGCCCCATGTCGAGCACGAGCACTTCGCCCGCCCGTCCGATAGCTCCCGCCTGAATAACCAGAGCACAAGCCTCCGGAATCGTCATAAAGAAACGTTCCACATCGGGATGGGTGATAGTAATCGGACCGCCGTGTTCAATCTGGGAGGTAAAAGTCCAAAGCACCGAGCCACGCGAGCCTAAAACATTACCGAAACGCACACTGACGTAACGCCATCCCCTTTCGGCAACCTGTTGGGAATAGTGAGCCACAATCCTCTCAGCTACCCGTTTAGACCGACCCAGCACGGTAGTTGGTTCAGCCGCCTTGTCAGTAGAGATATTTACTAGATTTTTTACCCCATATTCGACCGCTAACTCTACAACGTTCTTTGTACCTAAGACATTGGTTTTCCACCCCTCTTCTGGATACTGTTCCAACATTGGCAAATGCTTAAGTGCGGCCGCATGGAAAACAACTTCCGGGCGGTGGGCCGAAAAAATGGCTCGCAACGCTTCCCTATCGCGAATATCGCATAGTGCAAAGTCAGGGGTGTCCAACATTCCAGTGCCATACAAATCGAGTTGCATCGCGTGTAACTCGGACTCATCTCTGTCCAGTAAGACCAGCTCTGCTGGACGCAGCATCTTTACCTGGCGACAAATCTCGGAACCGATTGAGCCACCAGCTCCGGTAACTAGAACCCGTTTCCCCTCGATATATCCAGATATTTCTTGAAAATTGGTTTTGATTTCCCTGCGTCCCAACAGGTCAGTCACGTTAATTTGGCGGATATTATTCAAATCGACTTTTCCACCCAAAATGTCTCCCACTTGAGGAGCAACCAGCAGTTTAATACCTGCTTCCTTTGCAACCTGTGAATAGGCAGTTTTAACCTCACGTAGCTCTACCTCGGGGCTTAGCGGGTTAGGGTGTTCATTGTTAATAGAGAAAATAGCGGTAGTAACCCCAAATTTCTTAGCTACCTGCGGTAAATCTTTCATTTTTCCGCGTACGGGAACCCCTCGTAGTCGGAGATTCTTTTTCGCCGCGGCATCATCAATTAAAGCTACCGGCATATAGGGCGTTTTCGTATCAACTTGCATCTGATGAATCAACTGCTCACCGGCAATACCAGCTCCAATCACAATCACTGGTTCTGGATCGTCAGCCCCATGACGGCTAATCTTCTTTAAAACTCGCCAGAATACTCGAGCAGCCCCCATGATTAATAGGGCTAAGGCAGGGCTAGCAACCGCGACTACGATACTAACGAAACGCCCCGGATAAAGCAGGGTGAATAGGGCGGCAACTATCGCGGAACAGATAACCAAAGCTCCCAAACTCACAACTTCTTCAAACGAAGCAATCCAATAGCGATTTCTGTAGTGTTTTGAGACCAGTCCCACACTAATCTGCACAAAGATTGCTACCAGCACAAAAGTAACTATCGCGCACGAATCCAAGTCACTAAGCACAAAGTTAAATCGAATCCAGGAAATAACTGCTACCGCTATAATCCAGCTAAAAATATCTGTAGCAAGTAAAATACCCCGTCGTAGCCAAGTCGGAATAAACACATATCCTCTTTTCTGCTCACTTAGAAAACCTAGCGCTATTTTACCCCGCAAACCCTAAAAGTCTGAGGAAAATACTCAACCTAAAAGGATAAAAAAGATTAGTGAGATAATGAAAGCAGAATTTTTAGCTACCAGAAAGGCAAGCATATGAAGGTGCCATTTTCTCCTCCTGATATTCGCCCTGAAGATATTGAGGCAGTAGTTCAGGTATTACGTTCTGGCTGGATTACGAGCGGTCCGGTCGGAGAGGAATTTCGTAAGGCACTAACAAGTTTTTCTGGTACCAGTGACACTATGTTGGTAAATTCGGCAACTGCCGGATTAAAAAACGCCCTCCGCTTCTTAGGGATAGGCCCCGGTGATGAAGTAATCGTGCCCGCCTATACCTATACCGCTTCCGCATCAGTGATTGCGCACGTGGGAGCGAAAATAGTAATGGTAGACACCGCGAAGGGTGACTATTTCACCACCGCCGAAAGAATCGCGGCGGCCATTACTCCGCGTACTAAAGCTATTATTTTGGTTGATTTAGCTGGAAAGATGGTAGATACCAAGCCGATATATCAAGCTATTGAAACCGCTAAAAGCGATTTCTGCCCCGGCAGTCCACAACAGGAACATTTAGGACGCATTGCCCTAATTATTGATGGTGCTCACAGCCTGGGAGCAACTGGATATGGAATGCGCGCAGGGCAGACGGGCGATTTCACGGCGTTTTCTTTCCATGCTGTAAAAAACCTGACTACAGCAGAAGGAGGGGCGCTGACCTGGCGTAAAGAAAACCCTCTAGCTGAACAAATCAAACCGTTCATAAAACTGAACACTTTACACGGACAGTCTAAATCTGCTTTAGAAAAAACCAATACCTCTGGCTGGGAATATGACGTCATGTTTACCGGATACAAAGAAAACATGCCAGATATTTTGGCTGCTCTAGGTTACTCACAGTTACAACGCTACCCGCAGACCATGAAGCGCCGTCACCAGATTATTGACTATTACAACCAGGAGTTAGCTCAACTGCCGGTAACCCCGCTAACTCACCGTGGACTAGACCAAGATGGTCAGCCTTTTTCCAGCAGTGGACACCTTTACCTACTTTCTTTAGACACCCTAGAACTTGATCAAAGAAATGATTTTATTGAACGTATGTTTGATAAAGGTGTTTCTTGCAATGTCCATTACAAGCCCTTACCGATGCTAACTGCCTACAAGAATCTTGGGTTTAATCTGCAGGATTACCCGAATGCCTACGCTGCCTATTGCCACGAAGTTACCCTACCTCTGCATACTGTATTGACTGATGAACAAGTAACTTTCGTTGCGGAAACCGCCCGCGATACCCTCCAGGAAATGACGAAATGACATTATCACCATCCCGGTTAGCCTATAGGTACTCCTTATGAACAGTAAAGAAATAATCGACCGCTGCCTATCGACTCTCGCTTTAGTCCTATTGAGTCCGCTTTTCCTAATCATTGCAGTCGCAATAAAACTTGATTCTCCCGGTCCGGTTTTCTTTCGTCAAAAACGCATAGGACGCGGTGGAGTTCCGTTCAGAATTCACAAATTCCGCACTATGGCTAACAAAATTCCCAAAGTTAATATTTCTGCTACCGGTGATCCGCGAGTAACCAGGGTCGGTCGGATTCTCAGGAAAACTAAGCTCGATGAACTCGCGCAGCTTATAGATGTTTCCCGAGGACGTATGGCATTGGTAGGGCCTCGTCCTGAAGTACCCGAATACGTTGCAGAATGGTCGGAGGAACTTCGCGATCTTATCCTCTCAGTTCGCCCAGGGATTACCGATCCAGCTTCGATTGTTTACCGTAACGAGGCAGACGAGTTGGCTCAAGCCTCGGATCCAGAACGTTACTATATAGAGGTTCTGATTCCGAAAAAGACTGCTATGTACGCTGATTATGTTCGCAACCGCAGCCTGGTAAAGGACATGGAAATAATTCTTCGTACCATCACCACGGTGGTTAGCAAGTAGCCAAATATCTGATATTCTTTCGCGTTAAGCTCCCGGCAAGTAGGCTTTCTGTCACCGCTATCCTGCGATGTGATTATTCCTCCTGGATAGGGCACTTAAAAATTACCCCGGGGCGGGGAGCTTTTGGGGGTTATCTAAAATCTGGGCTAATCCTCAAAAGCTCCCCGCCCCGGGATTTTTAGTCGCTATTCCGCCTCACGTGCTATCAGAGTCGCGAGGTATTATTGGCTACTGTTTCCAGTAGTGGCGCTGCTCGGATATTCCAACAACATATTCTTCACGAGCCTGCTGCGTGGATTCGATGCGAGAAACTTCCGGCACTACCACGTCCCAGTAGGAACAGTTTGGCGGGTTCGGGCCAAACAGATTGGTTTCGATATGAATCATCACTGCCCGCTCAGATTTCTCTGCCTGGCGATAGGCATCCCGGAACTCTGCGATAGTGTGCACCTTTAGCACCTTAATTCCCCAAGATTCCGCATTCTTGGCGATATCTACCGGAAGTAGCTCCCCGTCCTCGTTATGGGGATTGCCATCACCCATCCGGTAGCGAGTACCGAAACGCTGGGAGCCATGAGACTCCGAAAGCGAACCAATCGACGAGAACCCGTAGTTTTGCAGCAAAACATAGATAACCTTAATGTTTTCCTGCACCACGGTGGCCAATTCCATCGGTAGCATCTGGTAGGTTCCGTCCCCAACAATCGCCACCACTTCCGAATCCGGCAACGCCATCTTTACTCCCATAGCCGCCGGGATTTCATATCCCATACAGCTAAAGGCATACTCTACGTGGTATTGCACCGGAGTCTTCGCTTGCCACAGGCACTGCAAATCACCCGGCATCGACCCCGCGGCGTTAATCAACACATCATTATCGCCCATCATGTCGTTAAGCGCGCCGAACACTTCGGTTTGTGCCGCTAGCTCTTGGTCATGCGCACCGTAACATTCCGCGGTCTTTTCAAACCAGTCTGCGCGCTCATCTGCAATCTCGCGGCTATATTCTGCGGATACCCGGTAATCCCCGAGTGCCTCTTTCAAGGCAGCCAGTGCCAACTTGGCGTCAGCGACCACCATTTCACCCGCATGTTTAGCCGCATCAAAGGCTTTCACGTTGATGTTTACAAAGCGCACATCCGGGTTCTTGAACTGGGTGTGAGATGCGGTAGTAAAGTCCGAGTAGCGAGTACCCACCCCAATCACCACATCGGCTTTATCTGCCAAATGGTTCGCGCTATTGGCTCCGGTAGAGCCGACACCTCCTACGGCGCATTCATGATCAAAGTTAATAGCGCCCTTACCCGCCTGAGTATCAGAGACCGGGATTCCGGTCGCGCTCGCCAAATCACGTAGCTCCTGGGAGGCTTCCGCGTAGATCGTGCCCCCACCGGAAATAATCAAGGGACGCTTCGCCGACTTTATAATCGCGGCTGCCCGCTCCATCTCGGTTTCAGATACTGCGGGACGGCGCACATGCCAAACCCGCTTTTCAAACATTTCTACCGGCCAATCGAAGGCCTCGGCCTGTACGTCTTGTGGCATTGCCAGCACTACCGCTCCGGTTTCTGCCGGGTCGGTGAGGACGCGCATGGCGTTCATCAAAGAGGGCATTAGCTGTTCGGGACGGTTAATCCGGTCAAAGAAACGCGACACGCACCGGAAAGCATCATTAACGCTCACGTCCAAAGAACGCGGATCCTCTAATTGTTGGAGCACCGGATCCGGGTAGCGGGTAGCGAACTGGTCGGAGGGCAACAGCAATACCGGCACCCGGTTAGTGGTGGCCAGCGCCGCGCCGGTCACCATATTCAAGGCGCCCGGACCAATCGAAGTGGTAACCGCGAGTGTCTGCAAGCGGTTCTTAGCTTTCGCGTAGGCCGCGGCGGCATGGACTGCACCCTGCTCGTTGCGCGGCATATAGTATTCCATTACTCCCCCATCTGGGGTGGAATCTAGTTCGTTTTGCAGCAGCGCCTGACCGATACCGCACACGTTTCCGTGTCCGAAAATCCCGAAAGTGGCGGGGATTAGCCGGTATTCTTTGCCGTCGCGCTCGGAATACTGGTTGATTAAGAAGCGGATTGTCGCCTGGGCGGTAGTTAGGCGAACAGTCTCAAATTTTGCCATCTTTAGTCCTCCTTGATGGTGGCGTTGGTCATGGGCAGACGGGGGTCGGCTTCGCCGCCACCCCAATCTTCGGTGAGCCAGACATAGTCGGGATCAATGGTTACTAGCCAGGTCGCGTCCTCGGCTGGACCAGCCATTACGTTCAAATAGTACAGGTGGTATCCGGGCGCAGCCACGGACGGGCCGTGCCAACCGTGCGGCATTACTACTACATCCCCGCTGTGTACCTCAGCGCACACATCAATCGTGTGTCCTTTAGAGGGGTATATCCGCTGCAGAGCCATTCCGGTAGTGCCATTTGCGGCTGGTTTTACCTGGTAGTAATAGATTTCTTCCAAAATCCGTTCAGTTTCGGAATGCTCATCATGTTTATGGGGAGGATAGGACGACCAGTTGCCACCGGGGGTAATCACTTCGGTTACTAGCACGTGGTCTACCTCTACCGGATTGCCCATCGTGTAGTTGTGGACTTCCCGGGTGCAATCGCCCTTACCGCGAATCATGGAGATGACTTCATCCTTGGGGCAGTAGCGCAGCGGTTTTCCGTTCTTGGCCACCGAGCTGGGTAGGGCAAACCGTCCGCCTTTTTCGCTGCTCACCGTAAAGGTGGTGTTAATCGGTAGATACAGGTAATCGGTGATTTCACTCCAGATATCCTTACGTCCCTTGATTTCGAAAGTTTCACTGCCAACCTCAACCGTGCAGCCGCCCTCGAGCGGTAAAACCAGCAGTTCCAACTTTCCGGAGCTAACCTCCTGGCTGCCTCCTGCTGGTAGGTTCAATACTTTCAGTCCGGAAAACTCCCAACCAGCTTTTTCCGGGGTTAAATCCAATTCGAACTGGCCATTTTTTAACTGACCGTCGCGGAATAAATAGTTTTCGTTATCACTCATAGCAAACCTACCGTCTCGTCTACGGCCTGCGCCACGTCGCCGCTGGCCGGGAATAATAGTGAACGCCCAATAACCAAGCCTAAGACATTTGGTAAGCGTAAAGCGTTACCCCATGACTCCCTGGCGGCATCGGGATCCTTAGATACTTCTCCCCCTAGAATCAAAGAGGGAAGGGTGGTGGCTTCCATCACGCGTTCCATTTCGGCAACGCAAGGAAGTTTTAGCCAGGTATATGCGCTGGTACGCCCGAGTCCGGAAGCGATAGTGATTGATTTTATTACCGCATCGGCGGTAAGGACGTTGCGTACGTTTTCGGCTGAACCAACCGAAATAAATGGCTCGACCATGGCCATGAGTTTGCGCTCTGCCAGTTCGTCTATGGCGCGGGCGCTTGCCTGCAAGGTGGCTACGGTACCCGCGTCTGCATAGTTAATCCGGGTTAGCATTTTCCCCCCGGCGAGACCGGCTTGCTCGATTCCTTGTGCATCATAGCAGTTGAAACGGTCATCCATTCCGAAAGTGGCTCCCGCAAGTCCGGCACGGTTCATCGAGCCGAACACTATTTTATTATCGAGCGCCCCTAGTAGAGTTAAGTCCTCTATCATGTCGGAAGTACCTAAGAACCCGTTTACTCCGGGGCGGGCAAGCGCCTCACAGCAGCGTGAGAGCAGTTCTTCTCTATCTGCCATTGCGACCAGGTCACTTCCAGCCCCGAGTGCTCCGCGCGCGGGATGGTCGCAGGCGATAACCATTAGTTTGCCTGAACTACCGTCTTTGCCTTGTAGCACTTCTTTTAGCCTGGGGCGAGGACGGTCTTTTAGGGCTTGGCTGATTCGTTCCGGTTCAAAGGCGCGGATTTTAGCGAGTTTGGATATTAGTTGTCCCACGATATTACCTCTTTGTAACGATTGGCGCGGAACGCGGGTTTTTGGCAATCATGTTTAGGATTTCCGGTTCGGAGGGCATGGCGGTGGAGCATTCTAGTCGGGAACTGACAATTGCCCCGGCGGTGGAGGCGGCAGAAATTATTTCGGGTAAATCCCAGCCGGAGAGTAGCCCGTGGCATAGCGAGCCTCCAAATGAATCACCCGCGCCCAG
>CABQYA010000025.1:0-14285 GCA_902468275.1 uncultured Urmitella sp. | reverse complement strand
ATTTAGGGAGAGCGGAGAGGAGGATTTATGCCGATTAGGCTAGGCGGGCGTAAGACTTAGAAAAGACTCTAGTCTTTTCTAAGTCGTCTTTGGGCGCGAGGCAAAAACCAGCTCCCCGCATGACCCCTACAAAGCCGGTCACGGGGCGTCGGAGCGCTTTTACCGAGCCAGCCCCCGGATTTTAGAATCAGATTAAACAGTCACCCAAGGCGGGTGCTGGTCTGCTTAGCACCAATGTCGTAGATAGCAATCCGTGCCGGATGGGCTTTCGCGCCTTGGCGCTCGCCCTCAGCCGGTTCTAGCATCACTATCCGGGAACCAACTGGTACCCCTAAAAATTGGGGAGTTACCTGCACGGTAGAGGGGGTGGACACCATTTTTCCACTGGGCCAAGAACTAGATACCGGCGACCATTTACCGTTTTCATAGGTAGCTGCGGTCAAATGTACCCCGGGGAAATCATCAGGCTCTAGGTTTTCCCCTTTACCTTGATATAGCATTATTACCTGTTTTGCCTTGGGCACTGGCATATTCGCATCTATACTGACTTGCGGCTTAGTACCGGGTTCTCCGGTAATTTTTAGCCCTTTAGGTAGCTTTTGGAAAGATTTTTCTATTTTCTTAGCTTGTTTCAGGGCGGAAACATCACTCAAGTCCATCGCGCTGACCAGGTCAATCACGAAAACCATAGTGGAGTTCGCAGGAATCCTTTTTGCGGCTTCTCCTTGAAACCCGAGATTGGGAGGAACGGTGAGCTGCACTCTTGAACCTAGTTTCTTCCCGATAAGCCCCTGTTTCCACCCGGCAATCACTTCACTCATTGCATAGCCTTGGGCAGAGTCCCCGATTCGGAAGGTACTCATCACGGTTTTCCCGTCCCACAGGTTCCCCAAGGTATCCATTAGCACCTGGTCTTTTTCGGTTACTTTTCGCCCCTCGCCCTCGTGAAGCACCCGCACCTGCAAATCGGAGGGAGGCTGTCCGACTCCGGCTTCCATTTGGGGAGCTGACCCTAGTTCCCCAGATACTGCCGGGAATTTTCCTTCAACTGCCGCAGCTGAAGTATCGGCAGAACCGGACGAGCACCCGGATAGCATAAGCAGACTGATAATAGTGCTAAATGCGAGGACAACTGTCTTTACCCTAAGGGATAGTGTTCCTTCGCGGCGATTAGCAAAGCAAATATTCATAGAAGTTAAGGCGATTAGTTGTCTAAAGAGTTCCTACAATATCCATTACAAATGCTACCGCTTGCCCATTTTGCTGGGTACTTAAAGCTAAACGCGAACCGATAGTTTTACCAGCTAACTCTTTATCCAACCCCAGTTGGGCTAGAGTTTTTTCGCCTTGTAGGGGCATCGGGGTTTGGCTGTCCCAGGTGGAAACAGTTTTTCCTGATTGATCAAGCCAGCTTTGATGCACTACCACCACGTCATCAGCTTTTAGAGCTGCCCCGGTTCCCTGCGCTAGGGCGGTCACCGTACGGTCTTTAGGTAATTTGTCGGTGCTTACCTTTAAGGTGGGTTTTGCCCCCAGGTTCCCGCTTACTTCCAGTCCTGGCAAAGTCTGGGAGGTAGCTTTCGCTTTTGCTAGGTCTTGTTCACCTTGCTTCATTTGGGAGGCAGATAGACATTTCAGGGTATCAACCACAAATACTAGGGTGGATCCGGCGGGAATATCTCCAGTTGCCTGGTTACCGTACCCAAGGTCGGGGGGAATCACTAACAGGGTACGCGACCCTGGTTTGGCATCTTTAAGCCCTTGCCCCCAACCAGCAACCACCTGTTTCAGGGAAAATACTGCCGGGGTCCCCCGGTCGAAACTAGAATCGAACTTTTTACCATTCCATAGTTGCCCATGATAATTAACCTGCAGCACCGCTCCGGAGCCACAGGAAGCGCCTTTACCTTCTTTTAAGGTGGCAACTTTGAGTTCTTTAGGGGCATCCCCTTTGCCGGCGCTCACCGTGGGGGTTTTGCCGTATTCGCCTTCTACTGTCACCCCGAATTGTGACTTGTCACTGCTACAGGCAGTAAGGGAAGCGCATAGCAGTCCTCCCATCAGGCAAAGGGAGGCAAGCGAGGAAGATAGTCTATGTTTCACGGTTAAGTCCTGACTGTTTGAGGGGAATGATTCTAGTGGAATGATTGACCGCAGGCGCAAGAACCTACCGCATTTGGATTATCAATAGTGAAGCCTTGCCGCTCGATTGTGTCCGCATAATCGATTGATGCGCCCTCTAGATAGGGGTTCGACATTTTATCGACGACTACCTCTACCCCGGGAGCAAATTCTTCAACTGCGTCACCGTCAAGGAGACGCTCATCAAAATAAAGCTGATAAATCAGCCCCGAGCAGCCGCCAGGTTGTACCGCAATCCTCAGGCGCAGGTCGTCACGACCTTCTTGTTCTAACAAGGATTGCACTTTTTTAGTGGCCGCTTCGGTGAGGGTAACTTTGTGGGAAGCTGTTTTTTCAGCTTGTTCTTCGCTCATGGCTCTCCCTAATAGCTCGTTTAGTATGTTTAAGTCTTTCCTTAGCCTAGTCCAACCTTACCCCTACTGGCTATCGCGACCAGGTACGCGCTAAGCGAAGTCCTGCTTGTTTCATTCCCGCAATATCGGTGGGAAATTGATATATCCCGTCAATTCCCATCTCGGCTGACTCTCCCCTACTAAGATTATTTTCACTGGTAACTACCACTATGGGAATTCCAGTGGGGGCGGATAACTTGCATAGGTGTTCCAGCGGGGAACAGGAAAGATTCCAGGGGGAAAGGTCTGCGGTATTCGCCACTAGCAAATCTGCGCTCGCTAAAATCTGGGGTAGGCGGGTGTGAGCATCAAGGAAATCGGCTACATAATCGATTCTGGCTCCCAGGCTAGCTAATAGCTCCCCTACGCCCCATCCGGCTCCTCCTCTCAGGTGACCGCGTGGCTTTTGCCGGGTATTTTCTGCACCCTGGGTGGGGCTAGTGAGCTTTAAATAACGGCTTGCCCCAAATATTTCTGCTTTTCGTAATATCTTCTCCCAGTTTTCCTTGGTTTTCTGGGCTGTCTCGGGGTCGGTTTTTGCGATTTCAGATAGCACTCCGGAACTGGAAAACAAGGGTTTTTGGCTGGCGGAGACTACTGAAGCATTCCTGAGGACGTGCGCCAAGTTTTCCCAGGTTTGCGGGCTTGGCTGCTTCTCGCCGTAGGCGCTGGCAATACCGGAAATAAACAGGTCGGGAAAATCTGACAATTTCCGATGCGCAGGTGGGGTGAGGGCGCTATTTGGCAAATATTCGCTTTGCAGACTTTCGGTTGTTTGGCACGCGGGCAAATAAATTGGGCATTTCTTCTCTAGCAGTGCCGGCAGCTGGCTTCCCACCTGGAAAGGGTCAGTGGTATTTGCAAATAAATCCCCAACTTCGCAGCTTGCACTGACTTCGGAAAAATCGTAGGAGTACGGAACTACCTGCAAATTGTCGCCTGAGCGATGCCCATGCCACCCAAGCTTAAATGCTTCCCCTAAATCTTTTCCGCTCACATTTTTGGTTGCGGAGGTGGCAACAAGTATCTGCACTTAAAGTTGCCCACCTAGACGGGACAAGAATAATGCCTCGGCACAAATCGCGTTTTGCAAATCTCCCAAATCTTGGGATTCATTTTCTGAATGGGCGTTAGTGGCAGGATCTTCCACCCCGGTTATCAAAATATCTGCCTGCGGGAACACTTGCGCCAGGTCAGCGGTCATGGGGATTGCTCCCCCACACCCAATATCGACTGCCTCTTTATCCCAGGCAGCAGATAGAGCCCATTTCATATCCTTTTCTGCCGGTGACACTTGGGCTTGATAGGACGGACCGCACTCTAGGATTTCGGTTTCGATTTGCGCCCCAAAAGGTACGTTTTCTTGTAAGAAACTGGCTAATGCCTGGGCGCACTGCTCACTATCGGTACCGGGAGCGGTTCTTAATGATAGTCGCAAGCAGGTTTCCGGCATGAGGGCGTTTGCGCTTTCGGCCCGCGAACGCTGATCCCAACCGATAACGCATAGGGCGGGCTGATTCCACAGACGAGCCGCAACGTCACCTTTTCCGGCTAACCGGTAGCTAGCAACTAACCCGGCATCACTCTTAAATAGCTGTTCTGGATAGTGAACATCAGCGCTGGTAGAGCCACCCAGACCGGGGACAGCCAGGGATCCGTCCTCGTTATAGCATTTTGCTAGTAGCAAACTGGCGACTGTAACCGCATCCAGAATCGGACCGCCGAACGCCCCCGAATGCAGGGCAGAATCCATTACTTTTATTTTCACATCTAGGCTGGCAACCCCCCGCAGGCTGGCAGTAAGCGCTGGTTCACCTACTCTCCAGTTATCGGAGTCGCACACAATAATCACGTCTGCCGCTAACTCTTCCCGATATTTTTCAATAAAGTTCCTAAACGAGGGCGAACCTATCTCTTCCTCTCCTTCAATGAAGCAAGTTACATTGACGGGACAATCTTCACCTAGAGCAGCCAGAGCCCCATAGTGAACCATCACCCCAGCTCCGTCATCAGAAGTGCCACGCCCATAGAGGCGACCGTCCTTTTCGGTGGCAACAAACGGATCCGTGTTCCAGCGCTCTAACGGACCGGCCGGTTGTACATCGTGGTGGGCGTAAAGCAGCACGGTTTTAGCTTCCGGGCTAACTATTTTGCGGGCAATAACTGCTGGCATTCCTTGTTCCCCGCTGCCGGTGGGGGCGGTCTTTATCTGGGTTTCCATTCCCAAAGAGCCAAATAATTCCGCTACCTGGCGGGCTGATTTTTCGACTTGCTCACGCGAGGTTGAGGAAACTGAGGGGATAGCAACCAAGTTTGCTAACTGGGTTTTTACATCATCAAAAACGCTTTGGGACGCTGCTTTCATTTTCAAAATATCGCTCATAGTTGTCAGATTACCCTGTTATTCCCGGCTTTAGTAAAGGACGCTCGCACATAGGGAGAACAGATACCGAATCCAGATTTCCTATGCCCGCTCTGGCTAGATAACCTGGATGGGTGAAACTTTTTGGAAAAGAAAAAGTCGAAGATAGCCCGGCACTAGCAGAAAAGGGTGAAGGCAAGGGTCACCCCACCCCTAAACGCAAAGTTGCGGAAGCTAAAAATCGGCGTCCCCTAGTGGTTGATAAGAAAGAAGCCCGTAAGCGTCGTCGCGAGCAGCGCGACCGAATCTATAAGAAACAGCAAGCCGCCCTGGATGGTACCGGTGATGAGCGCTATCTGCCCTATAACGATCAGGGACCGATTCGCCGCTATATCCGTGATTTTGTGGATGCCCGTTTTGCTATCGGAGAGCTGTTTATGCCGGTAGTTCTGGCTTTCTTGATTTTGTCGATTGCTTTTTCGCGTAACCAACAGCTAAATGCGATTTTACTGTTCAGTATGTGGGGTTTGCTGCTATTGGCGATTATTGAAGCCGTGGTCACCACTATGATTATTAATCGGGCACTCCTGACGGTAACCAGTGGCGACAAGCGGGTAAAGAAAGGCAATGGACGTTATATTTTGATGCGTCTAGCCAGTCCGCGCAGAATGCGCCGACCGCGTCCCTCTGGACCGCGCGGTCAGCGCCCCGATATTAGCGAGTACGCTAGCGATATTCGCGCCTATATGCTCTCGCGAGCCTAACTGGTTTCACACTTTGCCAGCCCTGCGCAGCGGTAGGGCTGGCAAATCTGCACTGAGCTGCTTATTAATCCGACCGGCAAAGCTTGGACCTTGATAAATCATGGCGGTAAAGGCTTCTAGCAGGTCGGCTCCCGCATCCAGGAACTCACGAGCGCTAGCTGTATCTTCAATTCCGCCACATCCGATAATCAAATAGTCCTCACCTATTTGGGCACGTAACAAGCGAACCACTTGCAAAGCCCGCTCCTTTAAGGGTGCTCCCGATAGCCCGCCCTCGCCAAAATCATGGTTAATGGTGGTGTTGGTGGCGATTACTCCGGCAAGTCCCACTTCTTTAACCAGGTCAGCTAGTTCTATCAGTTGCGCGTCTTCCAAGTCGGGAGCCAGTTTGACCAGCACCGGAACTTCCCGGTTAGCGCTTTTACGTGCGGTAGTGATTACTGCCTGCGCGATTTGCCGTAACTGTTGTGTGGATTGCAAGCTGCGCAGCCCCGGCGTATTGGGGGAAGAAACATTAATTACTAGGTAGTCAGCGTATTTAGCTAACAAACGAGCCGAGAAACGGTAATCTTCTACCGCGTCGTTAAGGTCAGTAGTCTTATTTTTTCCCAGATTCACTCCTAAAACTAGGCTGCGACCTACCCGGCTGCTACGTAGCTTACGTAAACGCCGTGCCATTTCCTCGGCTCCTTGATTATTGAACCCCATCCGGTTTCGTACTGCCCGCAAAGGTAGTATCCGCCAGAGGCGAGGCTTATCGTTTCCGGGTTGAGGACGAGGAGTTACCGTCCCTACCTCCACAAAAGCAAAACCAAAAGCAGCGAACTGGGCAGGAGCTAACGCATCTTTATCCATTCCCGCAGCTAGCCCTAAGTATCCGGGAACTGGTCTAGCTAAGCCTTTCAGTCCCCCAGCATGACCTACCCAGCCACCGCTAAGAGAGCCAACTGAACCGGAGAAAAATACTCTCAGCAGAGATGTTAGTCCCGGAACCTGCGAGATTAAATGCAGGGCTTTCATAGTGGCGTTGTGACATTTTTCGGCATCAAGCCGCGAAATCCAGTGATTAAATACGAAACGGTATAGCACGTCCTCGATTCTACTTAATAGCAGCCCCAGGTGCTTAAATACGGGCAGCAATATCGCTCACCCAGTTCTAGATATGGTTTTACTCCCTAATCCCACCACAGGCACCAGCCAGGATAGGCCCAACGCGGATCTGCGCTGTAGAGTTCATCTGGCGCTAAGGCTTGCCCGAGCGAGAGTTTACTCTGGTAGGTACGCCAGATTTGTCGAGCCTTAGCCGGGGTGGGCTCTGGAGCACCCTCGGCTGATGGTTCCACAATAAACATGGTGTCTACGCTGACCCGTTCGTCCCAACGCGAAGAACCGATAAGATAACCCGATAAATAGACCCTGCCAGGATTGGCAATACAGGCGTTAAGGAAGGCCAACAAGGTTGGGGCATCATTTTGCCGGTCTGCCAGGGCTATTCTGGGAAGAGCATCCAATAATTTTCGCGCCCCTGTGGCCTGTAATCCATGAAATCGTTGATAGTCACCGATGCTCTGCCCAGTTGCCAAATAGTCCTTTAGGATTAACGGAATTTTTGCTTGCGCAACCCAGCCGTGCGGTCCGTATAGACCAGAGGGCAGTTCGGGATCGTCTTGCAGCATTTTTAGAAGAGTTTTATCGCCTTGTGCTCCTAAAAACTCCGGAGTGGACAAGGAAAACAGTTCACTTCCGTTAAGACGCTGCCCCACAGTGCAACTTGCGGATTTACGGACAGGCGAAGAGGTAGTTGCCATAGTTGCTCCTTTAAGTATTAATCGTTTCCTGTCACTTTCGCGCATCTTTTTTTAAGAGGAAAGCGTTAGATAAACCGGTAAGGATAAAGAGAAAAAGTAAAAAGTGTGGAAAACTCTTTGCCAACGTAAAGCCTTAGGATAGATGGGTGTTGATTTCTATAACCGATTTATCTGATCCGCGAATCCGAGATTTTACCCAGCTAAAAGACGTGAACTTGCGTAAAAGTTTCGAGGCTGAAAACGGGCTTTATTTAGCGGAAAGCTTTTCGGTAATTGAAAGAGCACTAGCGGCCGGTCACCGACCTCGCTCAGTTTTGACTAACCGGCATTGGATAGGACGTTTACACGATGTTTTAGGTGTTGATGCCGCAAACCTTCCGATTTTTGTAGCTGATGAGCAACTGCTAACGGAGCTAACCGGGTTTCGAATGCATCGGGGGGCTATCGCAGCTATGGAACGACCTGATCTGCCTTCTTTGCAGGAGGTGTTAAAAGGTTCGCGCGCGGTGTTGATATTAGAGGATTTGGTTGATCATACCAATGTGGGAGCGGCTATCCGCTCAGCGGCCGCTATGGGCTTTGATGCCGTTCTTACCAGCCCCAATTGTGCAGACCCGCTTTACCGCCGGGCAGTTAGGGTGTCGATGGGTACGGTATTTTCTTTGCCTTGGACCAGGATTGATGCGTGGCCAGATACCTCCTGCCTGAAAGAGAAAGGCTTTACGGTTGCCGGATTGGCTCTTAGTCCGACAGCAGTTTTGCTGCCAGATTTTTGCGCGTCTTTAAGTGCCAAAGTTCAAGCGGGTGAAAATCCTAAAGTTGCGCTAGTGTTAGGCACTGAGGGACCGGGGATGACTAAAAGAGCTTTGACCAGTTGCGATTACCTAGTTAAGATACCGCTCAGCCACGGGGTGGATTCCTTAAATGTGGCAGCTGCGGGCGCAGTCGCCTGTTACGGGGTTATCCAAGCACTAAATGGCGCTCCTGCCCGGCAATAAGCTGGTGAAGCAACTCCGGGTTATAAAAGATATGGCGCGCAAGAAACTCTTGCGCGCCATATCGAGTGAGCTACCTAGCTCTAAGCTAGCCTTTGCTGGCTTTAACTGTTTCCTCGCTCTCTTGAACTTGCTTTTCCACAAAGTCAGCTTCCGTTAATCCGGGGTGAGGGTTAAAGTCGGTTGCGGAATAGTCTTCACCTTTTTGATAGGGCGGATCCACCCGTCGCAGCGCCACTACCGACCCCACCAGGCCGCCCCAAATCACCAGGATGGCGACCAGCATCATCAATATAGCTTCACCAGTCATAGCTAGTCTTCCTCCTTGTTCCAGTCCACGTTTTCTAAGTTGAACGAGGGTGATATTTCCGCGCTCTTATGCCACTTTAAGCGGGGCATAACCAGTGAGAATACGAAGAGAAGCCCCAACATTCCCCAACCAAAGGTATTTGTCCACCAACGCGGATAGTCTCCGTAACCGTTAGAAATTAAGTCCACCAGGTTCGGTACCAGCATGAACACTAGGAGCATCGGGATTACAAACCCGATGAGTCCCTCCCACCATTTACCGGCTTTCACGGAGGAAGTTACGTTCAAGTGAACCCGCAGGGAACGCAGGGAGGGAGTAACCACCGTTACGATTACGCACAGTGAAAGCGCCGCCCCTACTACCCCGATGGTGTTGATGTAATTATCGACTGTATCTAGGGCAGCGAGCCCGGTGGTAGTTCCAAAGAAGAATACCGAGACCACCGCTAACACTATCCCGAGTATCACCGAGGCTTGTTTGGAAGTCCAACCAATCTTGTCTTGGAAAGCTCCCGCCACTACCTGCACTAGGGAAACCATTGAGGTAATCCCGGCCAGCACTAGCGACGCGAAGAACAAAGCCCCAAAAATACCGCCCCCAGGCATTTCATTAATGATTTGTGGGAAAGTAATAAAGGAGAGCGATACGCCGCTAATGTTTTCCAGTTTGTCTACTGAAGTTCCCTGTAGGTGTGCCATATATCCCAAGGTGGCGAAGACTCCGATTCCAGCTAGCACCTCGAAAGAGGAGTTAGCAAAACCGGCAACTAGTCCGGTACCGGTCAGATTAGAACGTTTCTTAAGGTAGGAAGCGTAAGTCATCATAATCCCGAACCCTACCGACAGGGAATAGAAGATTTGGGCAACTGCTGCTATCCAAACTTTCCCATTCCACAGGGCGCTCCAATCGGGGGTAAAGAACTTATTTAACCCATCGGTTGCGCCCGGCAAGGTTAATGCCTTGATTACCATAGCTATAAACAGCACCACCAGCAGCGGAATACAGATTTTAGTAATCCACTCGATACCGCGGGAAACTCCGAGGGCGATTAACACAATGGTAACTACCCAAACCAAAATCAACGGGAGAGCTATTCCCCAAACGGGAGTAATCGAAATAGAGGTCGTGTCGCGAGCCTGCAAGAACTTGTCGGAGAAGAATCCTGCCGGGTCATTTCCCCAAGCGCGAGTAAAAGAAAAAACTGTATAGCGCAGCGCCCAGGCGATAATCGCCGCATAGTAAACGACAATAAAGAAGCATACGCCGACCTGCCACCAGCCCACGGCTTCAGTTCGCCTATTTACCCTGGCTAGCGCCAGCGGAGGAGAACCGCGAAACTTGTGACCGATCGCGTAGTCCAGCATTAGCATCGGCAGCCCAATAGCTAGTAACGCAATCAGATAGGGAACAATGAACGCACCGCCACCGTTTTGATAGGCGACACCGGGGAAACGCCAAATATTTCCCAAACCGATTGCAGAGCCAATCGCCGCAATCAGAAATCCGTATTGTGTCCCCCACGACTGTCGGCTGGTCTTATCGGACGCATTAGACTGCGAAACCTTTTCAGACATTTCAACTCCTTATTGATGGGACAAGCAACCGCCTAAACGCAATTGCTTAGAGCCAAAGTAATCCCATCCGCCACCTGTCGGACGAAAACATTCACATTATGAGATTTTGAAGTTATCTGGTGCCTGAAAATGTTTCTCCCGCCGCCTTTAAGGCAGCGGGAGAACATATATCCTTATCCAAACCCTAACCGGTTACAGCGGCATGACGCCGCGGCTCCTGCCCCCCGGAGTCTGTATCTGTTTCTATTTTCTTTTCCCAGGTAGGAGCACCTGCCCCCAATTGCTCTAAGCTAATAGCTTTAGCAGCGCCCGCACTTTGAATAGTCATCACCGCTGCCTGGGAAGAAGGAGTAACTGTCCCGGAGGTAGCTGCTGCCCGCGTCTGCCCTCTTAAGCCACGCTCGACCTTTTTAGATTCCGGTTTCGCTGCTGCGGTCGGTTCAGATACTTCCGCTTGTGGCTCACCCGATCTGACCTGCATGGCAACGCCGTTATTATCCTCTTTAGATGCCTTGTTCAGATTAAAGTCAGCTTTAGAAGCATCATTATCCTGAGTTTGGGCGGGGTTATTGCCCCCTAGCGTATCTAGCGCAGATTCCTGCTCACCGGTTTCTAACTCTAACTGCTCTTCATGAGCCTTGCTGGCCGCCGCGGCTACCTTTGCCATAGAGGCGCGATTCTTTGATTTTGTTTCCGAACGCTTTTCCTCTTTAGCTTCCCGTTTTTGATTTACCGAACCCAAATTCTCGTCACTATTAGAACCGTTTTCCACCGGCTGACTATGGACAATAAACCCGCGCCCTTCACAATGTTCACAGGGAGTTGAAAACGCCTCTACCAGCCCTTCACCTACCCGCTTACGGGTCATCTGCACCAAGCCCAAAGAGGTAACCTCCGTAACCTGATGCCGGGTGCGGTCACGTCCTAAACATTCCACCAAGCGCCGTAAAACCAAGTCACGGTTAGATTCGAGCACCATATCGACAAAGTCGATAACAATAATCCCGCCAATATCGCGCAGTCGCAGCTGACGAACGATTTCTTCGGCAGACTCTAGATTATTGCGGGTAACAGTTTCCTCTAAAGTACCGCCCGCACCCGTATATTTACCGGTATTAACATCAATCACGGTCATAGCTTCGGTGCGGTCGATAATCAGATAACCACCCGAGGGCAACCAGACCTTACGATCCATTCCCTTGGCCAGCTGTTCATCAACTCGATGAGCGGCGAAAATATCGTCCGTCCCCACCCATTGCTCTACCCGCTCTTGCAGGTCAGGAGCATATTCCTTGACGTAGGAATCGACTTGGCTAAAAGTATCCCTGCCTTGCACCACCAGCTTTTGGAAATCCTCGTTAAACACGTCCCGAACTACCCGCAAAGCCAGTTCTGGCTCTCCGTGTAGCAAATAGGGAGCAGATTTAGAGGAAGCAGCATTCTTTTCTATTTTTTCCCACTGCTTTTGTAAGCGTTGCACATCTTGACGAAGCTGTTCCTCGCTGGCTCCCTCAGCTGCGGTGCGGATAATTACCCCGAAATCCTTAGGGACAATTACCTTAAGGAGCTTCTTCAAACGTCGCCGCTCACCCTCGGGAAGTTTGCGAGAAATCCCGGTCATAGATCCGCCCGGAACTAGCACCAGAAAACGTCCCGGCAAAGTAATTTGCGAAGTCAGACGCGCGCCCTTGTGACCAATCGGATCTTTAGTTACCTGCACGGTAACCGAATCCCCCGGTTTTAATGCCTCTTCAATGCGGCGAGGACGACCTTTCATCCCAGCCACATCCCAATTGACTTCCCCCGCATAAAGAACCGCGTTACGCCCTCGCCCTAAATCAACGAAAGCCGCCTCCATAGAGGGAAGGACGTTTTGCACCTTTCCGCGATAAACCGAGCCCACCATCGTGGTTTGGGTATGACGGGAAACGTAGTGCTCAACCAGGACATTATCTTCTAGAACAGCTATCTGATTGAGTCCGTCCTTTGAACGAATCAGCATAGTGCGCTCAACCGCTTCCCGACGTGCCAGATACTCGGATTCGGTAATAACTTTCGGACGCCGTCCCTCTTTACGCCCTTCTCGGCGACGCTGTTTCTTTGCCTCTAGACGGGTAGAGCCTTTAACTTGCTCAATTTCGTCACTAGCGTCAGCACTAGCGCGCGTGCGCCGTCTACGCCGGCGGTGACTGCCGGCCGCTTCCAAATCACCCGCTTGCTCACCAGTGCTAACCGCCCTACCCTCTTGAGAGTCCTCTTTGGAGTCCCCTCGCGCTGAACGAGCGTCCTCAGCGGAGCTATCTGCCTCGCTAACTGTATCTGTCTCGTCTGACTTACGAGATTTCTTGGAGGTACGGGTTTTCTTTTCTGCCTTAGCTTTTGAATTTTTAGAGGTCGCCTCCGAGCCGTCCTCGCTCTTTTTCTTCCCTTTGCGTTTACCCCCGGAAGCTTTCTCATTTTTAGAGGGCGTCTCCTCGCCATTATCCACAGCCGGAGCAGGGGCAGCCGCAAACATCGGAGCCCCAAAAGTTGGAGCGGCAGTTAGCAACGGGGGAACTTTGGGAGCCGAATCCGGTTTCTCTGAAGCAGAAAAAGTCGGTCCAGAAAATAGAATCCCACTATTTTGATTAAAAACTGTTTCGTTATTATTAGGGTTTTTCACCACTTGTCTCACCTGGACACGCCCGCACCGACGAGTCCCCTATATTACGCCGCCCTCTAGGACGGAAGCCTTAGTCTACGCGGAAGCATTTACCTGCGCCAGAGAGTTTTCCTAGGAAAATAGTCCCTCTGGAGTGGTTTTCCCCGCGATGCGACGACAAAAACCAACCATCATCATTATTCCATAATTCTTAATTCTGTCGTAAAACCGAGGTTTTTCTTAGAGAATCCTGAGAAATCCTTAGCGACCGGCTTAAAAACGCGCTAACCTAAGTGACAACGCTGTCACTATGGACTGCGCGTAAGCAAGCTCATAAAGTACAGCGACTTCTAAACCGACTAGAAACGGAAAGGCGAGCAGAATGACTATTGCTTCAACAGCATTAGATGCCACCATGTTGGCGCGATGGCAGTTCGGTATTACTACCGTCTACCATTTCATCCTGGTTCCGTTCACCATCGGCATGTCCCTCCTAGTTGCCATTATGCAAACCAAATGGCACAAAACCGGAGAGGAATACTGGCTGAAGGCGACACGGTTCTTTGGGAAACTGTTCCTAATTAACTTTGCACTCGGTGTGGCTACCGGTATCGTGCAAGAATTCCAGTTCGGTATGAACTGGTCCGAGTACTCCCGCTTCGTGGGCGACATCTTTGGCGCACCACTAGCATGTGAAGCTCTTATTTCTTTCTTTATGGAGTCCACATTCCTGGGACTTTGGATCTTCGGCTGGGGTCGTCTATCCAAGAAAGCCCACCTCACCTGCGCTTGGCTAGTGTTCGTTGGGGTAAACACTTCTGCTCTATGGATTATTGGAGCAAACTCCTGGATGCAGCATCCGGTAGGCGCAACTTTCGATCCCGAAACCGGTCGTGCACAGCTGGACGGACTATCCGGATTCTTCCAGGTACTGCTTAACCCGGTACTCTGGGCGGCCTACACTCACGTTCTGACTACCTCCTGGTTGCTGGTCGGTACCTTCGTTGCCGGCATTGCTATCTGGTGGATGGTTCGCTCGGCCAATGCCGGAGCTGAAACCGAGGCTCGTGATATCTGGCGTCCCATTGCCCGCTTTGGCATGTTGGTTATGATTGTTGGCGGTCTGCTAACCGCCGTTACCGGGCACGTTCAAGGTCAGCTAGTTGCCAAAGATCAGCCCGCTAAGATGGCGGCTGCCGAAGCACTGTGTCAGACCCCAAACGCCGGTGAGGGCGCACCCTTTACCATTGCAGCTTTTGGGCCTTTGAACGCAAAATGCGATGAAATCACCAAGATT
>CABQYA010000024.1:0-14568 GCA_902468275.1 uncultured Urmitella sp. | reverse complement strand
CAACTAAGCGTCCTCTACCGTAATTGAGTCTGCTGCTTCCTTAGCTCGGTTTAGTGCCTGAGAAATATCGTTCCCACGGGCTAAAGCTACCCCCATTCGGCGACCGGGACGGCAATCAGGTTTACCAAATAGGCGAATATCCACTTCCGGTAGGGAAAGAGCCTTAGCTAGACCTCGGTAAACCGGTGCCGAACTTTGAGTGCTGCCGCTAATAACCGCGGAGGCTCCGGGAGTGCGCAGACGGGTATCGACTGGCAGACCTAAAATAGCGCGGGCATGAAGCTCAAACTCTGACAGGTATCCGGTGGTCATGGTGACCATTCCGGTGTCGTGAGGACGTGGCGACACCTCGGAAAATAGGACTTCATCACCGCAAATAAACAGTTCTACCCCGAACAGACCGCGCCCTCCCAGAGCAGAAGTGACTTTTTCAGCAATATCTTGCGCTTTGGTCAATACTTCGCTGCCCATAGGGGCTGGTTGCCACGACTCTTGGTAATCCCCGTGCTCTTGCCGATGTCCAATTGGCTGACAAAAACTGGTGACTGTCTGACCGGTTTGAGCGTCCAAGGAACGTACCGTTAGCAGGGTGATTTCATAGTCAAAATCGACCAGTTGCTCCACTATTACTCGTCCTTGACTGTCTCCGCGTCCACCCTCTAGGGCGTAATTCCAGGCGGAATCGATTTCTTCCGGGCTTTTTATTAAGGATTGTCCTTTTCCAGAGGAGGACATTACCGGTTTTACAATGCAGGGCAGACCAATTTCCTCTACCGCTTGGCGCATTTGTTCTTTGCCGGTAGCAAAAAGATAGCGGGAAGTTGGTATCCCAAGTTTTTCGGCGGCAAGCCGCCGGATACCCTCCCTATCCATGGTGAGGCGGGTGGCGTGAGCGGTGGGGATGACCGTTACCTGGCTGGAAGCGGCAATTGTTTCGAGAGTCTCGGTAGCAATTGCCTCAATCTCGGGAACAATAAAGTGGGGACGGATTTTTTTAACCAATAGGGCGACCTGCTCACCGTTAGTCATATCGAGGGTGTGCGAATAGTGCGCTACCTGCTGGGCGGGAGCATTTTGGTAACGGTCAGCAGCGTGAACCTCTACCCCGATACGCATGAATGCGATTGCTAGCTCTTTGCCTAACTCTCCTGAGCCGAGTAAGAGTACTCGTAAAGCAGATTTTGATAGGGGAGTTCCAAAAGTAGTTGGCGTGAGCATGAAAACCCTTTCTTAGAAACAAAACCCGCCGAAGCATGGAGGGATTTGAATACTACTTTACGGTGTCTTTAGTGAGGGAAGCAACCAAAATCTGAGTTGGGGGAAAGCGTGCTCTACTTGTACAATAGAGCTTGTCTTTACGACAGGCGCCTGTAGCTCAGTTGGTAGAGCAACGGACTTTTAATCCGTGGGTCCAGGGTTCGATCCCCTGCGGGCGTACAACGACGACGATGAACGGTGAAGAAACTTGTTTCTTCACCAGTGAAGAGGAGGAAGTTGCGCGTAATCCCGGGGGGGTTACTGCTACAACGAGGAGTCCGAACGGCGAAAAAAGCCTTCGGGCTTTTTTCATTAGTGAGGAGGACGAAGTTGTGTGTAATCCCGCCAGGGATTACTAACACAACAAGCAGTCCGAACGGTGAATATAAACCGAACTGGTTTATCAACCATCCTGGAAAACCCAAGGGGCTTTGCTCTAGGAAACGGAAATCTCTGAAATTGTGGCGCGATTGTTGCCAGTGTTATCTACCGGCAGTTCCGGGAACCATAAAATCAGGGCATGAGCGTTAGTCGCGGGATTAAGCTTCAAAGTGACCGTATCAGCAAAAGAACCGGTAGTAAGCACCTTGCCATCCCGGGGAAGTCCCGAATCAGGCAGAGAACGTACCTCAATCTTTCCACCCTGAGACTTAGTTTTTAACCTAATCTCGGAAATAGTAGCTTTATCCTTAAAAGTAACAACCACCCCAAAACCATTCCGGTCGCCTAGTTTCGGGTTACGGAAGAAGCGAGAGCGCCACCAAGAATCCTCCTTGCCGTCAATCATCCGATCGGCAAGCTCGGGATGTTCAGTGTCATTGCCTTCGGCATCTATAGAGGAAACCCCGGCAATCTCTGCTGGTTTTGCTGCTGTCACCGTAGATGATTGCTTTTGAGATTGAGAGCTCGAAGGAGAAGGCTTAGCTACCGGAGGGTTATGCTGAGGCCAATAAATCAGTACTAAAACCGAGATTACTAGCAGCGCAGCCATGCCAACAAGGCTAGAGCCAACTACTCGTCGAGTAGCATTTACCGGCTCTAAATCTCTTGGAGACAGCTCTGAAAGCCGTTTTTCGCGCCTTTGCTGCCGCTGCTGTTCTCGCTGCTGGGTACGGGCAACCCGCTGCATATCGCGCTGCATTTTCCTAGCGAGCTTCGCTTTCTGCTTTTCCACCTGGTGCGGATGCTTAGAACTAGCAGAAACTTTTTCTCCCGCCATTTCGTCCTTAGAAACGGATTGCTCCCCAACGGGGGTAGATGGCAAAACCGTAGCAGCCAGCGTAGGGATTTGTCCTGCCGGTTTATCGCCACCACTTAAGCGATCCAAAAAGTTCGGAGGAGTAGCCATATCCGACAAAGAATCATCCTTGCTGACCGCTTGCGGAATCCAAGCCCCCGAACCAGCCTGCTCTTCCTCGGGATTAAGGTTCATTTCCTGCATTTCGGTCAGCGGAATCGCCTGGGTTTCAGCCGGTTCAACAAAAGGACGATTACGCCTATCGGGGATTTTAGCTGCCGGGGGTAGGACTGGTTTTATGACCCGCTCGACAGGGGCGGCGTCCATTGCTAACGGTTTCTTACTGGGCTTTTCAGGGGTTTTCTCCATCGGGGAATCGTCCTTTTTTAACCATTGCGCGACCGTTTCTAGGTCAGCTTGCCTCAGTTGCTCCCAGATAGCCTGGCACAGACGCGCTGAAGGTATCGCCACCCCGGCGAGGGCGACCGCATCTAAATCAACATCGCTTCCGTTATGAAAATCCGAGGGCGGAGCTAGTTTTTCGCCAATTTTCGCCTGTTCAAACTGGTCACGTTTACCGCTGCACAGGAAATATAGCAGCTCTAATACTTGCTGGCCATCGCGAGTTTGCGCCTCTTTCAAATGAGCGGTAGCATTCTGGTCAGCCACATCCAAGCGGATAATCACTTGCCCATCTGCACCAACCAAAATATGTGCCGGATCGATTGCTCCATGCGCCAAATCTGCTTGATGTAACTGGGAAAGCCCTTCACTGACCTGGGAGATTAGAGAATGAATCACCTCGGGAGGCATTCCAGAGGAAACAATTTGACTTAGAGGACGGGCCGGGATTGCCCGCAATAAAACCGCATCCACCGGGTCAGAGCTAATCCAAATAAAGTCTTGCAGACAGGAGGCGTTTACCTGTTGTAGGCGCTGATAATAGCTTCTGCTATTTTCCCGTTTACCCTGCAAAACTAGCAGTTCAGCGCTTTGTTCGCCCTCATCAGTAACCGTCCAAACATCCTTTTCTGGTAAGAAATCTCCGTCTAAACGTTGCCCCAGGGTAATCAAACCAAAATCTTCTTGCGAGGGAAAACGCAGATTCATACCGGATTGCAGATTAACGTATCCATCAGCGTTATAGCTCACGGCGCTAACTTTTACCTGGTCATTGCCCACTTTATCCTCATCTTCTGTAGTTATTTCATCCTCTGGTTCCACCGGTGATGCCTCAGTAGTATCGCTTCCTGGCACATTTACATTACCGCCGATAACTGGGGTTTTATCCACTTGTGGTTCTACCTGCCCGGGAGAGTCTTGCCCCGATTTTATCTCGCTGAGCTCTCTTTCGTCCTCACCCAATTTATCGCTATCTTCCAAAACCGCCTCCTGGCGTGCATACGCTAGTATGCGGGGTAAAGGACGAGCACGCCCTAGTTTCTTCCAAACCGGAACCGCCAATAATCCCAGGGCGGGAGAGCGCCACGCGAGCAGTAGACCTAAGTAAAGAATCGTCATTACCGTGGTAACTACCATCACCCTGGCGAAAGCCCCCGTCATATGGGTGAGCGCTGAATCATGTTCACTGCCAGAAAATGGGCCCCAGTAATGCAAAACCAACCAGCCCGCGCAGGCCGATCCCACCGCAGCCAGTATGATTGTCCACAGGGAACGCCACGTCTGACGGGTAAATTGTAAAGGAAGGTGCTGGATATGCAGCCTCCTCAAGGTCATACTTACCCCAAACACATATGAAAGTTGTTCACCCGCAGCGGCTCCAAGTACCCAGTATTTTTCCGGCAGTAACAGCACAGTTAATCCGCAAGCAACTAGGGTACATATCGTCATCGGAATTTGTACTAGGAAAGTGCTGCGCGCATCGGCAAATGCCAGTAATAGGCGTTGTGAAAGGTTAAAAAATCCCAGGAACGGAATCCCGAGCGCCATCACCGCTAATACCTGGGCAAAGGCGCGCACAGAAGCAGTAGCGCTGGTAGGCATAATGAACTGCATAATTGGCACAGCTAAGACCATCATTAGCGCTGCACATAGAGCGGTAATCAAACCAACCCCCTGCTGGGTGGCAAGAAACTGGTTACGCAAACGAGAAAGCTGCCCCACCGCCACCATAGCGCTCATCGAGGTAAACATGGCGGTAACCACCGAGGTCACAATCATGGATTGCGGAATCATGTATATCGTGAAGGCAGTGTTATAAGCAGTGGTGGTAGCGATAGTAACGTGATTTTTTGAAGCATAACCGTTAGCAGCAGCCGCGATATTAGAAATCGCCAAAAACCCAAGTTGGGCTACGCATAACGCAGAAAACGCCCACATAGCGGTGCGAGATACTTCGCCGAGACCGTATCCACGAATCCCCCAGACCGGTCGCATTTTGAATCCCGAGCGGCGTAGCGGAATCAATAAAATCAGGGCTTGTACCACGATACCTAAAGTCGATATTCCGGCAAGTAAAGCTATAGGTTTCCCCGTCCAAACGCTGGGATCTTTTGCCCAATCAGTTTCGGTACCTAATACCTGCCAAAAAATAAATATCCCGGCAATGCCCACCACATTGTTTACCACCGGTGCCCACATATATGGGCCAAAAGAACCTTTCGCGTTGAGGAACTGTCCCCACAGCGAATAAAGACCATAAAAGAAAACTTGGGGGAGTGACCAATAAGAAAACGTGATAGCCAGCTGTTTCCACCCCGGATCTAGTTTCGCGGCGAAAAGGGTGATGAAAACAGGTGCTAGGGCGACACAAATAAGAGTAAGCACCAGCAGCCCGGTAGTGAACAAAGTAAGCAGCCGGTTAATGAACTCATCAGAATTCTTGCGTTGTAAAGCCCGCACGATTTGAGGTACCAGAACGGCGGAGAGAATAGAGGAGGCAAGCAGATTATAAATAATGTTCGGCAGGTTATTGGCAGCCTGGAACGCATCATTTGCGCCGATAGAACCAATTAGGGCAATAAGTAAAGCTGCCCGCACAAAACCGAGAATCCGTGAAAGCATCGTGCCCACGAGCATAATCCCAGAGGCACGAGCCACATTTACCTTTTTAATCCCCCGGATTTCACTATCGGGTTTATCTGCTGGTGCGCTCACTCACTCCTCCTCTTCTTGGTTACGTTCCATGCGGGTACCTCGCCGCAAGTTAAGAACCAAACCCACTATGAAAACTGTGGCTGCACTCAAAATGAAACCTAGGAAAATATGATTCTCCCAGCCACTACGAATGCGCAGGTTAATCTGCTGTTGTTTGCCGAGTACCAGGTTACCGTCCACAGATAGAATCTCCACGTTAGCGCTGACGTTTCCGTTACGCACCGCAGTTACCGGGATTCTAATATTTTTTGCCCCCTTGGGAGCCAGGCTTACCTGCGGAGCCGAATCGGCTCGTAAACGCGCATCGGTCGGATGAAGCTGTAAACGTACTCTCACCTGTACTGACAGCCGGTTTAAGACTTTGATGGGTATTTCACTGCGATCGGAAATCAGATTAATATCCGAGGACGACTGGATTTGGACTGCTCCGGAAATCAGGTCAATCTGTCGACTGGCATTACTGATCGCCTGGTTACGTTCGGCAACCGTCATCGCTCTAGAAGTTGAAAGTAGTAGTTGCTGGTAGAGAGGAACACTGATTCGCTGCGGTGAGTCGGTTATTTTATTTAACGAGGGAAGTACCTGGCTGCGTGCTTTATTTATGGCGGTAGTGGCGGGCTGGAAAGAACTACCGCTAACCCCGAGGGAACTGGCAGAGGACGCAGCTAGCCTAGAGGTTTGCGACCTATTAGGGAAAGAAACCGGGGTAGGGCTCGAGCTGAGTGCCTGAGATAAGGAAACTGGCTCTACCCAAGGGTCTGAAAGAATTTTAGATAAACGCTGCTGGGCGAGGGAGCTAGCTAAGGCGGAGTTCGCAAGCGCGATATTGACTAGGCGAGGCTGTAAAGGGCGTTCATTAGCTATTGCCGCCAAGATTGCCCGCGCCAACTGAGTGTCAGTAAAAGCATCTTGACCAGAGGATTTAGTCATTAGCGCCGACAGGTCACCATGATCACCCAGATAGTTGTGGGTTTGATTCTCTAAGCGTACTTGTCCTAATAGATCTGGCTGGTAGTTGTATTTTCCGGTCAGCTCTAACTGGTTTCCGCCGGTAACGAAAACGCAACCGTTCGTAAGACGATTATCGCCTGTTTTACAAATCTTATCGGCGCGATCAGCCCAACGGGGATTCGCTAAGAAAACCGCGGTGGGCTCCAGTAATACCTGTTTCACTAGCAGCTTCCCAACCTGCTGATTCCACTGAGCTGACTGGATGAGCGCCCCCTCGTCAAGCTGTACAAAATCAGGAGCCCCCCACAAATCCAAAGACAGGCTGGCTCCTTTGCTTTGCGCAACCTTTAGAGCTTCAATCATGGTTTCATCGAGACTAAGGGGAGGTCTTCTCTCGGGAAGAGGATTAAAACTGCCGGTCAATAGGGGAGAATCACTTTGAAGCAGTGCCGGATCGATTACCCAAGTTATCCCCTCCCTAGAGAGGGATTTAACTAAAGCCGCGTTATCGCTGACGCTTTTCAGAGGCTTCGCACTGTAACTTTCCTGCTCCCCAGCAGTGGCAGCGCTACCCGCACCCCCAGTCGCTAACCATTTCGCCATTTCCGGGGAAGAGGCAGAAAGCGGCGCAATTACCGAGAGCTTGGTTTTCGCGTTTAAGTTTTTCCCATCCCCATATAGCAGTAAAGACCTGCCCGCGCTAGCGTCCTTGCTGGTGAGTCGGTTAGCGGTGACGATAGCCTCTACCGCTAAGCTCCCAAACGCGGTTTTAGTAGGTTTAGGGAGGGCGCTAGTGGGAATCTCCACCGTAAAATCTACAGATTTCTTTGCTGGTAACTGTCCTAAAGATTTACTGGTCTTAACCCGCAAAGAACCAAAACCCTTGTCTAAGCTACCTTTAACCCAATCATGAATAGTCTTAGCGTCAGTAGCCAGGCGAGAACTGGTTCTAAGCAGCACCCTAACATTATCTATGGCAGCATCACTAGAGTTAGTGACGCTGCCTTTAACCGTAATCTTTTCCGGAAACCCTTTATCGTCCTCAGAAAAAGTCAAAATATCGGGGCTGATAGCAGAGATTACCGCAGAAACTTTAGCCTGCCCCAAATCCTTAGCAATCGCGTTAAGGGCGCAGCTTGCTTCCAGGGCAAAAGCAAAAATCAGGGCAGCGAAAGCCAATATGAGATAAAACTTTGCCCCCAGGCGCGACCTAGCCACCCTAATCCCCGATTTCCAACAATTCCAGAGCAGTAGCAACCACTCTGCGCTCATTAGGGTAAACCAGAATCTTTGAAACCTCCTCTAAAGGTATCCAAGCGGCAGCTTCAGCTTCTTGATCCGGGTCGTTAGCGACCGTAATCGTGCCCCCGGTTGCCTCTAACAGATAGTGATGCACAACTTTATGAATACGCCTACCCGCGCCAGCAAACCAATAGTCGATAGAAATCAGTGGAGCAACAATCTTGCCTTTAATCCCGGTCTCTTCAAATATCTCCCGCCGAGCAGCCTCCTGGGCAGTCTCGCCCTCCTCTAAATGACCTTTAGGTAGACACCACTCGATTTCTCCATTCCGGTTACGCCGAGCAATCAACGCTACAAAAGCCTGACCTTGCTCAACTTTCAGCATCAAACCACCGGCAGAAGTCTCGTCCACAATTGGTAGCGAGGCGGCGCGACGCGAACCCATGCGTCGGCGGCGGCGATACGAATTGCGAACAGACATATCTTTAATGTTACCTTGCGCTCTTAATAACAACCCAACAACTTGCCACTTGGAACAGGCGCATGATTTCTGGCAATCTGGAAACAATGAAAAGTAATCTTCACCTGGCTAACGAATCAGATAGCGCAGCAGCGAAAGTAACCCTACCGGAAAACGTAGCGCACGCCCTCGCTAATATGCTGGGAGCGCTCAGTAACCTGCCCGCCCCAATCCGCGAACTAGCGGAGCTGTTTACCGCGCGTGGGCAAGAACTATCCCTAGTAGGCGGGCCGGTGCGAGATGCCATGTGCGGCAGGACTCCACACGATTGGGATTTAGCGACTTCGGCACGACCAGACGAGACCGAACAGATTTTGAAAAACTGGGCGGGAACCGTGTGGACCATGGGGAAAGAGTTTGGCACTATCGGTGCTCACAAACACGGATTAAATGTAGAAGTAACCACCTATCGCAGTGATGAATACCAAAGCGATAGCCGCAAACCTGCCGTCCAATTTGGGGATACTTTAGAGGGCGACCTCAGTCGCCGAGATTTCACGGTAAACGCAATGGCACTGCGCCTGCCGGATTTAACCCTAGTTGATCCCCATCAAGGAATCACCGACCTGGTTAGTGGACAATTACGTACCCCAGTCTCCCCCGAGCAGTCCTTTGACGATGACCCTTTGCGGATGATGCGGGCAGCACGTTTCGCTTCCCAACTAGATTTAGATGTAACCATGCCGGTAATGGCAGCCATGGAAAATATGGCTAGCCGCATCGAGATCGTCTCCCCCGAACGGGTACGAGGCGAACTGGAAAAACTAATGCTGGGGGTTAATCCCCGTAAAGGGTTAGAACTCATGGTTTACACCGGTCTGGCGGCACTGGTGCTGCCGGAAGTGGCAAATCTGCGAGCCACTGTCGATGAACACGGTCGCCACAAGGATGTTTATGAACATACCTTGACCGTAGTGGACCAGGCGATAGCCTTAGAGACCGACCCGGAGGGGGAAGTTCCACGTCCCGATTTTATTTTGCGTTTCGCCGCCCTCATGCATGACGTGGGCAAACCGGCAACCCGCCGTTTTGAAAAAAATGGGACAGTTTCTTTTCATCACCATGAAATCGTGGGGGCGAAACTTACCCGAAAACGGATGCGCGCCCTCCATTTCGATAAACAAACCATCAAGGACGTAACCCAGTTAGTTGCTTTACACCTGCGGTTCCACGGTTACGGAGAGCAAGCCTGGAGTGACTCGGCGGTGCGCCGCTACGTAGCCGATGCCGGGCCGATGCTTACCCGCCTACACCGCCTAACCCGCGCCGATTGCACTACCCGGAATCGGCGCCGCGCCGCCAGACTAGAACACGCCTATGATGACCTGGAAAAACGCATCGCCCAGCTGGCCGAAAAAGAGGAGCTGTCCCGGATTCGCCCCGAACTAGATGGGGAAGAAATCATGCAGCTTTTGCAGATAAAACCAGGTCCAGAGGTGGGGCAAGCCTATAAATACCTGTTGAACTTGCGTCTAGAAGAGGGCGAGATTGGCAAAGAGGCGGCGCGCGAACGTCTGCTGGAGTGGTGGAATAGCCTTTCCGATTAACAGAGCCTTTTCGAGAAAAAGATTGTCTCTGTTCACCAGATTGGCGCTGATTAAAGGAGCGGAAAGCCGCCACCGGTTTTCAGATACCGTCTTCCACAACTACCGCAGCGCCAACCCAGATAAGTTCGATAAGCTAAACACATGAATGCCGCCACGCCCTATCCAGGTTTCTTTATCTCCTTTGAAGGAGGGGACTATACCGGGAAATCAACCCAAGTAAAACTGCTGATGCAGGCGTTGGTGGCGCGCGGAGCAGCCGCGATAAGCACCCTTGAACCCGGAGGAACCAGCCTGGGGCAAAGGTTACGCCGCGAAGTCATGCACGGAGAGGACCTCGACCCCTACACCGAGGCGCTGCTATATGCCGCCGACCGGGCTTGGCACGCACAGACGATAATCAAACCGCATCTGCTCGCGGGCGAAGTGGTAGTTTCTGACCGTTACCTGGATTCTTCACTCGCCTATCAGGGAATAGGACGAGGTTTAGGATTAGAGAAAATTGAAGAAATCTCCCTGTGGGCAACCGGTAATCTGCTTCCTGACCTGACCATTTTACTTGATGGGGATCCGCAGGTTTTAAGGGCGCGCAGTTTGGGAAATCCCGATCGAATGGAAGCGGCTCCTCTGGATTTTCATCAAACCGTGCGGCAAGCATTCTTGCAGATAGCTGCGCGTGATAAGCAGCGAATAAAGGTGCTAGATGCTACCGGTGGGATAGCTAAAATCCATCAGCAAGTTTTGGATTTAGTCAGTGCGGCATTTGCCAAACGGACGACTGGAGGAAAAACTGCTGGTCAGGGCAGTGGGGTGGTGACTGGCGATGCGGGTGCGGTATTCTCAGGCGCTGCCGGTGACGGCCAGGACACCTCGGCGAGTGCTGATAATAACTTAGGGTTGCGGCAGTTATGAGCGTTTGGGAGGACATTGTTGGTCAAAAGGGAGCGGTCGGGATTTTCCAGGCGGCAGCCGTTTCGGCGCGCGAGCTAAGACAAACCGATAAAGATGGAGGCGACAGCGGTTCGCTAGCCAGGAAAATGTCGCAAGCCTGGCTAATTACCGGTCCGCCCGGTGCGGGGCGTTCGGTGGCGGCGCTTGCTTTTGCGGCAGCGCTGCAATGCGAAGATTCGCAAATACCAGGGTGTGGCGGTTGTCCTGAATGTCAGCGCGTCCTCAAAAATACCCATCCAGACGTGAAAGTGGTTACCACTGAGCGACTGATTATAAAAATGGAGGAGATAGCTTCCCTGGTCACCTTGGCGCAGCAAGCTCCCGCTGGAGGAAAATGGCGGGTTATTTTGCTGGAGGACGCAGATCGAATGGTAGAGCGCACCTCTAATTTGCTGCTGAAAGCAATAGAGGAGCCACCACCGCGCACGGTGTGGTTACTTTGTACCACTCAACCTGGCGACGTGTTACCTACCATTCGTTCGCGCTGCCGCCATGTTGCTTTAGTTACCCCACCAGTATCGCAGGTGGCAGAGCTATTAGTAGAAAAGGAGGGGGCGGATCCGGTAACTGCTCGCCGCGCGGCGGCGCTTTCTCAATGCCATATTGGGGTCGCAAAATCACTGGTTCGCGATGAAACAGAACTTGCACGGCGCCACGATATTTTACTTTCTGCCGTCACTACCAGCAGTGTTGCTCAGGCAGTATTATTAGCACAAAAACTGGTGGAGGCGGCAAAAACCGATGCCAGTGAGCGGGCAGCTAAAAAAGATCAGGCTGAACTTGACGAATTGCATCGCTCTCTAGGGTACGGACAAGAGGGGTCACGACTGCCCCCTGCCTTAAAAGCCCAAGAAACTGCGTTAAAAGCAGATCAAAAACGCCGTGCCACCCGGTATGTGCGCGACAGTCTTGACCGGGTATTACTGAATCTTCTGGGGTTTTATCGGGATGTGTATCTGCTGCAAAGCGGCGCGAAAGTACCCTTGATTAACGTGGATTTGTCGCAAACTATTGACTCTGTGGCACAAGGTTCTACCCCGCAGCGTACCTTGCGAAGACTAGATGCAATTCGCACCGCGAGGCGTCGCCTGGCGGCAAACGTGACTCCCCTGCTCACCATGGAAGCAATGATGATGGATTTAAGGCAGTAATTTTATGGGTAAACAAAAAATGTTTGCGCTGCTTGCCAGCGTATTTGCGGTGTGTCTGACGGCGGGTTGCTCTATTGGGATAGGTACGCAGCCAAGAGTTACCCCCAGCTCGTCCTCTCAAACCAATCCTTTACAGGGAGGCGATAGCCCGATTCCTGCGGGGCTTGAAGATTTCTATCGACAAAAGGCTGCTTGGACTGGCTGTAGCGAAACAGATTTGCAGAACTATCAATGCGCAAAAGTAAAGGTGCCGCTAGATTACGAAAAACCGCAAGGCGACACTATCGAGTTACAGCTGGCACGCCGAGCAGCCAGCGGGAAACGCTTGGGGAGTTTATTTATTAACCCTGGCGGTCCGGGAGGCTCCGGGATTAATCTGCTGAAGAACAGCCAAGAAACCTTTTCTAGAGCGGTTTTTTCCGCCTTTGATGTGGTGGGATTTGATCCTAGGGGAGTGGGTCGCTCTCACCCGCTGGAATGTACCACGGATGCGCAAAAGGATGAATCCTTGGCTGAAAGCATTAATCTGGCTACTGTTGCCGGTCGGGAACGTTCAGTTGCGCAAATGAAAGAGTTCGCTGAGCAGTGCCGAGCAAAAAATGGCGATTTCGCAAAGTATGTGGATACTCGGTCGGCTGCTCGGGATTTAGACATCATGCGGGCAGTGCTAGGAGACAAAAAACTCTCCTACCTGGGATATTCCTATGGTTCTTTCTTGGGAACCACCTATGCGCAGCTATTTCCTAAGAATGTTGGGCGTTTGGTTTTGGACGGGGTGCTAGATGGTTCGTACTCTTACGGGCAGGTTTCTTTGGCGCAAGCGAAAGGTTTCGAGGACGCATTCGCTAATTTCGCTTCCTGGTGCGTATCCGAAGGTAAAGAATGTCCTTGGGCTAGCAAACAGGCAGGGCTTAAACGGTTGAAACAGTTCTTTTTAGACGCAGATGCTTCTCCGATTGAAAGTGGAGATAGGGCGCGCCCCGTGAACGGGGCTTTAGCTCTAGGGGCAGTGGTCGGGATGCTCTATTACGAGAATCTATATCCCGCGCTCTTAGAGAATCTGAAATCAGCCTTTAATGGGGATGGCGCGCCGCTGCTTAAAGTCTCGGATTTATTTAACGAGCGGGGTGCAGATGGGAAATATAGAAATAATTCTCAGGATGCGTTTATCGCGATTAACGGGGCGGATTACCCGGTGCAGGGAGATAAAAAAGAATGGGATGCTCGCGGTGACCAGATAATAAATAGCTACCCGATTATGGGTTCTTCTATGGCTTATGGGGAATATGCACTCCAGGCTTGGCCGTGGCCGTCTAAGGCTAGTCGCCAAAGAATTATGGTAGAGGGCGCGCAACCGATTTTGTTGGTTGGTAATACTAATGATCCGGCTACTCCTTTTGCGATGGCTCAGTCGGTTCATCAACAGTTGGATGGGTCGCGTCTGGTGAAATGGAAGTCTTATTCTCACACTGCCTATGGGATGGGTTCTAATTGTGTTCAACAGGCAGTAGATAATTATCTAGTAGGCGGAAAACTACCCGATAGTGACATTATTTGTGAGGATTAGTGGCGAGGGAAGAAAATGCCGCTTAAGCCTAAACCTGCTGATGTCAATCCTTGGCGGAGTACCTTATTTTGCGGGATTTGTATCTTTATTGGAGGGATAGCAGGTACTTTAACGCGCTGGGGGATAGATAGGGTTACGCTTAGGTTTTCAAATAATTATTTCACCTGGTCATCGCTGACTTTCGGGGTGATTTCGGTTAATCTTTTAGGCGCTTTCTTGTTAGGTTATTTTAAGACCTCTGCTGATAGGGCTGACACTCGTGTACACCGTTTGATACATCCTATAAAACTGGGAATAACCACTGGATTTTTGGGTGCTTTCACTACTTTTTCTGCTTTGGGGATTGCGGCGGTAAGTGGTGAGCTAAATTTTGAGAATAGCGATTTATGGGCAATGGGTGGGAGGCTTTGTTTTACATCTATATTAGGTTTAATCCTGCTGGTAGTAGGGGTGCTGTTTGTGGACTTGGGGTCTCGGTTAGCCGGAAAAGACCTTCCTGCTAAATGCTCCAATCCGGACGGTAAGAAGCGGCGTTGTGAGTAGTTTTGGTTTCGCGATTTTGGTCGGGGTTAGCGGCGGCATAGGTGCGCTTTGTCGTTGGGGAATTGATTTGAGGTGGAGGAAGCCCGAAAAACGGTATTCTTACGGCGGGATAGCCCTGGTAAACGTAGTTTCTTGTTTTTTGGGCGGATTTGTATTGTCGGGGGTCGTTACCGGACATTTTGAGGCGGGAGGTAGTCTTTTCGTGCTGGTGGTTACCGGTTTCCTGGGTGGGTTTTCCACTTTTTCAACTTTTGTGTTTGATATTTTTTCGCTTGCGCAGCGGGGAAAGTGGCTTCGTGCCTTATGGGCGCTGCTGCTAGTTTGGGGGGCGTCTTTGCTGGCAGCGGTAGTGGGATTGGGGATTGGGGTCTGGCTGTTTTGATTCCTTTTTGAGGACGAGTCAGGTTTTTTGGGAGTGCGCTACTGTTTATATGTGAAATCTGTTGAATACCGGGCGGCTAATTTTTGGATTTACCGAGCGTATGCCT
>CABQYA010000023.1:0-15848 GCA_902468275.1 uncultured Urmitella sp. | reverse complement strand
CTTTGCGATTTGTTCTTTCGTTACCTGATTATTCTCCAGAGCACGTTGGAATGAAACCAGAGTAGCTTTAACCTCAGCAGATTCTCGTCCTTCCCAAGTAGCTCCCCCACCATACATTCGCCGCAGATGCTGCGAAAGGTCGCGCAAAGCATTTGCGGCATCACTAGCTAGCGGAGAGTTATTATCCAGGTAACTAAAGGAATCCAGCCAAGTCTTATCAGCGTGATCTAGGCTGCGCCACAGATTCCAAGAAAAATCAGCATTCATGAAAATTCCCTGTTTGCTGGGTTCTGACTGCTGCATCGGGTTCATAACCAAGCCCTCTAATTGACCAGGTTGAACATTCAGACCAAGGAAATTTTCGTAATTTCCCATATGGAGAGCATCTTTATCGTTATCGGAACAGGGGAAATTCATCCACATAAATGTGGCTCTACCACCGGAATTATTCTTAAACCTGCTGAGGAAATCGCCATCAGCTTTACCCCAAACTCGTCCTCCCGTATTAATTACTTTCACAGTTTCCGGAAGCTGGCTGTACCAAGCTTCCCCTGCCCCTCCGTAATTAACCGGACAGAAAATGATTACCTCTTTTAGACCGGGATATTTAAGCTCACCGTTAGCAGTCTTTTCTTGTTGCAGCTGTTTAACCCAATCAGTGAGGTCTTGAAGCAATCTGATATATAAATCGTTGCCCTGATTTTTGGCATCATCTGCCAGAACTGAAATCTGACGTACCCCCGCATCAATTACCTGCCGATATTTAGCCTTCGCTATTTTCAAACCCTCATCATAGTTTCCGCTGGTAATCGGGTTATGCATGAAGGGGTGCAGGGCGTAAACAAACCGGGTTTTGGATTCATTACCCGCTTTAGCTAAAGGCGCGATTTTATTATTTAGCTCGTCGCTGCTGTAAAGCTCCCGCCATTTAGCGTTGTGTTTCGGATCGTCCTTGGGGGCATAAATATAGGCGTTAAGCTTGTAGTATCCTCCCCATTCCATGAGGTCAATACGGTTTTGGGTGCTCCAGGGATTACCGTAGTAGCCTTCAATGAAACCGCGCGTGGGCACATCAGCCCAATCGGTTACGGTGAGGGCGCGCAGAGAGGTTTTCCCATTATCAGACGGTATTTGCTGAAGTATTTGATAAAGAGTAGTTAAACCGTAATATGCCGAATCTGTATCGCGCCCTAAAACTAAAATTTGCGGCGGATTACCATCAGTTCCGGGGATTGTAGCTAATAGATAAGAATCAGTTTTTTCAAAAACCGCCTGATCATAATCTAGTTTTCCTGCCGCTTTTAAGGCTGCCACCTGTTTATCAACTACTCCACCAGAGCCTTTGATTCCAACCAGCACAGCCAGGTTAGCTTTCGCAGATAGCTGCTCCTTAGGCAATCCCACAATCTTTTGCAATGCCAGCGCATCATCTAAACGCCGCGCGGTGTCAGAATCTATACCGTCCTCAACTACCAGGTCTGCCACCCCAGACAGGGAAAGCTTTCCGGTTTGGTATGCGACTTTATGTGGGGTGGGATAAATCTGATAGCTGTCGCCTGCCTGCGCCTGACCGTCTTCGCTGTTAGCAGGTTCTGCATGAGCAGGTATCGCCCAAAACAACATCAGAGCGATTGAAAGCACTGACACTAACAGCAATTTGCCTATTTTTAGCTCTCGGAGTCGGAAATAACTCATTAAATGTCCTTTCAATACGGCATTCATATCAGAGAATGGGCGGGGTGTTCGCGCTGTTAAAATCATGCTTCCTCACATAATCAAGCAGCCGAAAAGTATGCTCATTAGTTTAGCATCTCAAAGGCGTTAAACGATTAAAACTTTTTCCCTAACCAGGGCGATAACCCCCTAGCACTTCAGTTAAATCTAGCTTTTAGAGCAGATTTGCCCGCCACACCAGGGTGTAATAAGGCAAAGTAACCCTGCCCGCTAACTGTAAACCCAAATCCCCTAATAAATAGGAACGCAGATTGGCTTGCATATGGGCTTTGCCGCTCCGACTAGCTCGCAAATAGGAAGAACGGGTTTTAGCGAGGGCGAAAAGCGCGGAAACTGGCAGCGAGATTCCCCATTGAAAAAGACTAAGTTCGGGTCGGCTAAACTGTTTTCCCAGTTGGGGAAGCTTATCGGGGTGATGAACATCCCCCGAACGCATCACCCTAGAAAGCCGCTTTACCCAGGGGAAAGACACATTCATTTGGTTATATACAATCACTAGCCGCCCACCGGGCTTCAAAACTTCGGCTGCGACCGCGCAAGCCGCCTCTTTATCCACCCAGTGCCAACATTGTGCAAAGCACAGCGCATCGAAGGTTTCGGGTGCAAATATTTCGGCCACGTCCTCGGCTTTCCCGGCATATAAAGGAACTTGCGGGAGGACGCGCTGAAACATTTCCCGCATTCCCGCTGCCGGCTCTAGGGCGCTAACCGCTACCCCCTGCCCCAAAAGTAAGCGCGTAAACTTACCACTACCAGCCCCTACATCTAGAACTTGCGGGTTTTTTAGTCCAGCTACAGCCGCCTGAACAGCCGGAAGCGGATAATTAGGTCGGTAACGTTCATATTCCTCACCAGCCAGGGTGTAAGGATTTCCTCCCCCAGCAGCGCCACCTACCCCATTTTTATCGGTAATCGAACCGGGAGACGGGCCAAATTTAACCATAGGTATCGCGCGGACCTCTGCCTTTAACTGAACGTGGGCCATGCTTCCAAGATGGCGCTTTCGGCCCTAAAATAATCAAACGTTTAATCACCACCGAACCGGAATAATCCTCAATTAATCCCATCAGCTGCGGAATTAGATTCCTAAGCTCCGATGCCCAGCGGGTAGAGTCGCAGCGCAACACTACGTCCCCGTCTTTAATGGATTCAATCTGGGCGTGTTGCGCGACCTGAACGCCAACTATTTTCGCCCAATCAGCTTTCAGCTTCCCCGCATCTAGCTGAGCGTTTAACCCGAACTGACGCACATATTTTTTCCAAACCATTCCCAAAGGGCGCGGATCTCGCCGCGACCAGCGCCCTCCGTGACCTCCCTCCGCAAGCCCCGGAGAGGGCTGTAAACCGGCTAGACCGGGGACTTTATCGCGGGCATAGCTATCATTTACCCCTTTAACCTGCCCTAGAGAGATTTCTGTAGAAACTGTCTGCGCTTCGTCCTTTCCCACAGATTGCGCAGCTATCCCATCCCAGTTACGCCGTCCCCGCAAACGGCGCAGCTCCCCGCTGGACATTCTCACTAGCCCTTTAGAAAAAGCATGTTCCTGGGCGGCGCGAATAGCCTGTTGAGTATAGGTGAGCGCCGGTTCAGGCTGATTTGCACCCATCAGCTATCCCCAACTGTGCCGGTCAAGTCAGTGGAATCGACCCTGGGCAGCCCCAAACCCGTATCGGAGTGGCTCATCTCAGGACTATCCATCGCAGTGATAACACTGCCCTGACCTCCCCGCAAAACCTGGAAAAACTTCCCCGCTATTTCACTGGGTAAATCCTTCCGGTTAGTGGCAGTAATCAATACCTGGTCAGCACGGTTCATAAAATCCAGCAGTGCAGATCGGCGAGCCGGATCTAGTTCTGCAAACACATCATCGAGAATCAAAATCGGGGTTTTACCACCTTGACGCAGCAGCTCAAACTGTCCCAGACGTAAAGCCAAGGCAGCGCTCCAAGTCTCCCCGTGAGAAGCAAACCCTTTCACCGGCAAAGTATCTAGCATCACCGCCAAATCGTCGCGGTGCGCACCCGCCAGGTTCACCCCTCGACTAAGTTCTTCTTCGCGGCGCGCTGCGAAAGTCTCTTGCAGCGCGCCCGCAACCGCCTGTGGATTGGTCAAATCGCTAGGAGGCTCAAAGGAGGGAACATAAGATAACCCCAAAGTTTGGGAAGAGTGTGCGCGATGGGTATTTCCCAAAACCAGCAAATATGCCTGGGCAGCGTGTGGGGATAACGCATTGAGCACCCGTACCCTACCAGCAATTAAACGCCCAGCAACCTGGGATAACTGATTATTCCAAACCTCAAGAGTGGAAAGCTCTAAAGAAAGGTCTGCCCCACGCCGCTTCTTTTTAGCCGCCTGTTTTAACAGGGCTCCCCTCTGCCGTAAAATCTTTTGATGCTGAGCGATAGTACCGGCTTCTACCGGCCACATTTGCACCAGTAAATCATCTAGAAATCGACGACGAACTGCGGGGTCACCTTGTAAAATATCTAAATCTTCGGGAGAAAACAGGGTAGTAGCAATCAAACCGCGAATATCTTTTAACGGCACTGGAGTTCGCGCCAAACGCCCCCGATTAGCTCTTCCGGAAACAATCTCTAAGTCTACTTGGGTTTCCCGCTCCCCCAAATGGGCTTTCACGCGAATAACTGCGCTAGAGGGCGCGCTGGTTTCCTCCGGGCTAGGTTGGGATTGCCCGTTTTCTCGACTCAGCAACGCCGCTGATTGAGGCGCAAAGCGCACCAAGGCACTATCGGCACTAATGCGGTGGGAATGGAAGTTGGTCAAATACCCCACGGCCTCCACGAAATTCGTTTTACCTTGACCGTTAGGACCAAGCAGGATATTTACCCCCGGCGATAACTGGGCTACACAATGATGAAAACTACGGTAATCATCTAGGGCAATATCGGTAATATACATGACCGTGCAATGCCGAGCGAGCGATTTAGGCAGAATAGCGAATCGGCATTAACAGGTAACGGAAGTCCGAAGAATCGTCCCCATCAAGTTCTTCTTGCCCAGTAATAACCGCTGGTTTAGTGGGGTGGGTAAAGGACATACGCACATATTCTGTTCCCAAAGCCCCTAAGCCGTCCAGTAAATACTGGGAGTCAAACACAATCATCATCGGCTCATCCGCAATAAAAGTGCAGGTCATTTCTTCATGTGCCTGCGCATCATTGCCCTGACCAGCCTCTAAAGTGAGAGTACCGTCCGCAAAATTCATACGAATCTGGGCGCTGCGATCAGTCACCAAAGAAACGCGCTTAATCGCCTGTTCAAGTTCATCACGGCGAATAACCGCTTTAATTGGAGCTTCTTCGGGGAAAAGACTGGCGACCGGCGGGTAATCACCCTCGGTAAGCTGGGAAGTAATTTTGCGTCCTCCCGCCTCTAAAGCCACGATAGCCCCGCCCTCGGCAGAGTTCTCTAAACCTAAATGGATATTTCCGGCGCCGGAAAGCGCCTTGGCCATTTCGGAAAGAATCCGCGACTTGACCAGCGCATCTGAAGAGAAATCAGTCTGATTTGGCTGCCAATCCATGACCCGCACGGCCAGGCGGTAACGGTCAGTGGCCATCAAAGTTAGCTGAGTTTTAGAAAGCTCCATCCGCACGGTTGCCAGCAACGGCAGGGATTCATCAGAGGAGGCGGCGCGAGAAACCTGACCCACCGCTCGGGCAAACTCTATGGAATCAATTTCGCCAATCGCCTCGGGAATTTGTGGCAGTGCCGGATAGTCATCTAGAGGCATTACTGCCAGTTGGAAACTGGAAGCTCCACAGGAAATACTGACTTTGCCTCCCTCCATCTCTACGGTTACCGGCTTCTTCGGTAACTGTTTACAAATGTTAGCCACCATTTTGCCGGAAACCAGGACTTCGCCCTCGGATTCCACATCGGCTTCAAACTGGTTACGGGAAGAAACCTCATAGTCGAAACTGGAAAGAGTTACGATACCGGCTTTGGCGCTCATCCACACCCCGCCGAGTACTGCCACCGCCGGACGTGCCGGCAAAGTACGCGCGGTCCAACTGATAGCGTCCTCGAAAACATCACGCTCGGCTACGAACTTCACTGCGCTGCCCCTTTTATCCTCTTTACCATGGTTTATGGCGCAAAATCTGCACAACCCAGCCGGCGAGAACCGAGCTGAATCATTATGTTTCAGTCTCCCATTATAGGGTTTTGCTACTCGATTAGCACTAAAGTAGTTAAAACTGGGGATAACTCGCCGATTTTCCCCTCTAACCGGGTTTTTTACAGCTCTAGTTACCGGCTTATCGGCAAGGTTTAGCCTCCTAGTTTCAACCGGGGGTGGAAGCAACCAGTTCGCGGGTGTAATCATGACGCGGAGCGGAAAGAACCTGCTCGACCGCGCCCTCTTCAATGATTTTGCCCTGACGCATCACTATCACCCGCTGGCAAATATGTCTCACTACCGCCAGGTCATGACTGACAAACAGCAAAGTGAGGTTATCTCGCGCTGCCACCTGCATAATCAGGTTCAAAATTTGGGCACGAACCGACACATCTAAGGCCGAAACCGCTTCATCCGCCATTAACACTTCCGGACGGGCAGATAGGGCGCGCGCTAAAGCTATCCGTTGGCGCTGTCCTCCCGAAAACTGATGGGGATATTTATGCGCGTCCTCACTGCTTAAACCTACTTCCGCCAGCACTTCCTCTAAACGAGAGTGAATATCGCTGGGCACTCCCTCACGCCCTCGCACCCAGGGAGAACGCAGCGGTTCGGTAATAATTTTGCCCACCTGCATCCTGGGGTCTAAAGAGCTGAGCGGATCTTGAAACACGATTTGTACCCGGGAACGCAAGTTACCTAGCTGCTTTTCCTTTAATCCCGTAATCTTTTGCCCACCGAACCAGATTTCTCCACTACTAGGACGAGATAGGGCGCACAGCATTCTGATTAAAGTAGATTTTCCACTCCCAGACTCCCCCACGATTCCCAGGCGTTCTCCCGCGTTAATCTCTAGATTTACGCCATCGACTGCACGCACCTGAGCGCCAGAGCGCGGATAGATTTTCACTAAATCCCGAGCGCGGTAAATCGGTTCTTCACTCATTTAGCCCCTGCTCCCCTCAAAAAATCAGTTAATACCGGTAGCGGTTGCCCGGGGCGAACCGAACCGATATTGGCGGTAGCCATTAGACCGCGAGTGTAGGGGTGTTTGGGGTGTTCTAGCACTTCACGCCGGGAGCCGCATTCAATGATTTCCCCTTGATACATGACCAATAGCTGCTCACAAATTTGGCTAACTACCGCCAGGTCATGGCTGATAAACAGACAGGCAGAGCCGGTACGAGACAGTTCTTTATCTAATAGTCGCAGCACTTTCGCCTGTACAGTCACATCTAGAGCGGTAGTGGGTTCATCACAAATCAGCAGTTGGGGCGCATTTATTAGCGACATTGCTAGCATTACGCGTTGGCGCTGCCCTCCAGAGAGCTGGTGAGGGAAAGCGTTGGCACTGTTAGCTGGCTCTGGTAACCCTACCCGCTCCAGCATTTTTATCACTTTTTCACGTTTTCCATGCTGGTCGCGTTGATGCAGGGTTAAAACCTCTGCTACCTGTTTACCGACCCGCATCGTGGGGTCAAGGGCGCTCATTGGCTCTTGGAAAACCATCCCGATTTCCGAGCCTCTTAGCTGGGACATTTCCCTATCTGTCAGCGATAATAGCTCTTTTCCAGCTAGGGAAATAGAACCGGTAATTTTCGCGTCCTCTCCGAGCAAACCCATTAGTGCTAGTGCGGTCACCGATTTGCCCGAACCGGATTCTCCAATCAGCCCCACCCGCGCCCCAGTGGGGATTTCAAAACTGATTCCTTTAACTACCTGGCGGTCGCGAAAAGAAATCTGCAGGTTGTCTACTTTTAGTCCCGTTTTTTGTCCCGTCATTGTCGCTCCCGAAGTCGCGGATCTAGTACCTCGCGCAGGCCATCCCCCAAGAGGTTGAATCCTAAAACCGTCAGGGCAATACAAAGCGCTGGAAATAGCGCTAACTGCGGGGTAACCAACAGTGATTTTTGCGCCTCAAACAGCATTAACCCCCAGGTGGGAGTATCCGGGCGGGTTCCTAATCCCAGATAGGATAGGGCTGCCTCTGCCAAAATCGCGAGAGCGAAACTCACCGATGCCTGCACTATTATCGTCGGCATGATATTGGGAAGCACATGGGTGAAGGTCGAGCGATACCGGGGGGTACCCGATGCCCTAGCCGCCACCATATAGTCCTGCGACATTACCCCCAAGGTAGCTGCCCGCACGTTACGGGCAAAAGCGGGAATTGAGGCAATCCCAATCGCCACCATAGCGGTCCAGGTAGAACCAGAACCGCGCGCCGCCGCCAGCAAAATCGCCAATAGCAAGGCGGGGAAAGCGTAAAGAATATCCAGGGCGCGACCGATTATTTTCTCTGGCCAACCTCCGCGTTGAGCAGCATAAACACCCAGGGGAACCCCGATAAAGGCTCCAATACTGACGGAAACTATCCCCACCAGTAGGCAGATTCCCGCCCCGGAGAGGATTCTTGAAAACACGTCCCGACCAAAGTCGTCGGTTCCGAAAATATGGGAGGACGAGGGCGCACTTAAACGCTGCTCACTAACTTCCGTAGGGTCGAAAGGTAGGTAAAGGAACGAGACTATCCCCATCAGCATTATCAGGGTTACTAAAACTATCCCTATCCATAAGCTTGGGTGACGAGGAAGCATTTTAGATTTATTCACTGCTTCACCCCCTGCCGGATTCTCGGGTCAAGCAGGCGATAAACCACATCTACCAGCGCATTAATCACCAGTACCGCAGATACCAGTATCATCACTACCGCTTGTACGACGGTTAAATCCCTCTGGGAAACCGCCGAAATCAGGTAGGTACCTAAACCGGGAATCGCGAACACCTGCTCCACCACGATTGCCCCTACCAGCAGGGTGGATAACTGTAATCCCAGAACCGTGATTACCTGTAACGATGCATTTCGCAGCCCGTGACGCACCAGCGCCGCCCAGTAACGCCAACCAATCGCCCTCGCCGTTCGGAAATAGTCCTGCTTTAATACTTCGATAAAAGCCGAACGGGTGTAGCGGGTCAATACCGCTCCTTGCACAATCGCTATCGATAGTACCGGTAAGACCAGGTAGTGAGCCCATTGCACGGGATTATCGCGAAAAGGAACATAACCGTTCGCCGGAAAAACCTGAAGTTTGACCGCAAACACAATGGTTAGCACCATTCCTGCCAGAAAAGCGGGGACTGCCATTCCCAGCTGGCTTAACACCGAAACCATGATTCCTGATTTGCGCCCTCTGCGCAATGCTCCAATCATTCCCAGGGGAATAGCGAGCAACAGGGCGAGAATCATCCCGGCGAACACTAAAGAAAAGGTGGCTTCTAGGCGGTGGGGAAGTTGCTGCGAAATTGCTTGCCCAGTAAAAATAGAAGTACCGAAATCTAGACGTATCATCCCGGATAACCAACTGAAATAACGCATAATTAGCGGTTGATCTAAGCCCATAGCTGCTCGCAGTTGCGCTACCGAACCGGGGTCAGCATTCGCCCCTAAAATCACGCCGGTAACGTCCCCGGGCAGCAGATTTATCAGCAAGAACACCACTAGAGAAGCGACTATTAGGCTAACTAATAAGGTCGCTAGCTGTCTGAGGATATTTCTTGCTGTCGCGTTCATCTCAGCTCTGGTAGCTGATAGAGGATAAATCGAAAGACAACCCGGTAACGTTGGCAGCCAAACCGGAAATATCTGCCTTGGTCACAATCAGGTTTGGCAGCAGCCACAAGAATGAAGCAGCAGCGTCATCAGAAAGCATCTTCGCTGCTTGTTTCATATATTTGACCTGTTCTTCGGGGGATCCTTGATCGGCCTTTTGATAAAGGTCGCGGAAAGCAGCGGAATCGTAATGCCAGTAATATTCAGTGTTGGTAAAGCGGGAAATATCGCGCGGTTCCACGTGAGAAACAATAGTCAGGTCATAGTTAGATTTGACCATCACTTCATCAATCCAACGCGCCGGGAACTCTAGCTGCTCAATCTCTAGGGTAATCCCCACTTTGGACAGCTGGCTCTTGATATGGGTGGCGGCTCCAGAAGCATAAGGCAAGGTAGGAATCCGCATTTTTAGGGTTAGCCCCTGGCTATATCCTGCCTCTGCGAGCAGTTTCTTCGCTTTTTCTAAATCGAGGGTATACGCAGCGGAAAGGTCTGCGTACCAAGGGTCAGTGGGGGGAACCATGGAACCAATCAGTAGACCTTTTCCTGCCCATACCGCGTCCCGTACCGCTTTGCTGTCAAGCGCATAGTTTATGGCTTGGCGTACTCGTTTATCTTTGAGGGCTGCTCGCTGTTGGTTCATGCCCATCACTACTTCACCGTTAGTGTGTCCCTCTAGCACCTTAAACCGGGAATCGCCTGTGAATTTATCGAGTGCCTGCGGGGCGGCCAGGTTAGAAATAATATCGAGCGAACCAGACAGCATCGCGGTATTCATAGCGTTGGGGTCAGAATAATAGCGGAAAGTAGCGCCTTTAACCTTGGGTTTTTCGCCCCAATACTTTTGGTTAGTGGCTAACTGGATTTCTTCTCCCTGTCGCCATTCTTTCAGGGTGTAAGGACCAGAACCAGCCGGTTTAGTTGCCAACTCGCCCTTATCGAGAGCCTGTGGGTCATAAATAATCCCGGCAGTGGAACTCAGGTAATATAGCCAGGCATTCGAGGGGTGGGAAAGCTCAAACTGGACTTTATTTCCCCCCAAATCTTTAACCGCTTTCAGGGCTTCCATCTCTTGCTTACGGGTGGGACTGACAGTTTTATCGCTTAGGAGATAATTGAAAGTTTTCGCGACCGCTGCCCCATTGACGGGAGCGCCAGAAGCAAACTTTGCGTCCTTCAAAACAAACGTATAGGTCTTTCGATCCGGTGAAACCTCGTAGCTCTTCGCCAACAGCGGCACCAGCTCGCCCTTACCATCTACCCGCAGCAGCGTTTCATACACGTTGTAGAGCAGCGCATAGGTAATCGCCGCCGCATCATTATGGGAAGGATCTAGGGTAGAGGGCGTGGCGTGTACCCCGATAGTTAGTACCCGTTCTGAGTTATTGGTTGCAGAATTGGTGCCAGCACATCCGGTTAGCACCAGACCGGCCGCCGCTAGACAAGCCAAAAGACGCTTACGCAAGGATCTCCCCTTTGTCGGTCATGGTCATAATCGTTTCAATCATAGTCGCTTAGCTGCCAGTGACTAATCCGGTATTCATATCTGTCGCATCAATTTGACTCTTAGCTTCGCCTTGAGTCTTAGCTTTGACATACCGTACGACGGGATTGAGCGTTTTCTTTTTCGATAGCTGCTAGTTTTACTCCCAGCGCTTATGCTAGTCTGGTTTAACCGCTGTTTTCTCCCCTGAGGGTCTGGCGTAAGGACGCGTAAGACCAGCTGGACAAGACAGTAAAAATAGATAACAACTCGCAAAATACCGCTGGTTAGAAATCTAGACGGACACAACTGATTAATGCTCGCGAAACCCGTTATTTAACTGAATAACGCTTACCCATCAAGGACGGACACTGTGACAAAGCTGATACGCTCACGCTGGATTTGTTCGATTTTAACTTTTAGTCTCGCTTTCATTTCCCTGCTGGCTATCCCGCAGACAGCAATGGCTGCCGACAACGAATACTTAAATGTTTCTTTTGGGGGTACATTCACTCCCCAAAAGGGCTACACCACCGGTGGGGAGGAAATCGTCAGTGGAGGTAGTATTACCTGGCAGGGCGATAATGAACCCAGCAAAGTAGAGGACGGCGGGGTAAAGCTTAACGGCAACGGCTCGGGCATTACTTACAGCGCGAAAGATAGTTTTGGAACTACCAGTGTTGATAAAGGTTTCCTTGCCGAGCTCGAATATCTCAATAACGCTGCCCCTAAAGAACTCGACACCCTTTTCTCAGCTATGGGAAACATTTCGGTTCGGGTTGAAAATGGCAAGCTAGTTTATGGTTTATCAGTTAAAACCGCTAATGGAACCTGGAAGGACTATAAGCAGAGCGTTACTCTACCCAAGAACAACAGCAAACATATTGTTCAACTTAAATACGAGGCAGAACCGGCAGCTACTTTGAGCGTCTGGGTTGATGGGGTAAAAGGTCCTGTAGCTCGGGCAGCCACTGGGGAAAAGGCCGCAGTTTCGGCAGGGAAAGAAAAATCTTTCGGTATCGGTTATGAAATCAATCCAGGGGCTCAAACTACCCGCAGTTTTGCCGGGAATTTTTATCGTGCCCGGATCGCGCAACCATCCGCACCCTGGAAGTTCTTGAACCTGTCCCAGTTATTGCATCTTGATTTTCTGGGCAGTCTAAACGGAGCTAACTATGTGGCTGCCAACGGTGAAGACCTGCAAGGAACCTTGTCAGCTCGTACCCCAGCTCCTCAAATCAAAGATTCCAATGCCACATTCAGCGGTAACACTTCCGGACTGGATTTCATGCCAACCGATTTTTCCTTAGGCTCTGACAAGGTGACCAGCGGTTTAGTGGCAGAGGTTCGTTTCAACCCCAGCGAAACTGGAGGAATGCAAACTTTGTTTAGCGCTGGTGGAAACATCTTTTTGCGATACAACGAGGCTGGTCAGCTAGAGTTTGGAGTCTCTTATCAAGAAAACGGTAACTGGACGGATAAGAAAATCACCGCTAGCGCCCCTAAGGGACAAACACACGTGGTCTCGGTCGCCTATATTCCTCAGGGCAACAAATCCGCCCTCTATATGCGTCTAGATGGTCAAGATTTAGAAAAAGTAACGGTTAATGGATTAGCTGCGTTAGAGAATTCAATCGCAAATAAGGTTGGTTTCGCCGGGGATGTACATCCGAAAGCAACTAATCGTGGCTATAAAGGCTCTTTCGATGAAATCCGGTTTGCGAAGGCAGATACCAGTTTTACCCCGAAAGATTTCCGGCTCACCTATGTGGCAGAGCACTGCGATACCTCAAACATAAAACCAGCTAATAGCCTAGATGTTGCCGCTAACGAATGTGCAGCTTCAATAAAGGCAAAGCTTTCTGCCCTGCGCCCCACAGAAAAGCAGGCAGACTATTTAGACTGGGGTCAGATTGGTTTTGTTCACTTCGGCATTAACACCTTTACCGGTAACAGCTGGGGACATGGGGATGAAGCTCCAACGCTCATCAACGCCAAGAACATAGACACTGACCAGTGGGCAAAAACCTTTGCCGATGCCGGTTTCAAAATGATGATGGTTACCGTCAAGCATCATGATGGTTTCGAGCTATTCGATTCTCGCTATAACAGCGAACATGACTGGCCAAGTACCACTACCGCTAAAAATGGGGGCCCTAAAGATTTATTCGCTGAGATTGTTAAGTCAGCGCGTAAACATGGACTCAAGGTTGGCGTTTACTATTCTCCTGCCGATTCCTATATGGAAAAGAAAGGCGTATGGGGTAATGGTTCCGCTAAAACCGAACGCACTATTCCGACTCTGGTTGCCAATGATGACCGTGCCGAACGGGTTGCTTCCGGAAAACTTCCAACTTACAAGTATGAAGCTACCCAATACGGCGAATATATGCTTAACCAGCTATATGAGCTGCTAACTGACTATGGAACTATTGATGAAGTCTGGTTTGACGGAGCTCAAGGCAACACTTCTTCTACCGAGTTCTATGACTATAACGCATTCTATGACCTGATTGGAAAGCTACAGCCGAATGCGATTCAAGCTAACGCAGCTCCAGATGCTCGTTGGATTGGCAACGAAGCTGGTTGGGCACGCACCACTGAATGGAACCCCCAGGCCGTCGGCTTCGATCAGCATGGAAGAATTACTCTCTATCCGGCGCAAGCTGCCCCGGATGGGGTACTGGGTTCAACAAACTCGGTGATTGAGGGTATTCGTAAAGGTTCAGCTACCCAGCTTCATTGGTATCCAGGTGAAGTTGATGCCCGGAACGGAGGGGAATGGTTCAACAATTCGGGTAAGAAAGGTCCTAATACCCCGAAACCGGTCAGTGAGCTTGTAAAGTTCTATGAGCAGTCCACTGGGCGTAACTCGCAGTTCCTACTGAATATGCCTCCTTTCACCGATGGGAAAATGCCACAGGCTGATGTAGAAATTATGCGCGGATACCGTGAGGAACTGTTACGGCGTTACGGTCGCGACCTCGCTTTAGGTAAGACAGCTACCGTAGCCTCCTCTAGCAGCACTGCCGCTAAACCTGCTCCCCTACTGACGGACGGATCGAAGATTTCTTCGGACGAAAACGCCAGTAATACCCCTATCTACACAGTTAATCTTGGGAAAGACACCAAGGTTGATGCCGTGGTTTTGGGCGAGGACGCACGTCAGGCAGGTCAGCAGGTTGAGCACTTTAAGGTGCAGGGACGCAGCGGTGAGGGCGCGTGGCGGGATCTCACCTCCGGTACCACGATTGGACAGCAGCGTAATCTGCGGTTTGCCGAGAATACCGTTAGCGAGATTCGGGTAGTGGTAGACCGCTCTCGTGGGCCGGTACGCCTGACCCGCCTTGAGGTTTACCATGTGGAATCAGAAATCCAGCCTGATGCACGCGCATATTTTATTGATACTAGCGCCCCTAAAGCTGGTGACGGTTTAAGCGCTGATTCGCCTATGAACTCATTTGAGCAGCTGCATGATGTATCCCTGGTTCCCGGTTCAGTAATTTTGGTGAAAAATGGAACTAAATTGACCGGTGATTTTGCCGTCTTTGGATACGGAAATGCCGATAATCCGATTACGGTTACTACTTACGGTAAAGGTTCTGCTCCTAGCGTTGCTTTTAAGGACGTAAAAGCAACTACGCTGGCAGGAGCGCTTACGGAACTTGGAAAAGATAAAGCCGGTTGGGTTTTCCAGCCTACGGTCGATAAAGTTCCGTCTTTACGTAGCTATGTACCGCAAGAAGAGATGCGGGTAGTTAAGCAGTCTTCCCAAAACAGCGGAGACGGGGAAGTTTCTAATCTGCTTGATGGCAGCTTTGACACGATTTGGCATTCACAATGGAGTCCCACTACTGCGAAAGGACCTCACTGGGTGGTGCTTGATTTGGGTAAGAAATACGATGACTTGAAGTATTTGGATTATCTTCCCCGTCAAAAAGGCACTAATGGGGTTGCTAAGGAATACAAGGTGTGGGTTTCTGATTCCGCCGATGATTTCAGTAATCCTCCTTTGACTGGCACTTTAAAGAATCTGCCCTACACTCAACGGATTCCTTTGGTTAATTCTTCCGAGCAGGGAGAGGGCAAACCCCAGAGCGCTTCTGGTCGCTTTATTAAGTTCCAGATTGATTCGGATTATTCTGGTCAAGGTTTCGGTTCGGCATCTGAACTCAATGTTGAACGGGAAGCGGTTGCCCCGAAAGTTCCCGACACTGTGATTGAGCCGACCGAGCCTACAGAGCCCACAGACCCGACCGAGCCAGAGCAGCCAGGTAATCCGGAAAAACCGGGAGATTCTGATAAACCTCAAAATCCGGGAACTTCCGAAAAGCCGGGTACTTCTAGCAAACCTGGAACTGGAAACCAGGTGGCAAATCCCGGCACGGCGCAAAACAATAAAGCTAAACCGCGTAAACAAAGCCGCAATAACCAGCTAGAAAAGACCGGTGCAGGTGCCACAATAATCTTCCTAACCTCATTAGGACTGATTAGCGTGGGAGGAGTTCTAGTTATAGCCAAGCGCCGAAAAGGATAGCGCTAGGAAGTTCATTTCCCCCGCAATCTAAATAAGTGCGCCCCGCCCTCAGGCTAATGCTGTCTCCGGCTCTAGCCTGAGGACGGGGCAAAGCTTTATCGGAATGACCCACGGCAAAAGGAATTCTTAAAGACGCGCAGAAAGGACAAAGACAATGAACATTGACTGCAAGGCTACGCGCTCTGGAAAATGGTGGGCAGTAGAAGTCCCTGTAGGTGATCGAACCTTTTATACTCAAGGCCGCGACCTTAAGGAAGCCCGTTTTATGGCGGAAGATATTCTAAAGATGTGCGCCGAAGATAAAGATTTACCCACGCCAATCTCCCTTAGCGCCAATATCTG
>CABQYA010000022.1:0-16200 GCA_902468275.1 uncultured Urmitella sp. | reverse complement strand
GGTTATTTATGACTCTGGATACGCTCTAGGTCAAATCCTGGCCGGTATCTGCAACTTGGCCGATCCCCAGGCCATTATCGTTTCCGGGTCGGTTACCCATTCCGGTAAGCAATGGTGGCAGGCAGTAACAGCGGGCTTTAAAGCCGATGCTCTCACCCCCGTAAAGAACACTCCCCTAATCAGTGGCACTCTGGGAGGAAATGCCCCCCTAATAGGTGCAGCTATTTGGGCAAATACGAATCTAGGATAATCATGAATCAAATAATCCAGTCCCTTAAAGGGGGATTAATCGTTAGCGTACAAGCCTATGTGGGCGAACCGATGCGGCACAGCGAAACTATGGCACAGATAGCTTTAGCCGCTGAGCAAGGTGGTGCCGTTGGGATTCGCTGTCAGGGCTTATCGGATATTTCTGCGATTAAAGGACAGGTTGAAATCCCGGTTTTGGGGATTTGGAAAGAGGGGCACGAGGGCGTGTTTATCACTCCTACTTTGCGTCACGCTCGCGCCTGCTCAATGGCAGGAGCCGATATTGTGGCGCTAGACGCTACCCGCCGTCCTCGTCCCGATGGTCTAACTTATGGGGAAACTGTTGCTGCCCTGCATGATGAGGGCATAGTGGTGATGGCTGATTGCGGAAGTATCGAGGATGCTCGGCAAGCAGCTGAAGCAGGAACCGATATTTTATCTACCACTCTGGCAGGATATACGGGAGATAGACCCAAAACTGCCGGACCGGATTTTGAGCTACTGGCTCAAATGACTGCGGAATTCCCAGAGTTTCCAGTCCTATGTGAAGGACGAGTACACACCCCGCAGCAGGCACGCCAAGTTATGGAAGCGGGAGCCTGGGCGGTAGTAGTCGGCACCGCGATTACCCATCCCACCAGTATTACTAGCTGGTTCAATGCCGCCATTAAGGGTTAGCACCTATACGTCTGTTTATTTACAGTTACAAACGGGGATTTTATAGGAAAAGAGAAAACTTTGGGGGCGCTGGATTAATCCAGCGCCCCCAAACTATTTGCATCTGCGGTTATTAACCCTTATTAGCTATGCTCGGCGGCGTGGTTTCTTCTATGCTTTCGCATCGATTCCACGCCGCCGCAGCTATCAGGAGAACCGGGTAGACATCTTAACCTTATGACTCTAAGCGACGGTTACGAATCCGACTACCCGCAACTATCAGCATTAATGCAATTACGGCAAATGCTCCGCCATAAGTACCGGTGCTAGTTAGATTCCCACCGCGCGAGTTAGCGGTCTTATTTCCTGTCCCCGCGCTATTAGAATTACCCGGTTTAGCGGGGTTATCGGTAGGCGGAGTTACCGGTCTATCGGTAGTTCCCGGTTTTGTGGTACCCGGCTTATCTTTATCTGGATTGCCCGGTGCCACCTCACATCCCTCAGGAGCCATAGCCTGGAAAGTCCATTTAGTTACTGCCCCCGCAGCGAAACGATAGCTGCTGGTATCAGAGATTTTGGCGGTAACTGTTATTTGCTTTCCGTAGGCGTATTCGTGTTTACCGGCTGCCACCTCTTTGCCGTCAATCAGGTATTTGACTCCTTTGGTTACCGGAATCTCCACGAATGGTTTCTTCTCGCAGCTGCCCGGATCGGTTGCCACCGGTGCTATCGGAGTCACCTCGGTGATTTTACCGGGTGTTTCTTCGTTTGCCGCCACGTTAAAGGTTACGTTGCCAGGGATAGTTACGGTTTTATCTCCCTGAGGATAACTGGCTTGAATCGGAATCTTCACAGACTTTCCGGCTTCTACAGCCAAAGGAAGATAGGTTACCTGCCCAGTGGAGCTATCAATATAGATATCACCATTAGCTTTTACCGCCTCACGCGATTGCACCAAGTGCCGCTGACTGTCCAGATTCGCGAAGCTGAATTTCACGCCCGCCGGCGGGGTAACGGTCTCCGCGTCCTCATCAACGAAAGTTGGCGCATCCGAAGTGGCAACCGTACCCGGTTTAGCCTCTGCTACTACCTCTTTTAAGCTGGGAGGCTGCGCGGCAGGAGTCTCAACCTTACAGGTAACTTTGGCATCTGCCCAGTCGGCATGATCATTACCTACACCGTTACCGCCGTCAGTTACCTTTAGAATCAGGGACTTCACCCCGGTAATATCAAGGTCAATTTTATTTGCTCCCCCCGCTTTGGTAACTACCTGCGGGGATTCAAATAAGGTCTTCCCGTCTCCGATAACCATAAACTTCACGGAGCCATTTTGTTGAGTGTCATCCACCCCGGCGATTGCGTTCAAACGGCTACATTTACCCGCCAAATCAAAGGTAATGCTACTTGGTGCATGGGCACCGATACCTTTGGGGTATTCTTTGCCGCCCACCTTGATTGGGGTACCGTCGCCTCGTCCTTGCTCCCCATTTTCTTGGTCTCTTTCGACCGGGCCCCAACCGTTCTCTTCATTGCTCCAAGGCAAATCAGAGAGATAGTTTACGCCGTCGCGAACCGAGCGGAGAACTTTAACTTTCCTGGCTACGCTTACTTCCCTGGTCGTGCCATCGGAATCAACCTGATAGGAGACTTTATAGGTCAATACTCCATCTGTCGCCCCTTGGGGAGTCTTAACCTCCCAAGTTTGGGCGATATTGTCCCCATTAGGTTCGCTCTTCTTAGTGACTTTCCAGCCCTCTGGAGCGCTGAGAGTAGTTTTCAGGTCGGTAATTTTTCCAGGGTTACCCGGCTCGAAGAACTCGGTATTGGTTTGTACCGTAAAGGTTTGCCCTTCCGATACGGTCTGGGCTGCTTGGATTGCCGGATCAGCATTACCGGGCAGCACCTCAGCTTTCCCTAGGTCTTCGACCCGGATATTATCTAGGGTCAAATCAGACCCGGGAAGCCCGCCGACTTTATTAATACCAATCCAGTAGTCCCCTACAGTGGAGGTAACAAATTCGGTGGAAAAGATTTGGGTTCCTTTGCCCCCTACTCCTGTACCTTTCGCTTCGGGAATATCTTTAGTTTGCACCGTAGAGCTCTTAATCTGCGAGTCGGCCAGCCAGTCCCGACCTAAACTAAACTGATACTCACCCGCATAGGCCTGCTGGTAGGCAAAAGAAACCCGGTATTTATGTCCTGGTTCAAACTTTATTGCAGCTGGGATAGTGCGCAGAATTTGCCCCGCATTTTCTTCATGCGCCAGCAATGACCATTTCCCGGCAAGCACATTGTCGCTTTGTTTACCGTGGGCAACAACTTGACCTTTCTTATTCTTTCCCCACCAACCGGCGTCGGAATAAGGCGAATGCCGCTCCGCTAACTGGGTGCGCGCATCTCCTCCCTGAGTAGCACCGGTAACGAAAGGCCAATAACCGGTATCTACGTCCTCAAAATCATCAAAGAAGACGGTTTGCGCGGTTTTTTCGTTATCTACCGGAGCGCTATATTTGACTACTCGCAAATCATCGACACGTACTTTTGCGGTTCCCTCAGCTGCTGCCACCTGGAAAGTAAGCGGGTCACCCTCACTGTGGAAAGTTACCCGTACCCGCTGGAAGTAGGTCTGGAACTTTTCATCCGAAGCCGTCTTGTTAGGCGCAGTAGATTTAGTGATTCTGGTGGCAACTTTCCCAGCAATGGTTTTTTGGTTACCGACAGCTTTAACACCGTTACCGCTGATACTCACGTCTACTTGCCGCTCTTGACCGGGCTGTACCTCTACCCACGCCCACATGGAATAGTCGCCTTTAGGCAAGGTGAGGGTTTGGGATAGGGAGGACGCGCCCTCGCCTAATAGAGCCTGGAAGTTGCCGCGATTACTGGTTTCAACGCTAACGTTTCCGCTGGTGTCATAGGATTTTAAGGTACCGGAGAAGAACCCGGGATCTTTAATCCTGCTGCCCTGCCCCCAATTGGGGTCTGCTTGGCTAGGAGCGCTTTGCGGATAGAGGACGTAGGCGGTACCAGCCTTAGCCGAGAGGGAAATACTGCCCCCACTTGCATTCACGGTTCCTTTATCTACTCTGCCGGTAGCAGTGAGCTCATATAAATGGAAGGAGCCTACGCTCTTAAAGTGACCCGGCAGGATCCAGGTGCTAGTGCCCCCAGCCGGGTTGTAATGGTACAGTTTGTCTCCGGCAGATTTAGCTGCCCCGATTCCATTCTTTTCACCCCAGGGCAACAGGTATTTTCCGCCCGTATATACGGTAGCGCCGTCATAGGTTATTACCCGGTCGGTACCCAAATCAGTACCGCCTATATTGGCACGTGTAGAGGTAACCTCGGTTCCGTTTGTGAAGGTGGCTTTTTGTCCCAGCTGGTAGGTTCTGATGTCTGATTGTTGTAGGAATTTGGTGGGAAGGTTACGTTGCCACACATTGTTTATAAACTTTCCATGATCGGTGTGACCAGTCCAGCCTTCAAATTCCACGACATTAGCATTGCCGAGTAGCGGATTAGGATTCCAGGAATCTCGCCAACTGTTTTCCACGAAACGAATTAAGGTTGAGTTCAAACCTTTTTCGGTTTGACCCCCATATTTTTCATCGTTTGCCCAGTGAGACCATAAAGAAGTATCCGGGAATGCCCAAGCCCATTCAGAGCCGATTTCCCAGCCTTGTTTTTGCAGCTCTGCTCCTAGACGCTGGGGACGCCATCCTTTGCCGTAAAACACGTCAAAATAGAGCCAATCGAAACGGTCAGCAATCCCAGCTTTAGTTAGTTCGTCCCGGAACTTCTGGAAGCGCTTAATTACCCGTCCCTGCGCTAGGTCAGCATTGTCATCCATATAGTATGCCTGGTTCATCCAGCCCCAAGCCGCCTGGGGAGGCATTTTAATAACGCAAGATTCATCGGTTACGGTAGCGGCGTTGGTACCATCATTGAAACACTTAGCTTCCGAGTAGGATTCGGTGGCGTTGATATGAACCCCAAAGTCGGCGTTATAGTCCTTCGCCCCTTTAGTCATGGTCACCAAATCGGTGAAACCGCCTGCCCGTTCGTTGTAATGCCCGGCATAGTCTCCTTGGGCAGAGTCGTGCCCCTCTGCTTGATACCCTTTGAGCAATACGTGTTGTCCGAGGTTATCGGTCTCTAAACTGATGCGTTTAGTATCGTCCAGAGTACGCAAGAACGGGTGGGTAGCTTGGGAAACGATATTGAACGGAATCCGGGTAATCACCCGGTTCTTGGTATCACCGTAACCATTAGGTAGTTTATTTTCCACCATGAGGGCGCGGGTAGCGGTGGCAGAGTCTTGCCAGTCTACCGCGCTGTCACCGTTTACGTCACTAACCACACGTACCTGGGCGAACGGATTGGGATCTTTACCGATTTTCCCGCTGCGGGTATTAGTACCCCACACCACCCAGGAAGCGGGAGTAAGCGAGCCTACCGTTGTGGTTTTACCCGCGGTAGCCGCCTCTGCTTGGGCGGTAGTTGCTACCCAGCGAGTTGCTCCGCGGCCATCTTGCTGACTGGTGGCATAGTCGTCGCTGATTGCATTCGATACCAGCCCGGCAGCCAGTTCGCTGTTGCTAATCGCCGCCATATATCCACTGGCGCGCCCTACCTTTTGCTTAGCGATTTTCCAGGTAGTGTCGGGGTTTTCTGTTCGATTAGTGCCATCACTGGCAACTGTTAGGGATCCACCTTTAGCACCGGCAACGCTGACCAGATTCAGCCCTGGTACCGCCAGGCGATCTACTTGATTCTTAGGATCATCAATCGCGGTTACTTCCCAGCGCAGATTACCTTTAGTCAGGGAAATCTTTACTGTCAAAGTAGCTTCTAAGCCACCAACTTTTAGCTTATAGGTGGCACTATCAGCGGTCTTTGTCGCGGCAGAAACCAGGGAGACTGTTCGCATCTGTCCATTGATGCGTACTTGTTTCAGAACAGGCCCCACATTTGCCGGTAAGGTCTTTCCCTGCAGGTGATACGCGATAACTTGGGGAAATCCTGCCTGTAAGTCGGCTGATAACGTGCCATCGGTAATGGTGATTTTATCGCCAGGGTTAGGAATTTTAACTTCTGGTTCAGCTGCGGGGGGAGCTGGCGGTTGATATCCGCTGACGGTAGCGGCATTGAACTCTGCCAATGAACCAACGGTTTCGCTGCTTCCGGCTTGACCGCCCCAGGCACTCTTATAGATTACCCCTACACAGCGGGCAGGGGTCGGAGCAAAATCTATCTTTTTGGCGCTTAAATCCCCATGATTTTCTTCAAACTCACCAGTCGCTAAAGTTTTAGCCGGGACTAAATCCTTAGCTTTGGATTTATCGGCGCAGTTTGCATCGGTGTAGCTGACAATCTGATACTCGCGTACCCTTCCCGAGCCATTGGAACTCTGCCTCGGGGTTAAAGTTACTCGCCCTAAATCTGGGACTTCTTTACCTAAATCAATAATGAATCTATGCGGCATTTCATTATTGCCAGTGCCTTGATACCAAACGGTATGCCAGTAGGATTTGGTATCCCCATCAAGCACTTTTTCTAGCGGACCATTGGCTCCTTCACCACCAGTTTCTACCGAATCAGTCCACACGGCTTTCATCTGTGCTTGCGGTATCGGGGTAAACACCGTTTCCGCGGCCGCAATCGGCGCTGTAGCCAGTCCCCCGAAAGCCAGGGACAGCGCGGCGCTAACCGTCAAGATAGTTTTATGTTTAAGCGACATTGCTTCTTACCTTTTCTTTTTCGAGAACTAACCATCAATATTATTTTAATCAAGCTCTTTTCCTACAAATACTACGCACTATTATCCCAGTTCCGATGACTACCAGCGCCAGAATCCCCACTGTCCCGGCAGCACCGGTAGATACCAACCCTGCGGACGATTTTTGCGGCTTAGCTGGAGCTTGTCCCGGACGCCCCTCCTGGTCCCCTTGGGATCCACCCGGCTTAGTCGTTGGTTTGCTGGGCTTGGTCTCCACTTTGAACTGGTGCTCCCACTGGGTGGTAACCCCCGCCTTAAAGCGATAACCACTGGCCGGTTGGGAAGTAATCAATACTTTTCTCGCGGTCTTAACTGGGTAAATCCCGGGTTTTACTACCTGGTTATCAAGCAGATATACCACTCCGGGAACCTGCGGAATCGTATAGGTTTTGTCTTTATCGTTAAAAATCGGTGCTTGCGGAGCTACCTGTGGAAGTGGCTGCGGAGCGCTGGCACTTACCTTAAACCTGGCAGGCACTATCTCACTAGAGGCGTCGTCATAAGTAACTTTAACGTCTACACTTACAGTTCCGCTTTGCTGATTAGCGGGCACCTGCCAAGTTATCGCCCCGGTAGCAGCCTCAATGCTCATCCCCGCAGGGATTGGTTCTACCAGCTCGAACTTTTGAGCCTTTTTCTTTCCAGCTGCCGGCTCGAAACTAGGAGCGGCGGCGCTAGCAGTTTTACCGGCTTTAGCTTCGGTGTCGCTATAGGAAGGCTGATATTTATCGGCATCCATCTGTTCACAGTTAACCATGGCATCTGCCCAGTCAGCGTGGTCATTGGCACTAGATTCGCCAGCATCAGCAAATAAGGTAATTTTTTCTTGCCCGCTTATGTCCACTTTCATGGCTTCAGCCTTATCGGCAGCGGTCAATGCTTTACTGGACGCTCCCAGTTCCTGCCCGTCAGCACCCAATACTCTGAAAGTGACCGAAGATGATTTCCCAGCTTCTTGGGTGTCATCTATGCCAACTTTCGCGCTAAATACCGAGCACTGTTTGCCTAAATGCACGGTTATTTTCGAGGACGCGTGGGTTCCAATACCGCCGCGATACTTTTCTCCCTCAATCAAGAGAGGACTGCCTTTCAAAGTGCGGTTTACCCGAATCAGACCGTCATCTGCCCAACCGATAGTGCTACCGGGATACCAGTCCAAATTGGCTACGGGAACAGTTCCGTGGGGAGCGCGCATTTGAGCCGGGGTATCCTGGTCAGCTTGGGTAATTGTCCAGCGAGTAGCGGTAATATCGCTAGGTAGCTGTACTAAATCTGTTTCCATCGGCCTAGACTTGGTGTTGTCATCCAAATCCCCCACGTTCCCTAAATCAACGTGTTTTTCTTCCCCACTCGAAATAGCCAAATCCATATTGGTCAGGGCGTGGCGCACAATATATTTGCCGTTTCCGTCGTCAATAATCTGCCATTTCTGGTTATTGCGTTTACTGGTTGAAGAGTTATTCTTCCAGTTACCCGTGTGATACTTCTGGTTGATATCGTTTACGCACTCGACCAAGGCGGGACGGGCACCAACTTCGTTAACTACATTCAAATCTGCAGTGGCGTACTGGCGTCCGCTGCCATTGAAACGCTGTTTACCCACATCCATGCTGAGGCATTTACCGCTTTTAACCGATTTCAACTGGTAGTAGTGGTCATAGGTATGGGTTATCTGCCATTGATCGGATGAATAACTAATTGCGTCTGGTTCGCGATTTTCAGAAGCATCTAAGCGTAACCCGGAGCTAGTGAAGGCATACACCCCGTCCTCTAAGGGACGCCGATTAACATTCTCCCAGTTAGGTGCATGTCCTAGAGCCTTTGCAAAGTCTACAAAAGTCTTGCCATCTTTCCAGGGACGCGAGCCTTGCCAGCCTAGCTGGGACACTAAGCGGAAAGCCTCAAAGGTTTCCATCTCAACTTCATTCTCGGTTTGATATATGGAAGTATCAGGCCATATCGAGAGCTTAATCCCCAGGTTTCCAGGATTATCATCAGCTACTTTTCCGCTCTTAAAAGTACCAGCAGTGAACCCTTTGTCATTGTAGATAGCAGCTGCGCCACTGTTTTGAATCCGCCAGCCCATTTCTCGGGAGAAATAGAGATCGTAATTGGTGTTATTGACTTTATGTCCTTTATCAATCAGAGTTTGCGGGCTGAGACCGGATTGCCACATATCGATCACGATATCTTTATCCAGGGAATCAATATTTTCTTGTTTCAATCCGTCATTCCAAACTCGCAAAGTCTTACCCTTAGATTTCACGTACTTATTAATATCGTTAATGAAATCTACGAACAGTTTGGGACCGTTTACTCCACCAGGTCCAAATACCGGGTAATTCTTGTAGGCGGAACGGTACATATATTCGTCCCCTGCCATATGCCAATACTTGGAGGGAAATACATCCAGGTAATCAGCAATTTGGCGCTTATAAAAAGCGACGGCTTCCGGGTTAGTGATATCTAGACGGTCATTATCCAAAGTGCCATCGGTTTTCTTAAGCTGATACTGAGGCAGGTTATGAATCTTGGGATCCATATGTCCCGGGGCTCCCATTTGGGGAACTACTTCAATCCCCATTTTGTCGGCGTAAGCAACAATTCCTTTTAACTCTTCCTTAGTGTAATAGGAGTAGTTATTGGTGACCGGTTCTTTCGCTGACTCCATCTTGGCAGTTAAAACTACCTGATTCATCTTCAGGTCAGCCATATCGGTGAGCATCCGGTGAATATAATCTGGTTGATTCTTAATCCGGCAGGCACATAGAGTGACGGCACGCTCACGCTGCTGAGGTTGATCAAGGGCGCTGCCATAGGGCAGGGTTAGCTGCTGGCGCAGCATTTGCGACAGAGTGCGCGTACCCCAGAATGCTCCCCGTTTTTGCGCGGCAGTAATATTTACCCCTTGGGCACCAATCTGGAGGCTATACCCCTCCTCTGCTAGTTTGTCTTGCTGCGCAGCATCTAGGGTGATGACCACATCGTGGGCTTTCGGAGTTGCCCCACCGGCGGCTTGTGCCCGCACAGTTTGCGGCTGAGCCGCCGCTTTCAGGTAGGCGTTTAGCTCTTGCACCACAATCTGAGCTTGATCTTCAAAACCGGCCGGATAGTAAACTACCGTGTCCGAGCTTAGTTTGAACACGTCATTTGCATTGGTATTGGTCTTCCAGGAATCCAAAGAGGGAATCGTTTGGGGAAGTTTAGTAGCAATCGGATTATCAGAGGGAAGCGGGATTTCTTTCCCGCTATAGGTAAACTCTTGGAGCACTTTGTTCCCATCAGTTACTTTAACTTTGAACTTGGGAGTAAAGCTGCCGCGAATAATATCTTCTTTGGTTATTACATAGTCACTGGCGGTACAAGAGAAAGTACTTCCCTTATCCAGCTTTCCGTCCTCGTTATGGCAAGATAGCGTAAAGTTTTCCCCGTTCAGCTGGACATCTACCGGGATTTGTCCCACGTTTTGTACTTTCGGGGTAAACACCAGTTTATCGCCCACGTCATATTTGTCTTTAGTTCCCGCTACTGCCAAATCGGTTACCTGGACGTGACTGGCAAAGATAGGAATTTTGTTTCCCTTAACCGGTTTTAACTGGGTAGCAGCGCCAGAATAACCAGGGTTTTGATATTTGAAAGTAATGGAGGGTGTAAAGAATCCGGCAGCGACATCTTCCTGGGTGACCGTGTAGGTTCGGTTTGCACACGGCAAGGTAGCTCCCGCCGAGATACTTCTCCACCTACAGCCTGCCCATCCGGTATCCAAATTGGAGTCAGTGGCAGTGAAGGACTTATCTTGAGCAAGCAGGTTGGTTACATTAACAGTGAAATTCATTTTGTCGCCCACAGCCCAAGTTCCATCGGCTTTGGGATTGGTAAGCTCAAAGTCAACGCCAACCGAACCGGTAGGGTCAGTAATTATATTGGGGTTGGTAACCTTGATTTCTACGTCCCCGCGCAGCTTAACGTTGCCGTATTCCAGACTAGAGTCCAAATAATAGGTTTTTTGGGCGGCATTAGCCGGAACGCTAACCCGTAAAGTTACAGTTTCGGAGTTTCCGGGATGAAGTTCTTGCGCCAAGACGCTTTCTTCCATTTTCCACCCGCTGGGCAATGCCAGTTTTATCGCGGTAGCTAGGGGAACGACCTCTTTCGCGTCATCATTGGTTACCTTAACTGGAATCTCGACAGTTTTACCCGCTTCGGCTGCTACTTTTGCATCAGCTAGAGAAATCTTTACTGGGTTTAACCAGTTGGTGTCAAAAGTGCCGAAATGAATGGTTTCAAAGTAGTTACCACCAATCTGGTGATCTTCTTCGAAAGCTACCCCGTATTTACCGCTTTGCGTATCAATCGCGACTAGATCAGAGTAAGCGGCCTTGTCATTCCAATAAAGTTTACGAATCGGCCAAGTTTTACCGTCATCATAGGAATAGCTCACTGCAAGAGTTTTACCGCTATCAGCCATACCGGAATACAAAAGCTCTTTAGATTTGGGGTCTGAGGAGGGAGCATCCGGGTACCTGCGGATAATCGAGGCATTGCGCCCCGGGGTCTTGGAATCAACTAGGGACCGTTCTATTTGCAGATCAGTCCAGGTTTCCCCGCCATCGGTGCTCTTGGCGATATAGCGGTAGCCTGCCTTGTTACTCATCCGGGAGTTCAACAGGAGCGTGCCATCGGACAGTTCCACCAATTTGTTTTCGTTCATATCCGTGCCGATGGTGGAGCCGCGTTTCCAGGTTTTACCGTGGTCATCGGAATACACCGAGTAGGCTGCCCAAGTACCGGGTTTACCGGCAATAAACTGGGTGATTAGGCGCCCATTTTTTGTCGCATTAGCACCGCTTTGATGCTGCAGCTGGATACCGTGTCCAGAAGATGCAAACCCGCAAGGATATCCGGGCTGTTTAACCGCGGCAGTAAGTCCCCGCGTTGCATCGGGAGAGTTTCCGTGACGCTCCGTCCAGCTGTTTCCATTATCGGTAGAAACTGACAGGCTCACCCCTTGTACTTTGCGGTTGCTAAACTCGTCAGTTTCTAGGGTTCCGTTAGGGTCGCACCCTACGTCATAGGAATGCACATGGAAGTTAAAGAGGTGACCAGTTTGTTTATCGTAAATGTAGGTCGGATCAGAGAACCCCTCTTTATTAGGATCCCCCATAGTAGTACCCTTACCTTGGGCAATAACAGTTTGCGGCTGCCAGGTCGCTCCCCCGTCGGTAGAGCGTTTTTGCATTATCGAGTTGGGCGCCGGGGCATCACCATTTGCGGGGCGAGCATCATAGGCGGTTAATAAATCACCATTACTCAGTTTGATTACTGCGGGAATCCGGTAGTTGGTAACTCCATCGTCACCGTATTTAACTACGGTGTTATAGCTAAACTGGCCAGAAGCGGCCTCGGCGGGAAGAGCGGTTGCCAGCGGCATGAGGGTCATTGAAGTAAAAGCCACCGAAAAACCGGCTACTAAAGCCTTAAAACGTCCTTTGGTCACCGATAACACCATTTCAAACCTCATTGTCTTAAGTACTCACTTTCCGTGGAATATACCGACCCCGGCAAGCACACACTGAAAGCGACTAGTTCTCTTATTCTTTTCGATTTTCATCCAGATGAGCAAGCCCTAACCCTAGATATTTGCTCCGGCTAGAAATTGGTGGGGCAAATCCCTGATTGGGTTTTCGCCCCACCAATTTGGTTATTTATCTTCCAGCCATCGCTGGCGGTAACGCACCCCGATTCCTACCCCCAATGCCAATAGCGCGATTAGTAAAGCGGAAATGCCCTCGGTTCCGGTACGCCCCAGTCCCTGTTTAATGGTCTTTCCCTTTGAAGAGGGCGTTTTAGCGTTTTCTGTAGGAGTCGCCTGCGGGGAAGGATTAGCGGGATTTTGCGGATTATCTGGCTGGGAAGGATCCGGCTTTTCGCTCTGATCCGGTTTATCTGGAGTGTCCGGGGTGTCCGGGGTGTCCGGTTCAACTTCCCCAGGGTTATCCGTTTGCGCAGTTACTGGCGCTAAGGAATTCATTTGGGAAAGATGAAGCGCGCGCAACACTACGTTTTCTGGCCCCGCATCAGCTTCTTTACCAATAACTGCAATTGCCGCTGTGTTCTTGCCGTTTAGATTGAGGAAAGCCGCCGGGATAGTGAAGGAATCCTGCGGGCCGATATCACCGATATAGATACCGGTATTCCATCCATTGACAAACAGTAACGCCTGAGAATGGTCGGTTCGGGTCTGCTGCGTATTGCCGAAGCGCCGCGAGAGCACATCCAGGCGGAAAGCTACATCGGCATCTTTAGGTACGTTTAAATCGAAAGTAGATCGATACCAGGTAACCCCGGCCTCGTCCGCGTGCATATCAGTAGCCGCGGTCCACTTAGAGTCATCTAAACCTGGCAGATGCCAGCCTTGACGCTCGCCATATAAACCGCCGTTATTGTAAAGACCCCGCGCTTTATCTTTAGTGCCGCTCTTATCGGCAACGCCTTGAATCTTCCAGGTAACTTTCCCGTCCTGAGCGGGAATAGTAGCTGAATACAATCCCCGGTTTTGGCGTGACAACCCATTATCTGACCAGTCCAGGTTTTGCCCCAGGTTATTTACTAGCACCGCTAAAACTACTTTATCGCCGGCTTTAATCCCCTTAGCGGTAAAAGCCTGGTCTGCGCCAGCGGCGCTGGCCGCGCCCAGCGACTTCCCATTTGCCCACACTTGCATAAAGGCGGGATTCTTACCATGCCCGGGTACTCCGGAACCCCCGTTAGCGTTCAGAGTGATAACCGGGGAATCACTGCTGGCCACAAAGGTAGCGCGATACCATACGGAGCCTTCATAGAAACCGTAATAATTGGAGTCAAGCACCAGTCCTTTAGCGCTAGGGGCTTGCCATGTATGGTTACGCTGCATACCATTAGCCACCTGCCAGGCGCTATCGTCAAAATTGATTTCCTTTTCCGGAGCGCCCTCCTGTTTCACCCACTTTAGCTGGGGCGGCTCGAAGCTTAGCATCTGCGGAATAAATTTGGTGAAACCGGCGTAGACACCCTCAGTTTCACTTATTCCCGCTTTGCCGCCATTCCAACTCGCGCTCTTTACGCCTTTAGGAAGCAGCACGTAGGGAGTTTGGCTCTTAGAATCAGTAGTGCCATTAACCTCGGCATTCGTGCCGTTTAAACTCCAGTTGCGAGCTAGCTCTACGCCCTCGACCGCTAAACGTTTGCCGCTGCCTCCATCACCGGTATTTAGTAACCAGGTAGTTTGCGCGTAGGTGCGGTCAATAATCCGCAAGCGCAGCGTATCTCCCCCGCTGGCTGCTCTGTCTGAGGCCGCCGGGGTGATAGTGATATCGGTAGGTGCTGCCGAATACCTATAGTTCAAACGCAGCGTCTTATACTGCTCATTCCAGGTAACCTCTACCCCTTTAGAGGCTTTTACCTGCGGTTTAGCCGGGTAACGCAGCAGAGTTTCCCCATCGTCTCCCGCTACCCCGAGCAGGTACTGTACCTGGGCGTTATCGGTAGCAATCGGGGAACCGAATAACTGCGAGGTGGTGTACAGCAGTTTTTGCCTCGCGATTTTCATATCCGCGCTCATCAGCAAGGCATCCCGACCATGCAAGGTTAGGGCAGTTCCCGCTTTTTGGGGAATCCGCGACCAAGAGTTCTCTCCATCTTTGACGCTGGTTCCGGTATTGAACTGATCTATGGCATCTTTATCGGGGAATACTCGCAAAGCATCTAGCGATACGAAAGTACCTTTAGAGCCTGCAAAAGGCTTACCGGTAACTTCAACTTTTAAGGTGTGTTTACCGGCACTTAAACCCCGTACACTATATAAAACCTGCTGGGGGCGCGCGGTGTTAGTGACTTCTTCTGCGGTTTGCCCCACTTTTTGCCCGTCAATATACACATCGGCTATGCCGTGATTACCGGAGAAAGCCCCAATAATATCGATTCCTATCCCGTTGAAGTCATAGGTATAAGAATCGCCTTTACGGGCAGAATAGGTTTCGTCTCCTTGATAATCCCCGCTAGTCCAGTTTTGCCCGGTAGCATATTCCCAAGATGAGGCAGTCCCAACCGCGGGATTATATTTAATCGCCGGATCATTATTGTTCACCACTATCCAGGGTGTGGCGCTGGCTCCCAGGACATTGAGCGCATCTAGCTGGACTTTCGTTCCCCCAGTGGTAGATCCCTCGGCGCTTTGCCCCAGCACCCGCACCTTCAGAGTATGTTTACCGGCAGGAAGATTACTCTTAGAGAACACGACTTTTTGGGTAGGTTTATTCTGTTCGGTTCCCACCCAGCCAGTTACTACCTGTTCTGCCTGGTCATCGAGCTTGACCGCGAATTTTCCATGATCGGTTCCGGTGGCTACCGCAATCTCGATTCCCGTGCCGGTAAACTCGAATGCGACTTCCTCGCCCGCTTTACTAGCCTCGTGGATACTTCCTTTCCAAGCCGAATCGTCCTTAATCGACTTCCAACCCGTCGAATACTTTAGTTCACTGTCACTATCATCATGATTAAACCTTGCCCCCACACCGGAGGTGTTGGCTAAATCTAAAGCAAAAGTAAACTTATTGGTGCTGGTGTCATTGGTATTGTTCAAAACAAATCCCAGGGTGCGCCCGCCGTTTCCGGTAGCTGAAAGCTCGGCTGCGACCTCGGAAGAAATCCGCTGATACCCTCTAATCTGGGCGTTACCGCTAACCCTCTTAATATCGGGTTTAGCTACCGGATTAGAGGCTACATATTGGGGATTGGCTTGCAAATAGTAGGCAATCTCTTTTTGCGCCCCAAATTTGTCTTTCCGAATCGTCCGATCTTCGTCTATACCAGCGCCATAGTCGTAACTGGTAAAACCAGAGGAGGGAGAACCGGTATAACCCCAGTTAGTGCCGCCAAAAATCATGTAGTAGGTATAGGCTTTCACCCCGTTACCGGCAAGGACTGTCCCCCACTGGCGCACAAAGTTTCCATCGGTAAAACTGGCGCATTTTTCGGGGGTAAAGTTTGCTCCCCAAGGAGTGAAAGCACCCCCTTGACCTTCGGCTATAAAATGCGGACCTACCGGTTCATGATTGCGGAAAGTCTGTTCAACATCATCTAGGTTCCCGCGTCCTGCCCCGCAATTGAAGCCCAGGGGATAACGATCATAGGTGTAAAAATCAGTGCTGCCATATTTACCTGCCGGGTTTCCGGCTTTATTCGGAGCAAAACGTCCTGCCAAGCCCCAGTCATTTTCAAACAGGGGAACATTAATCCCATCAGCGCGTACAAAGTTGCTCAGCTCTTTTAGGAATGCGGTAGTGCTGGGATTTTCGGTCAGCAGCTCATTTTCCACCTGATACATAATGACGGAGCCGCCCCCCGAGGTAATCAGGTGTTTCTTTGCGATATTATTAAAGGCTTTCAACCAGCTCTTAGAGGCTGCCAAGGCTTTCGGGTCAGTCGAACGCAAAGAGGACGCCGCATAGTTAGTCATATATGCTGGCAGACCTCCC
>CABQYA010000021.1:0-16458 GCA_902468275.1 uncultured Urmitella sp. | reverse complement strand
GTTTCGCTAAGCCCTAAGGAAAACCTAATCGTGGTTTTGCTATAAGCAATTATAGAATCTGTACCGGAGCGAAAACACGGGAGAACTAATGTCTTTTTTTGAAAAAATCTTGCGAATGGGTGAGGGACGCACCCTGAAGCGTCTTGACCGTAAAGCCAGCGAAGTACTCGCAAAAGAGGACGAGTACGCTGAGCTAAGCGATGAAGAACTGAAAGATAAAACCGCTGAATTTAGAGACGCACTGGCACATGGAGCCAGTGAAGATGAAATCCTGGTAGATGCTTTCGCTACCGTGCGGGAAGCTGCCTGGCGCGTCCTCAAGCAAAAGCCCTATCACGTGCAGGTAATGGGAGGTATCGCCCTCCATAACGGCAATATCGCCGAGATGAAAACCGGTGAAGGTAAAACCCTGGTTGCCACCATGCCCAGCTACCTCAACGCCCTTAGTGGCAAGGGCGTGCACGTCGTCACGGTGAACGACTACCTGGCCAGCTATCAAAGTGAACTGATGGGGCGGGTTTATCGCTTCCTGGGGCTAACCGTGGGTTGTATCGTCAATGGGCAAACCCCCACCGAGCGGGTAAAACAATACCAAGCGGATATTACTTACGGTACTAATAACGAGTTCGGATTCGATTATCTGCGCGACAATATGGTGCAGCGGGTAGAGGATATCGTGCAGCGGGGACATAATTTCGCCATCGTGGACGAGGTGGACTCGATTCTTATCGACGAAGCGCGTACCCCGCTGATTATTTCCGGTCCTGCCCAAGGCGAAGCTGACCAGTGGTATAACAAGTTTGCTTCCCTGGTGACCCGCCTGGAAAGAGACATGGATTACGAGGTCGATGAAAAGAAACGCACCGTGGGGGTTACCGATGTGGGAATCGCCGCGGTAGAGGACTTCCTGGGAATCGAGAACCTCTACGAAGCCTCCCACACGCCCTTAATCGGCTTCCTTAACAACGCGATTAAAGCGAAAGAGCTGTTCAAGCGAGATCGCGACTATATTGTGCGCAACCGGGAAGTGCTTATCGTGGATGAACACACCGGTCGCGTAATGGAGGGACGGCGCTACAACGAGGGAATGCATCAGGCAATCGAGGCCAAGGAACATGTTCCGGTTAAAGCCGAGAATCAGACCTTGGCCACCATTACCTTGCAGAACTATTTCCGCCTGTACAACAAACTTGCAGGCATGACCGGTACCGCTGAAACTGAAGCGGCCGAGTTCATGAATACCTACAAGATTGGGGTACTTCCGATTCCGTCTAATAAACCGATGATTCGCATTGACCAGCCGGATTTGGTTTATCCTTCCCGGCGCGGCAAGCTCAAGGCGATTGTCAACGATATTAAGGAACGCCACGAAAAAGGCCAACCGATTCTGGTGGGTACTACCGATGTTGCCAAGTCGGAAGAACTTTCCATCATGTTGGATGAGGCCGGGGTACCGCACAATGTGTTGAACGCTAAACAACACGCCCATGAAGCCCAGGTGGTCTTTGATGCCGGACGTAAAGGTATGGTCACGGTGGCCACCAATATGGCTGGGCGTGGTACCGACATTATGTTGGGCGGCAACCCGGAACATATTGCGGATCAGAAGCTGCGTTCGCAGGGACTTGACCCGGAAGAAACTCCCGAGGAGTGGCGGGAAGCCTGGTCTGATGCTTTATCTCAGGCGGAGGCCGAGGTAGCTGACGAACACGAAGAGGTCGTTGACCTGGGCGGACTATACGTCCTCGGCACGGAACGTCACGATGCTCGCCGGATTGATAACCAGTTACGCGGGCGTTCTGGACGTCAAGGTGACCCCGGGGAATCCCGCTTCTACCTGGCAATGGACGATCCGCTAATGAAGAAGAACATGGCGGCGTTTGTGACCCGCTTTATGAATTCTTCCATGTATCCAGAAGATTTGCCTTTGGAATCCAAGCTGGTGTCAGGACGGATTCAATCTGCTCAGCACCAAACCGAGGCGCAAAACTTCGAGATTCGTAAGAACGTCCTCAAATATGACGACGTAATGACTGATCAGCGTGATTTGATTTATCGGGAACGCCAAGAGGTTCTGCAAAAGGAAATTGACCTTGACGAGCTGGTTCCCTCCTATATGCGCAGCTTAATTAAAGAGGCAGTGTCTCAGGCTACCGCCGAGGGGGCTGATTCTAACGAATGGGATTTAGAGAAGCTTTGGAATAACCTGCGCGCACTCTATCCGGTTCGGGCTTCGCTGTCCGATTTAAAGGACGAGGACGGCAATTTCTTACATATCACCGCCTCTGAACTAGAGGAAATGTTGCAAAACGATATTGCCGATGCCTATGAAGAGATTCTGGATCAGGTAAACGAGAATCCGATTGCGATTGATCAGCTTGGTGACCAGCCGATGGCGGACTGGAGCGCCGTGTTTTGCTGGCTACGGTGGATAGGCTGTGGCAACAGCACCTTTATGAGATGGACTACCTGAAAGAGGGTATTGGTCTGCGGGCTATGGGGCAGCGTGACCCCTTGGTGGAATACAAGTCCGAGGGCGCGCTCATGTTCGAAAACATGATGGGGCAGGTGCGTGAAGATACTATTACCGGTATTTTTAACTTCTCTCACCAGTTCCAGCAGGTCTATGAGCAACAACTGGAGGCAGAAAAGCAGCAAGAAGAGCAGGTAAAAAAGAAGGCTCTGGCTGAAGGCTCGGTAATGGGGGACACCGGTCATCAGGAATCCTCGAAGGCTCTACCGGCGAACGCTGGAGAGTCTGAGCAAGGTGCGGCATTCGGTGGTGATGCTGCTCGGCAGGTGGCCGCTAATGGCGGTAATCGTGCTCAGCGACGCGCCCAGAAGAAGGCTAAGAAACGCCGCTAGCTTGCGGGGTTTGCGCGGTCTGCGTCCTTACCGGATTTGAGCGTCTTTTCGGGTGACTTTATCCGATTTCGAGGGCGCAGATTCGCCAGGTTTTTCCCCAGGGTTTTAGCCGCATGGCTACTGCGCGTACCCGGGAGCCGTCGTTTATGGTGACTGCTACTTCTATTCCGTCAAATCCGAGGGCTCCTTCACCTACTCGCCGGTAGCAGATGCGTCGTACTTGAATCGGCTGGGGAAGCGGATGGTGAAGTTCGCTGCGTGCTAATGCAAGAAAGGGTTTGCGCAGTTCGGCGGTGAACCAGTTGGCGGTTGCATGTACGGAGCGTCTGCCAGAGAACACTTCAAATATGGTTTTTACTGCCGCTGCTACCCACGGTTTTATCTGGGGTAGAGCGGTGAGGGATTCTGCTTGTTTGGAGTTGGACAGTACTTCTGGTTTTACTTTCGATGGAGGCAGGAGTGTTTGTACTTCAAGAGCTCCATATTTTGGGCTGAGGGGAATCTGGGGGAGTTCGGGACAGATGATTGCTACCGGCCCGGAGTTTACTCCGTCTTGAGGGCAGATAGTAACTATTGGTTTTCCTGGTGGAAATAGTTCGCGGGCAGGTTGCTCGCTGTGTATAGGGCTGATTTCTGCTGGCGCTACTTCCCGGAGGAAGGGCTGCCTAAGTGCTAGGCTCATGGGCTTGCTTTCCTTAAGTTGAGAAATTTCTGTCTCTAGTCCTTTAGGGGCGTTGAGGGAACGGGCATCATTGCTGGTTATCGCTTGCGCGTTAGTAGAGAGCTAAATCACTTTTATCTGCGGGGCAAAAGTGCTTGTAGGGGCTGTGTAAAGCCAAGTATTAAACAATGATTAAAGTGAGATTAGTAAAATTGGAGAAGTGTGGCTGTGGATGGTGTTGATAGAGGTAAGTAAGAGGTTATTGGTTAGAATCAGTATGTGCGAATCTATCTCCCCCTGGCAGCCAACGGCCTTTTTGAGCCGCAGCTATATTCACCTTATTGTTGGACGGGCAACCAGAGCTTTAGCAATCTTTGGGGTCTAGATCCTCTAGATAGCGAGCAAGCAGAGGACATTGCAATGTCTATGGCGGCTATGGACTGCTTGGGAGGAGTTACCGAGGGCTATCAAGGTCGCATAGTTGCAGCCTTAGATGCAGATACAAGCGAGCTGAATGGGCAAGACACTCCCGGGGTTTTGGCGGTAAAAGACGCTTTTCCCTGGCAGCGCCTGGTCAGTGTGCATCTTGATTTAAGCGAAAATCTTCCCCTTTGTGAACAGGTAAGACGTGCGATTACCACGGAGCAAGCTAAAGCCTGGTGTCGCGGAGATTTTACTAGCGTTCCCGATAGTTCAGCTACTAATGAGCCGCTTGGAGTAAACGATATAGAGGCGGGGAAAAACGCTGATATTGCGGGCGCAGAAAAAGCAGAAAGTATCGCCCGGGGGCTTCGGTTGTGGCAGCAGCTAGCAGCAGAGCCGCTTTCTTGGTTTGATGCAAGTGAACTTCAGTATTTGCATCGCTATCTGCGCGAATCCTAAGAGTGACTAAGTGCCAAGTCATTAGAGCGGCTAGGTGCCAACTGATTAAAGTAGCTAGCCGCCGAGAGTCTTGGGCTGCCTTTTCCTAGCTCTGTACGTCCCTCTGTATCCACGCCTACCTATGTAGCTACCATCGCCTACCTCTGTACCTGCTGTGGCGGGTAATCTGAGGGGGTCTAACACTCCCCCTCCACTTCCTGACTGTATCCCTGGGCAGCTAAAACGCTACGTAACTGCTGCATACTGCCTGCTAAATCTTCCTGAGAGGCGGGGCGTGCGTGCGCAAATTTGATGTCCTCCATCGAATTCGCCGGGATTAAATGCAGATGCAGGTGGGGTACATCAAACCCGGCGATGCTCAGGCAGGAACGCTGAGTGGCGAAAGCCTGGCGCTGGGCACGTCCAATAATTTGTGCCACTTTCATCAGATGTTGCAGTTCCTCAGTGGGAGCGTCCCAATAGTTTTCGACCTCTCGGCGCGGAACCAGTAATACGTGTCCAGGAGTGATGGGATTAATATCGGCGAAAGCGACACAAATATCGTCTTTCCAGCAAAAATGTCCAGGAATTTCCCCGGAGATAATGCGAGTAAAAATGGTGGACATACTTCCTCCTCGGGTCGATACTTATATCTCTCATAATAGGACGAGGATGGGCTGAGAATAGTTTTTGAGCAAAATCCGCAACACGCGCCGATAATACTTGCTGAACGAATCCTATTACGTAGGATTTTCGTTTGACCAAGAGGGCAAACAATACTAACCCTAAACTAAAGGTTTAGGGTTATATCGGAGGGCGACCGTGACAGTACCAGACACTAACCTGGCAGATATTAAAGTCGTAGGCATCGGCGGAGGCGGGGTAAACGCCGTAAACCGCATGATTGATTTCGGATTAAAAGGCGTTGAATTTATCGCTATTAACACTGATGCTCAAGCACTGATGATGTCAGACGCTGATGTAAAACTTGACATCGGTCGCGAAGAAACTCGCGGTCTAGGGGCAGGAGCCGACCCCAAAGTCGGTGAACGGGCAGCCGCCGACAACGAAGAAGAAATAAAAGACACCCTACAAGGTGCAGATATGGTGTTCGTGACCGCCGGTGAAGGGGGTGGAACTGGCACTGGTGGCGCTCCGATTGTGGCGCGAGTAGCCCGAGAAATGGGAGCACTCACTATCGGGGTAGTAACCAGACCCTTTGCTTTCGAAGGCAAACGCCGTCAAACCCAGGCAGAAGCCGGGGTAGAGGCGTTGCGTAAAGAAGTCGATACCATTATCGTGATTCCCAATGATCGCCTCCTAGAAATTTCCGATCAAAATATATCAATCGTTGATGCCTTTGCCGCTGCCGATGAAGTCCTCCACTCCGGGGTGCAGGGCATAACTGACCTGATTACCACCTCCGCCCTCATCAACGTAGACTTTGCAGACGTAAAAAGCGTGATGAAAGGGGCAGGGACCGCCCTAATGGGAATTGGTTCTGCCACCGGCGAGGATCGCGCGATTCGCGCCGCCGAAGCCGCCTTTATGTCCCCGCTGCTAGAAGCCGATATTGATGGAGCGCTCGGGGTGTTGATGTTCTTCCAAGGCGGCTCAGATATGGGGCTAATCGAGGTACACCGCGCTGCCGATATGGTCAGGGAAATGGTACACCCCGAAGCCAATATTATTTTTGGCGCCAACGTAGACGAATCCCTGGGCGACCAAATCAGAGTAACCATTATTGCTGCCGGATTTGATGAGCCCAGAACCGCTAAAGGTAAAGCTAAAAGCGTGAAATCAGAACCGAAAGTTCCCGGCTCTGCCGCGCGGTCTGAAAATACTTCCCCAAGCGCTCCGGCGGTGAAAGAAACGCCGGACAGCTCCGAGGACTCCACGCTCACTACCTCTATCCCCACATTTCCACGCCGAGCAGCCTTAAAAGAGGACGAGCGCAGCGTTGGAGATTTACCCCGAGTTAGCACCTCAGGTGGGGCGCACCGCTTACCGGTGACCCCTCCCTCCAGAGATGCATTTAACCGCAATGAGGGAGGCAGCGCACGTAGCTACCAGGATAACTTTGGGATAAATAACCGCAGCGAAGATGACTCTACGCTCACCGTGCCTCGGGTATTCGAGGACGACGAGCGCGAATCGGGACTGGATGTACCCGATTTTATGCGGTAGGTCGCCATGTTTAAGATAGGCGGCGCACAAGCAGTTTTTACCAATCGGATTGGTGGGAAATCAACTGGAGCATATGCCACCCTAAACCTGGGAAATCACGTAGGTGATGACTTAGAGATAGTTGCGCAGAACCGGAGGATTGTAGCCGATGCAATTGGGCGGAAAGTGGTTTGGATGCATCAAACCCACTCCAATCGGGTGGTGCAAGTTCACCCCGGTTATACCGATGCTCCTGCCGAAGGAGACGCGGTAATCATTGATAGCAGAGAGTTCATAGAACTGGGTTTAACCACCCCCGCAGCGGCCGTAATGGTTGCCGATTGCGTTCCCCTACTTCTTTCCTCCGATGACGGATTGCTGGTAGCAGCTGTCCATGCCGGTAGAGCCGGGACAGTAACCGGGATTGTGCGAGAAACCCTAATTGCAATGCGCAAACTAGGGGCAGAAAACGGCAAAATATATGCTGCTATCGGTCCGGCAATCTGCGGAGCCTGCTATGAAGTTCCAGAAGCGATGCGCCGGCACGTTACCGGCCATGTCCCGGCGGCTTGGTCACGCACTCGGGAAGGCAGTCCCGGTCTGGATTTGAAAGCCGGAGTGATTTCGCAGCTCAGGGCGGCAGGAGCGCGCATTACTTTTGTGTCTAAACGCTGCACCTTTGAAGACCGCAACCTGTATTCATATCGGCGTGATAACCCTACCGGACGCTTCGCGGGGATTATTCTAGGGAAAACTAAACTTACTTCCGGCTGAACTGTGCTTTTAGATTTGTGTTTTTCAAAACACGCCGTGGCAATACTTCAAAAAAACCTTTACGACGATTAACGTTTCTATAGACCCGCATTAAAAGAAGGAGAACCTGATGGGCGCTTTGAGGAAAACGATGGACTATTTCGGTCTATCCGAACCGCAAGAGAACGAAGCTTACAGTGACGAGCTACAAAGCGAAGTTCCCGACTCTGAAGTCCCCGCCCCTCGTCCTCGGATAGTAGAACCAGCGGTACGTTTTCCCCATGCGGTCAAATCTTCCGCAGAACCCGCGGTAGAGCTGAAACGAATCGTAACTATTCGTCCTACCACCTACAACGAGGCACAAAGCATCGGTGAAGCCTTCAAAGAGGGAACTCCGGTCATTATGAACCTGGGGGCAATGAATGACCTGGAAGCGCGGCGGATGATTGATTTCGCTGCCGGTCTTAGCTTCGCCCTCGATGGGGGAATAGAAAAAGTAACTAACCGGGTATTTTTGCTGTCGCCAAAGTCGGTGCAAGTAGACGAGGGCGCGTCCTCCCTAAGTTCAAAAAAAGACTTCTTTAATCAAAGCTAGTAGATGGTTGCTTTAGTCTATTGGGTTGGTCAGATAGGTAGATTACTTCTTCAGCTCTACCTTTTGGCGTTAATAGTTAGGGCAGTGCTGTCGTGGGTTTTGGCGTTGAATCCCTCGTGGCGTCCTAGTAACTCGTTTACTCTGTTTATCTGTAATCTAATTTTTGGGATTACCGACCCGCCCCTAAGGTTTTTAGGAAAATTCATCAAACCTTTACGGCTTGGGACTATCGCCCTAGATTTGAGTTTTATCGTATTATTCTTACTGGTCACAATCTTAATTAAGGTTTGGATTTTTATTGTTAGCGGATTTTTGGTTCTGCTGCAAAGTTAAAACCGCAGAAAAATACCTAAAATGTTGCCGAAAGCCACAGATGTTACTATTGTTGAAGATGTGGAAGTTGAGCAAATCTCCGGTATGCTTGTTTCCAACTGCAACCTATAGCGCAGAAGTTCCCCGCGGCAGGTAAGATGCCTACCCTGGGAGAAAGAAAATAGATAACTGAGGTGACAGGTATGGCTCTGCTGACTGCTGAAGATGTCCACTGGAAACAATTCCAGGCGACCAAATTTCGCGAAGGCTATGATCAGGAAGAAGTAGACGAGTTCTTAGATGAGGTCGTAGAAACTATCGCGACACTTCAAGATCAAAATGCTTCCTTAAAGTCCGAGCTAGATGAAGCTCGCCAACAGGCAGCTTCCGGTGGGGTAGCTCCCGCTTCCAACGACAATAACGAAGAAGTTGCCGCACTCAAGGCGCAACTGGACACTGCGAATATGCAGATTGCTCAGATGCAAGCCGAAGTGCAGCAATATCAAGCTGCCGCTGCCGAGGGTAATCCGCAAGCGGGCGAACAAATCCAGGCGCTACAGGCTCACTTGGCGCAAACACAGCAAGAGTCTCAAGCAGCTTTGGCACAGTCCCAAGCCGAGACCCAGCAGGCAATCGCCGAAATCGAGCAGCTACGTGAACAGTTGGCACAGGCAGAACAGAATATGCAAGCTGCTGCCCAGCCTGCCCCCGCTGAACAGCCTGAAGACGCAACTTCCATGTTGGCTCTAGCGCAACGCGTACATGATGAATATGTTCGTAATGGTCAAAAGGAAGCCGATCAGATTCTGGAAGATCCCCGCCTCAAAGGTGACCAGATTGTACGGGAAGCAAACGATGAACGTCGTCGCGTACTAGAACAGCTAGAATCTGAACGGGCAGACCTGGAAGCCCGAGTAGATGACCTGAAAGCATTCGAGAATGATTACCGCCAGAAAGTTCGCGAACATCTACATGCTTTAATAGGTCAGCTAGATGCCCAAGAGGCATAAATAGTTTGCTTATAGTCCCTTCCATATTGCCTGGAGGGTGAAAGTGGCGATGTCACCACTAAAGTGGTGACATCGCCACTTTTTTATTAAATTTAGGTATTACCCCCTAAAGTTAGATTTAGATTTATCCGACCTGGGAAGAAGATGAAACACCAAAAAAAGGGAAAACTGGCACCGCTTCTGGTCATATTTGCGTTCGTGGCCATCCCGGTGTTGATTATTGACCAAGCTACCAAGACCTGGGCGCTACGTACCCTGGAAATCGGGGCAGAACCCAAACCATTATTGGGGAACTTTATCGGTTTGCAACTGGTGCGCAATCCCGGTGCTGCTTTCTCCCTGGCCGAGAGCTTCACCTGGGTGTTTTCGCTGATAGCTCTGGTGGTTTTAGCAATAATTATCTGGAGCGGACGTAATATGACCGCTAATTCCTGGCAAATATCTCTTGGTCTGCTAGCGGGTGGTGCGCTGGGAAACCTGGTGGATCGGATTGCGCAGCCACCAGGGATATTTCGCGGTCATGTCGTTGATTTTTTGAACTATCGCTCACTGTTCGTAGGTAATATAGCCGATATTGCGATAGTAGTAGCAGTAATATCCGTAGTGATTCTCGTGGTCTTAGGCGTTCCCTCGGTAAAGACGAATCATGCTTATAAGCCGGAGCGTGTGCGAGCCTAAAATGCGCGAGCACCTTTCAATCCGCCTTGGCGATTCAGTCTCCCAAATGCGTCTGGATCAGGCAATTGCTTCGCAAGTGGGGATTTCCCGTTCTCTGGTTGCCAAACTAATAAAACAGGGCGACCTAAAAATAAATGGGCGTCTTCCTCGGAAATCGGATGAAGTTTTCGCGGGAGATCAGGTGGAAATTCTGCTTCCTGATGAGAGCCCAAAGAGCTTGGAAACTCCAGCTGACCTGCCTATCCTTTATGAGGATGTCGATGTAGTGGTGGTTAATAAGCCGGTAGGAATGGCTGCGCACGCAGCGCCGGGATGGGAGGGGGCTACCGTTGTTGGCGCGCTCTTGGCAAAGGGCTGTCAAATCTCTACTTCGGGCCCGAAGGAACGGTGTGGGGTTGTGCATCGCCTTGATGTGGGGACTAGCGGTGTCATGGTTGTGGCGAAAACGGAACTTGCTTTTGAGGCTCTCAAGCGGGATTTTCACGATCGCAAGGTACAAAAGATTTATCACGCCCTGGTTCAGGGGTATATTGAACCAGCAGAGGGCACAATTGAGGCTCCGATAGGTCGCCATCCCTCCCGAGATTTTAGAATGGCCGTGGTTGAGGGGGGGAAATCAGCTATTTCGCATTATCGCACTTTAGAGCGGTTTTTGGGGGCTTGTCTGGTTCAGGTTCGTCTGGAAACTGGGAGAACTCATCAGATTAGGGTGCATATGCAGGCGATTCAGCATTGTATTGTGGGAGACCCTATCTATGGAGGCAATCCGGTTCTGGCGAAGCAACTCGGGCTAAAACGCCAGTGGCTACACGCGGTCAGATTGACCTTTACGCATCCACGAACCCAAAAAGAACTGACCGTTAATGCGCCCCTGACTAAAGATTTAGTAGTGGCATTAGAAATATTGCGGTCCCGGGAGGGCTGTTACGGCTGATATTTGAGGTTTCCCGCCTGGGAAATGCCCTGTGGTTTTGGGTTTTTAGTGCTGGAGAGGGCGGGGCGGCTTATGAGGGCGGAAGTGTCGCAGGGGTGCTGGGGTGCTGAATCGGGAGGGTGGAATTGTCTTGGGAGGGCAGAATGGTTGGGGTTGTGTTGATGACCAGGGATTTTGGTGACAGATTCACCCTTCGGATACAAAACGACCCTCCGGGTACAGAATTACCCTCCCAATACGTAATGACCTTCTCCGTGCTGAATCGCCCTCCGGGTTGTTTGGTTGATGCGGGATTTTAGAGGTTTTGCCGGTCTTGGGAGGGTGGAATGGTTAGAGTCGTGTTGGTGACCAGGGGTTTTGCTGGTCGAATCGCCCTCCGGATACAAAATGACCCTCCGGGTGCAGAATCGCCCTCCTAATGTGGGACTATCTGCTGGGAATAGGTTTCTGTTGCTGGTTAGGTGCTTTGTGCTTGCAGGATTGCCTTCCGGGTTGTTTGGTTGATGCGGGATTTTGGAGGTTTTGCCGGTCTTGCGAGGGGGGAGTGGTTTCTGGTCGGTTGTGGTGTTGAGTCGGGAGGGCGGAATTGTCTTGGGAGGGGGAACGGTTAGGGTGTGCTGGTGACCAGGGGTTTTGCTGGTGAAATCGCCCTCCCGGTGCGGAATCACCCTCCTGATGTCGAACTATCTGTTGGGAATAGGTTTCTGTTGCTGGCTATGTGCTTTGTGCTTGCGGAATCACCCTCCGGGTACAGAATCGCCCTCCTGATTGTTTGGTTGAGGCGGGATTTTGGGGGTTCTGCCGGTCTTGGGAGGGCGGAATGGTTCGGGGTGTGCTGATATCCAGGAATTTTGCTGACAGATTCACCCTCCCGGTACAAAATCACCCTCCGGATACAGAACGACCCTCTGGGTTGTTTGGTTGATGCGGGATTTTGGCGGTTTTGCGGGTCGTGGGAGGGTGGAAGTGTCTGGGGCGGGTGGAGTGGTTTCTGGTCTGCTGTGGTGTTGAGTCGGGAGGGTGGAAATGTCTGGGGAGGGTGGAATGGTTGGGGGTGTGCTGGTTACCAGGGGTTTTGCTGGCAGAATCGCCCTCCGGGTGCAGAATCGCCCTCCGGGTGCTGAATCGCCCTCCAGGTGTGGGAGGATTTCCAGCTAAAGCCTGTCCCCAGTAGTAGATAATGACAGGCGGTGCTGTTGGGGACAGAAGAAATCTTGCCTAGGTAAGTCGCTAGGAAGTATTTTCAGCCCATGTCTGAGGAAAAACCAAGCTATACTCGCTCCCAATTTCTGCACGCTTCCCGCGCTGCACGCCAAGGAGAGCAACTCCTAGAGCAAGCTGAAAAGCGATTACGCTCTGAACAAGGTGGCTTAAAGGCGCGACTTGCGCCTTCACCGACAGTAGTTGCCGCTGCACTGGTAGCTATCGTGATTGTGGCAGTTATGGCGGGCTGGGCGCAAGGCAAAACCCCGACCACCAAGACCTCATCACCCTCCTCCTTCCCCTCCTCTACGTCGATAAACTCCTCAGATGCTTCCCCAGTCGCGTCCTCGCCAGTTTCTGCCCAAAAAGTATTGGTGCACGTAGCTGGGAAAGTAAAGAAACCGGGTGTGGTGCGTCTAGATGCGGATTCGCGAGTAGAAGACGCCATTAACGCTGCCGGTGGGGTGCTTGCCAATACCGATGTGAGCGCTCTTAATCTGGCGCGAAAAGTTAATGATGGTGAACAAATTCTAGTAGGTGTCGAGGGCGCAGACTCTAGTGCAAATGGCGAAACCGGGGGGAGTGCGAGTGCGGGAGGGGAGTCAGCGGGAGGAGACGGGAAAATATCTATCAATCAAGCCACAAAAGAACAGTTAGAAAAGCTTCCGGGAGTGGGGGAATCTCTCGCGGAACGAATTATTGCCTATCGCCAGGAGCAGGGAAAGTTTCAAAGCGTTGAGGATTTGAAAAACGTGTCGGGAATAGGTGAGAAGAAATATGCTGCTCTCGCTGGCATGATTAGCTTGTAGTCGGTCATGAACAAGAAAGTTCTTGACCTGCGTTTAGCGCCGCCAGTATTAAGTGCCTGGCTGGGGGCGCTGGTACTGCCATCCATGCCACTTCAATGGATACCGGTTATTAGTGTACTAGCTCTCGTTCTTAGCGCAGGGTTCTTAATCGCCGTATATAAAGGGCGCTTAGCAACGGTGGGATTGGTGTCGGCTCTAGCTGTCGGGGCATTAGGTGGGGTAGGGGTGAGCCTCACTCAGTCGGCTAGGACGCTAGCAGCTGATCCTTTAGCGCGTGCCTGGCAAGGAAATATCGCGGTTATTAAAGTGATAGCCCAGGTTGAGACGCCGCCACGAAAATATGCGCCAGACAGTGACCAGCAGATAGTCCAGTTAAAACTGCAAAAAGCGCAAATATCTGGTTCTGCCCCGGTTAATACCGGGTTGAAAATTATGGCGTTCGCTAGCGACCTGCCTGTATATCCTCGCGGAACCATCTTGCAAACCGCGATAAAACTAGAAAAATCCCCTAGTAACGTGAATCCGGCTATCGAAAATAATGGCGGGATAAATGCTAATAGTTTGATTGAAATCCGGGGACAACTATTGTCTACTCCCGTCGTTAGAGCCGAGCCTGGCGGAGTGGCGGCCCTGAAACAAAAGTTCGCGACCCGGCTGGAAGAAAAACTGGCGGCAGTAAAATCTCCGGCAGCAGCTACGCTGCTGCCGGCCATGATTCTAGGAATCAGAGCTGATGCCTCGGCAGATACCGAAGCATTAAAAACTGCAGGGATTGTTCATATTACCTGCGTATCAGGGATGCATATCTCGGTTCTGATTTCCCTGGTAGCGCTGCTTAGCGCGGGGTTCGCTAGGCGATGGCGTCTGTTAATATGTGGAACTTTGTTAGTCGGGTATTGTCTACTACTCGGACCATCCCCCTCGTTACTGCGCGCCAGTGTCATGGGAATGGTTAGCATATTAGCCCTGGCAGCAGGGCGCGAACCTTGCTCATTTAGTTCCCTAGCAGCAGCGATAATTGGTTTACTTATTTTTTATCCTGCTTTTGGTTCTGATATAGGTTTTTTGCTTTCAGTCAGTTCCACTGCCGCGATTGTATTGGCGGTTCCCTTTATCGCGAGAAAAGTACAGAATCTAACTACCCTGTGGGGTTCTAGGTTTCCCCGCCCTTCATTAAAAATAACTGCTGGCAAGTATCGTGACTACCTGAAAAAGGGCTTTCAGTCCTTGCTGAGCGTGGGACTGGTTAGCCTGGTGGCACAACTAGCTTGCCTGCCAGGACAACTGCTAATCCGTCCCGGAATCAATACCTTGTCCGTCCTCGCAAATGTAGCTATCGCCCCGGTGGTTACCTTGCTGATTTGGGGCGGCGCTATTTTAGTTTTTCTGCCTCTACCTGGTTATTTACTGGCTAGGATACTTGCTTTCGGGTGTGACTGGGTGATGGTTGTTGCCCGGGCTATATCCGCAAATCGCTTCGCGATTTTGCCTTGGCCACAAGGAATACCCGGCTTATTGGCACTGGGGGCTTTGGTGGCAGGAATAGTTTTTATTTGGCGCTGCTACTTTCCAAAAAGGGGTAAGAGATGGCAATGTTGAAGCATGGCGGAAAAACTGATGACTTGGCGCGATTGCACCTTAGCACCCGTGGTGTTGATTCGAGGACCGGAGAAACTGTTGTCGGATCGAGCTGTTTCCCGCCTGAAACAGTTAGGGCGTAACCAGGATTCTGCTCTAGCTATTACCGAAGTGGCTGCTGGCAGTTACCAGGCGGGGGCTTTGGGCTCGCTTACTTCTCCCTCTCTATTTGGGGAGGCTCGTTTGATTATCGTTCCTGATTTTGAATCCGCTGATGAAACCCTGGGAGAAGATTTAGCAGCCTATCTGGCATCTCCGCAGCCAGATTGCTGGGTTATTACCTGTCACGACGGTTCAAATAAAGGGAAACGCCAGGTAGATAAAATAAAAAAGGCGGGGGCGCGGGAAGTTAAAGTCGCGAAAATTAAGAATGCCCGCGACAAACTGTCTTTAGTGGTTGAGGAAGTACGCACGGTTGGGGGACGCATAGAGCCAGCCGGGGCGCAGCTGCTGGTAGATGCGCTTGGTGAGGATTTGGCAGAACTAATCGGGGCGGCTAGGCAACTGGTTTCCGATTATCCGCAGGCGGTAACTTTGCAGGCAGTTCAACAGTTTTATGGCTCGCGGGTGGGGGCTAGCGGTTTTAATGTGGCAGATGCGGTAGCTGTCGGTAACTTGTCGCGCGCCCTCGTTTTGTTGCGGCAAGCATTTTCTTCCGGGGTAGAGCCGGTAGCGATTGGGGGTGCGCTCGCCCTAAAGTTCCGTAGCCTGGCGAAAGTAAGCGGTCGGGGAGTTAGTTCTGCCGAGTTGGGGATGGCACCTTGGCAGGTGCAGAAAGCTCGGCGGGAGGTGCGCGGCTGGACTGACTCGCAGCTGGCGGAGGCAATTAGGGCTATTGCCCAAGCTGACGAGGACGCGAAGGGTGCTAGTCGCGATCCGCATTATGCGTTAGAGGCGGCGGTTAGGAAAATCTGTCTTTTACGGCAGCGTTAAAGGGTGAGGAAATAGTTAGGAGAAGCAATGGTAATGCAGCGTAAAACGAAGCAGCGGGACGCGATTATGGCAATCATGGCTGATGAAACGGATTTTCGTTCTGCTCAACAGGTACACACTGCCCTGGCGGTAGCTGGGCAAACCGTGGGATTAGCTACTGTTTACCGCAACCTGCAGGCGCTAACCGAGGCAGGGGAGCTGGATAGTTTACGTTCCGAGGACGGAGAAACTCTTTATCGGCGTTGCGCTAAGCGCCGTCATCATCACCACTTGGTATGTAGGAATTGTGGCTATACGGTAGATATTCAAGATGACCAGTTAGAACAGTGGATTGGCAAGATTGCTCGGCGCTATCGGTTCAGCGATATTGAACATATGGCTGATGTTTTTGGGTTATGTGAGAGCTGCGAATCGAAACTTGAAAAATAGGGCGCGCGTCCTTTTTATAGGGAAAGCGCTGTTGGGAAGGGTTTAGGTTAGTTTTATGGGGTGGGGTGGTTTTCAAAAATCAATACCCATAGGGAATTCATAGGTTATTCCTCTTAGTCTCATAAATCGTTTCTTTAACGTGTTGGTATCACTTAAGGAAACGACTAGGAGGAAATATGAGTTCCGAAAATGAACCTAAACCGGAGAATCTAAATCAGGCTAATAGTTCCGCGACACCGGGTGAGAATCTGGAAAGTCAAGAACCGCAAGCAAGTGCGGAATCGCTTGAACCTGGTTCTTTGAAACAAGAAAACCAGTCAGAAAGTCATGCTAATAGCGCAAATGCGGAAATAACCGAAGAATTACCGGCCCCACTTCCGATGGGGACAGAAATTCATGCTGCTCAGGGCGTTGCTACCGGGTCTATTTCAGGTAACGAGGACGAATCGACTGTAGCTGCGACCGAGCGGGCATTAACGCAAGAATCTTTTAACCCGGCTAATTTCAAAATTGAAAAGGGTAAGAAATCTGGACGAATTGCCAGGTTGTTTCAGAAAACCTGGGTAAAAGTAGTGTCCTTGGTGGGGGCAGCGATTATTCTTTTCCTTTCC
>CABQYA010000020.1:0-16477 GCA_902468275.1 uncultured Urmitella sp. | reverse complement strand
ATTGACCAGCGCCTATACTCTGCAAAAACAGGGTGCGCGGGTGGCGGTGATTGAGGAGAGAGGACGCCCTGGCGGTCTGATTTGTTCGGGGCGTTTTGGGGACTTCACTTTCGATATTGGCGCTGAAGCGTTCGCGGCGGGAGCTAGCGAAGTTAAAGATTTATGCGACGAGCTAGGGTTACCGCTGGTTGCCCCGAGCGGCAAATCCTGGATTTTTCACCACGAGCGCCCAGGTCACCGGGAGGGCGCGCTTCCGATTCCCCACGGAATGCTGGGGATTCCTGCCAGCCTAGATGACCCAGGGATTGTGGAGGCGCTTAGCGAAGCAGAAATGCAGCGCGCCCGGGAGGACTTAACTATGGGGCCGCAGGTAGGGGTGGAAGAAACCACCGTAACCGGTCTGGTAACTGCCCGCCTAGGAAAAGCGCTTTTAGAAAAAGTAGTGGCGCCCGTAGCCGGGGGGATTCACTCGGCAAGCACCGACCGCCTAAACGCCGATACCGTGTTGCGCGGACTGCGTCCCGCCCTAAAAGAACACGGCTCGCTGGTGAAAGCAGTCGCCGCTTTGCGCGGACTAAAGCCCGGCAAACCCGCCGTACTCGCCCCCGAGGGAGGAATGTTCCGCCTGGTAGAAACCTTAGCGCAGCGTATTGAAGAGGGCGGGGGGCTGATTTTGTCTCATGTGCGCGGCCTCGAACTGGAACCGGCAAAAGACGAATCAAACGCTGATGAAGACGCTGCTGCTGGCTCGAATCAGCCCGGCTCAGCAGGCTGGAAGGTAACAATTTCTAACACCAAATCGGGGGCGACTCCAGGGGCGAGCCCGATTAACATTGGCGAAGCCGTAACGGTTACTGTCCCGCAGGTAGTAGTGGCACTACCAGGCTATTTAGCCGCGCCGATGCTGCGCAAATTGCCCGGGATTCAAGTCGGTGAGCTCCCCCAGGGCGGGCCGATCGCGCATGTAACTTTATTTGTAGATTGCCCGGCTTTGGATGCTCATCCGCGCGGTTCTGGAATGTTGGTGCAACGCCCCAGCAATAAAGATATTGAGAACGGCTGCGTGGGAGCGAAAGCTATCACTCATTACACTTCCAAATGGCCGTGGGCGGAAGCGGCTTCCGGTAAAGGTCGCCACCTGCTGAGAGTGTCTTATGGTTGGGCAAATGAGCCGGAGATACCGGTATCGGTCGAGGGCGCGTTAAAGGATGCTTCCCGGCTGCTGGGGGTAGCGATTTCTCCAGAACAATTGCTCGGTTCGATGATTATTCACTGGGATGGCTCTCTGCCACCTTTCACCCCGAAGCACCGGGAAATGACCGCCAAGCTGCTGGAAGACATACGCGCTTATCCCGGTCTGGATTTAGCAGGCTCTTGGGTTGCCGGTTCGGGGATTGCCGCCGTAGTCCGTCAGGCGCAAACGATTAAATTGCGCGGTACCGGTTGGATTAGCGAAGCACAGGCGGACGCTTTAGTTTTGGGTACTCGTGCCTCCCGCCTGGCGGTAACCCAATCCGAAACCGTAGCTAACGCTTTGCGCGCTCAGGGACTAAATGTGCAACTGCGGCAAGTGCGCACCGCCGGCGATATTTCCCGCACCTCTTTACAAAAACTGGGGGGCGTTGGGGTTTTTGCCGCGCAACTACGCCTAGCGCTCTTGGAGGAAAACTGCCATTTAGCAGTGCATTCTTTCAAAGATTTACCCACCCAGGAGGCTCCGGGACTAAAAGTTGCGGCGATTCCGAGCCGCGCGGATGCCCGGGACGCCCTGTGCGCCGCTCCTGGTTTAACTTTGGAGACTCTACCCCGAGGAGCCACCGTGGGTACAGGCTCTCCGCGCCGCGCCGCCCAAATCCTGGCTTTGCGTCCCGACCTCAAAATCGTGGATATTCGCGGCAATGTTCCTACCCGCCTAGGCAGGGTGAAAGGCATTACCGCTCCTGAGGCCGACTTTACTGATGGCCGGGAAATTCGGGAAAAAATTTCGCAGGGCACACACGACTTAAATGCAGTGATTTTGGCGGCGGCCGGTTTGGATCGGATTGGGCTGGGCGCTTACGCCAATGAGCGTTTCCCTCCTGAACAGGTACTGCCAGCGCCGGCGCAAGGGGCGCTCGCGGTGGAGGCTTCAGAGGCAGCGCTTCAAGCCCACCCCGATTTAGCGACCGCGCTGGAAGAGCTTAATGACCTGGCAACTGCGCTGACTTCTACGGCGGAACGGGCAGTGTTAGCGGAACTGAATGCCGGGTGCGCCGCGCCCGTAGGGGCCTTTGCCCAGATGCAGGCGGGCAAACTGACCCTGACCGCTGCGATTATTTCCCTGGATGGTACTCGCGAGGTACGCGTCAATGACTCCTTGCAGGCCGATCCGGAAAAAACCTTCGCCGAGCTGCTTGAGCAGGCACGTCAGCTGGGTGAGAGCGTGGCGCGCGCCCTCTTAGAATCCGGGGGCGGCGAGCTTGCTGACCTGGGGGCTTCCAAGGTACGCGGCTAATATCGGGCAACGGGAAACTATTTTCGGAGGGCGGCTATGGCATTCACGGTGGCACTTACGGCAGCTGCAACGCGCCCTCTAGCAAAAAAACTACAGGCGGAATTGCCGGAATGTCAGATAGTTGGCGCTCCGGTTACCCGTTCGCGCCCGGTTAGCGACCCGCGAGTTTCTGAGTGTCTAAACAGTTTACGGCGCGGGGAATATAGCTGGGTGGTGATTACTTCTGCCCGCACGGTCAAGTATTTACAAACGCTGTTAGCTGCCGAACCGTCTATAAAAACCTTTCCCCAGGTGGCGGCAGTAGGTAAGGCTAGTGCACTGGCCGCAAGCAAGGCTGGCTGGAATGTTGCTTTGCAGGCAGGCGGTAACGCCACGGATTTGGCGCGGTGTTTCGCTAATTTAACCCCCAGTCCCTCTCGCCCTTCCCGGGTGTTCTTGCCGGGATCAGCGCTAAGCAAACCCGATCTTGCTGCAGCTTTAAGCGACCTGGGCTACCAGGTTGATAGCTGCGCCCTCTATACCATGTCCTCGGTTTCTGCGTGTCCGGAAAAATATTTCCACGCCGATGCGGTAGCAGTTACTTCTGGTTCTAACCTGCGCGCCCTCGCTGATTTCGGGATATTTAGTTCCTGCCCCCCGCCCTCAGCTCCAGCCCAACCTCGCCTAGTTTGTATCGGGAAACCTAGCGCCCAAGTGGCAGCAGAACTTGGGTTAAAAGTCGCGGCAGTAGCGAAAACTCCTGATGCTGCTGGGTTAGCCCAAGCAATCAGTTCATGTAGGCAGTAAAAATCCCGCGCTTTCCTTGATGCAGGAAATAAAACCTGGTTCTTGCCAAACAGCTACCAGAAAATGCTTACCCAAACCCATTTTCCCTACATATATGTGTTAGGTTCGGAGTGCTAAAATGAAGTATGACTTATATGCCGCCAGAAAACAATGCGAACCCTGTTCCTCAAAATTTCCCCACGTCACAAACCCCCCAGTTTTCACCAGTAAACCCCCAAATGCCCGCTACGGGGTTGCCTCCGGCAGCTCCCACCAAGAAACGCATGAGTACCGGAAAAATTGTCACTATTTGCACCCTGACGGTATTTTTCATTGCGCTAATCGGTTTGTTTGTCGCCAACACTTTAGTGGCAAGTTTGCAAGAGAGATCCTTGAAAGACGAATTCGTCAAAGAGGGATTTTCAAATGTGCGGGCTGAAATTAACTCTAGCCCTATGCTCCTCAGTTACTTTAAAAACTATTATCGCGAAGCAAAAGTAACTGCCTCGGCGGGCACTCTGGCTACCGAGGGGTCAAAGCAGAATTTAAAGATAAAGGATTTACGGGTTGTTTTCCATGGCTTAAAAGGCGGGGATAATCCCATCATTGAAAAGGGCAATATGACTTTCATCCTGCCGGGTGAAGAATTTGATAAGTCCATAAAGGAAGATGCCACTGCCTCCAAAATGAATATGCGGCGCAACGGTAACAAAATTACTGCCGAGGGGGAAGAACAAGGTTTAAAGATTCAGGTTGAAATGGGTATGCATTTTGAACCTGGTAAAGACGGGCAATCTGGAAAGCTCTTCATGTCGATTGACAAAATAACAATTAACGGTAGTGAAGAGTTTATGGGGCAAAAACTAACCCCCGCTGATTTGGGATTTAAAGATAATAGGGAAGAAATTCCGCTAGGTTTCCAAGATGGTTTCATTTTGAAGAACATTGTTTTTTCGGGTAAAGATATCAAGTTTGATATTGATGTAAAGAACGTCAAACTAGCGGATATCGGCTAGATTCTTTTACTTTATTCAGGGAATAGATAAAGCTACCCTCGGTGCGGCTGACTCTCTACCTAACTCCTGAGAAGGTAAGAATCGTTTTTCGGCTAGCGGATATGCAAATTTTTGGGCACATATCTCGCGTCCCCCCTCGGGCGCGGTATGCTTTTCCTAGTTTTCTTATCCGCAAGCCGCATGGCTAAGCCAAGGAGGAACGATTGTTTAACTCCCACGAAGAAGCCCTAAAATTTGTTGCCGACCAGGATATTGAGCTGATTGATATCCGTTTTTGCGACCTAATCGGCACCAGTCAGCATTTCACTATTCCCGCTGACCAGTTTGCGGATGCCCTGGAAAACGGCTTGATGTTTGATGGCTCCTCTATTCGCGGTTTCACTTCGATAGAGAAATCAGATATGAAGCTCATAGCTGACGTGTCTGATGCTTATGTGGATCCGTTCCGCGCTTGCCCCACCTTGGTGGTGAATTGTTCCATCGTGGATCCTTTCACCGACGCGCCTTTCCCGCGTGATCCTCGCCAGGTCGCCTCGAAAGCGGAAGCCTATCTGCGTTCTACGGGAATCGCCGATACCTGCTTTATTGGTGCCGAAGCTGAGTTTTATCTCTTCGATTCGGTTCGTTACCAAACCCGGCCCTACGACACTTTCGTAAAACTGGATTCTGTTGAAGGATACTGGAATACGGGTCGGGAGGAAGAGGGCGGAAACCTGGCCTATAAGACCCCGCTCAAGGGCGGATACTTCCCGGTTTCGCCCTCCGATAAGTTCTGTGACCTGCGTGATTACATGGTTAAGTTACTTAGTGAATCAGGTTTAACCATGGAACGCGCTCACCACGAGGTTGGCTCCGGTGGGCAACACGAAATTAACTATCGTTTCAACTCGCTGATGGCAGCGGGTGACGACATGATGAAGTTCAAGTACATTATTAAGAACGCCGCGCAAGAAGCGGGAGTAACCGCCACTTTTATGCCTAAACCCATGGCGGGCGATAACGGCTCGGGAATGCACACCCATTTTTCACTCTGGAAAGAGGGTAAACCGCTGTTTTATGACGAAACTGGCTACGGTTCCCTTTCCGACCTGGCGCGTTACTTTATTGGCGGCTTGTTGCAGCACGCACCAGCGCTGCTAGCGTTCACTAACCCTTCGGTTAATTCTTACCGGCGTCTAGTTCCCGGTTTTGAGGCTCCGATTAACCTGGTGTATTCGGCGCGTAACCGTTCTGCCTGTATCCGGATTCCGGTGACCGGTACTTCCCCGAAAGCTAAACGGGTGGAATACCGGGTTCCTGACCCTAGCGCGAATCCTTACCTCTCTTTCGCGGCTTGCCTGATGGCGGGGATTGATGGGATTCAAAACCGCTTAGAGCCGCCAGCTCCAGTGGATAAAGATCTTTATGAGCTGCCACCTGCCGAATATCACGACATTCCGAAACTGCCTTGCTCCCTGGATGCCGCTTTAGAGGCACTGCGCGCTGACCAGGATTTCTTGACTGAAGGCGACGTGTTTACCCCGGATTTAATTGAGACTTGGATTAACTACAAGGAACAAAATGAGGTCGCTCCGCTGCGCCAGGTGGTACATCCTTACGAATTCCAGCTTTACTACGATATTTAAGTCAGTTCTCTAAACAGACCCTGCCCCGCGGTCTCGGAAATTCTTTGGTTAAAACCATTTTTTCCGAGGTCGCAGGGGCAGGTTTTTGCTAGCGGCACTATTGTCTTGGCTTACGCTTCTTCCTATTGATTTCAACTTCCCACAGTACAGCAGCTATCACCCCGAAAATCGGCGCAGCCATCACCATAACTCCCACACCAAAAGGGAAACCCTTGTCCGGATTTATCACATAGATAATTAGTAATCCTGTCACCAGTAACACTGCACACAGAATAGTGAATATCCAGGCAAATGCTTTTAGCATTTAGTTTTGTCCTTTCAACTTATTCTGGGCTTTGAGGGGTCAGCATACGCCATCGGCGATAAGTAGTTTTTCTAGGGATTTATTATCGTATTGTTTAGATATTTCCGGTCGATAGCTTTCCCTGGCTCTTACTAGAGCTGTACATAATTCCCCTGCTTTTTCTTGGTATCTATTTCTTCTAACCATCTGTTCTTCGCTTTCATCGATAATCTCGCTATCTTCGCTATCGACTTGTGCGGGGGCTCCTTCCTTCATAAATGGAGCAGCGAGTTTATCGAAATCGTTTAGGCTTTTCCGCATTTGCGCATTGGTTTCCACTGCCTGATACCCTTCGAGAAATTCTCGGATAATCCCAATTTCTTTTGAAAAACGTAGTGCTGCAGCTTCACTAATTGATTCCCGATATTTTGTTTCTTGCTCATCTAAGTTGCGCCAAGCAGAGAAATTGGCGGGCTTAAATGCAGGTAGTTTTAGCTTTTTTTGGATGTCATCAATCCAGGGTTTATACATGGTGTAGAAAGTTTCAAAAGCCTTATCTTTATTGAGATATTCCGGATTTAACAGCACTTTGTAATGTTTTTTCTGGAACTGCATATTGGCAACTACGGGTTGATAACACTGGTTAGCGCTTCCCTCTACCCCATATCCGGCATCAGTCGCATCTCGTAGGGTGGACAGCGAACACCAGCTATACATGGGTAGATTTGTTATATCCTTCGCGACGGCATTGTCCTTAGTGTGATTGCCCCACAGATATCCCACTCCAAGCCCAGTCACGCAGGTTAAAACGCAAGCTAAAACAACCGCTCCTATCTTTTTATTGATCTTCATTTTTGCAATCCCTTCGTGGTATTTGATGTGACACTTTCATGCTTTCAAAGGGGATTAGGCTTATTCAATGGTCAAGTGGTTGTAAATCTAGAACAGGTGGCTACTATTAATGACCAAGTGGCTATCCAGTGGTTGTTATTTCAATAAGCGCGCTGGCTACCCACTCGCCTACGACGCAGGGCAAGTAAAACATATATTCTTAAAGAAAATAACGAGGGGGTGGCAGTGAACGAACCAGAAATCACTATCGGTTTGGTTGATGACGACCCATTTGCATTACAGGCATTGTCTGCAATTTTAAATTCCACTCCAAAATGCTCTGTAACTTGGGCAATCTCCACTCCTGCGCAAACCCTGGAAGCCTGTAGGCGAAATCCTGTAGACCTGGTATTACTTGATTATTTATTAGGAGAAACAACCGGGGATTTAATCTGTAAACAAATTATCCAGCAGAACCCGCAACAAAAAGTAGTAATCATTTCGAGCCTGGAAGTTGCTGATGTTGCCCGCACTGCCCTGCTCGCGGGCGCGCGGGGTTTCCTTAGTAAAGCCGATATCTTAAAAGACCTAGCGAGTTTCATATCAGTCATAATGCAAGAATCGGTAGTTGTATCTCACGCGGTAGCGCAAGGTTTGTTCCATGCCATCCCCACGCCCTCTCAAATTGCTCTCAATCAGCGCGAACAACAAGTCTCAGAATTGATATTGCAGGGAATGTCTAACCGCGAGATCGCGGAAAAAATGAGTTACTCCCTGTCCACGGTGAAAGAAACCGTAACTGCGCTGCTGGAAAAAACCCACACGTCCTCGCGAACAGCAGCGGTAGCCGTCCTAGTTCAAGACGGAGCGGTCAGCTACCCGAAAACCCTTCCCTAAGCTGGGGGAAACTAGGAGACGAGAATAGCTGATGTCTACTGTCTACCTAGTCGCTACCAACCTCAAGTTGCAATAAATTCTGCCACTGGTCAGCGCGTTTACCATAGGTGAGCAGACCGCCGATACTCAGCATCCGATTCGTAGCAAGTTCTAATCCCATCTTTGAAGAATCCACCGAGATAGTCCGGATGTGATTCCTAGTTTCTAGACGAAAGCTGTTCTCGGAGATTCGCGCATCTACAGTTACCGGATAATCGGAATCTCCGTAACGGAAAATGTTCTCGAAAAGTTCCGCGAGCACCTGCTCTACAACACTTCTTTGCTGCCGTGAGCACTCTATATCTTCACGTTTTTCACACTGGCAAATAACTTGAAATCCCTGCTGCTCTAACCGATTACAGAGCTGGATAAGAGAATCCTGCAAGCTTTCGCTCACAAACCTGTCTCTTTCGGGAGAGATATTTTCTGAATTTATAAGGGCGCGAATAGCCTTCGATATTTCCTCGGTTTCATGGGCAGCAGTTTCCCGAAACTCATCCGGTGGTAATAATTTCCGCTGGCTTTGTTCCGCAGCCAGCAAAATGTGAGTGCAGTGCCGCAAAACATTATCGTGGAGACGAATGTTAAGATTACGCCGCTCCTCCTCTCTAGCTGCCTGTTCGTCACGTCCGATTTGGAAAGAGCGCTCCATCCAAACCCTTACCAGTATCCCGGCAACCGAAAAACAAATCACATTAGAAAACGCACCTATTGCTTCCAAATTAACTGGGTCTTGCCAAATAAAGACGAAAAAGACATTAATTACCGTGGGAATCAGTACGGCTAGTCCTAAACGTTTAGGGGAAAAAGAAAAAGTATCTAAGAGAGCGATATTGGAGGCAGGGAAAATCGGCGCCCAGTAAATCTCGTCTCCCCCAATCAATGCGAAAGAAGTAAGCGCATACCCTATCCAGAACATGGGGAAACGGATTGCTAACAAAGCCATAGTTAAAGCTTCAATCGCCAGCAGGAACCCGACATCAAATCCTTGGGTAAATATCCCGTCGTACAAGAGAAAGAGGCAGTAAAAAACTGCGACTGCAATAATAACTGCTCTGAGGAACAAAATTTTGCGAGTGAACTTTTTGCCTAAAGTTTGCCGGTCAAAATATAAATACGAACCGAGAACCTTAAATACCTCATCCACAGGAAAATGATACTTAAAACTGTAGGGTAGGTGCTGGAAATAAAGACCTAGTTACGAACGGATTACCATTTTCCTGTGAGTAGGCGAAGCTTAAACCAGTATTGGCACGCATCTTGGCTTGCCGACAACCTTTAGAAAAGCGCCATACGGGTGCGTTAGAATCGGGGCAGATAGCTAGGGAGAGAAAATGACAGATAACTTTATGCTGAAACCGACTATTCGTCCTCGCCGCCTGCGGGCTTTCCCCGCGATGCGCAACCTAATCGCTGAAACCCGGGTCAATCCTGCCCAGCTGATGCTGCCCGCGTTCGTGCGGGACGGGATTCAGGAAGCGGTCGAGATTCCCTCTCTACCAGGGGTTTTCCAGCATACTGTCGAGTCGATTCGCGCCCTCGCCTCCGACTGCGTTAAAGCCGGAGTTGGCGGAATTATGCTGTTTGGGATTCCCAATACCGCTGATAAGGACGAGCAAGGCAGTCCCGCCTGGGATTCGAATGGGATTTTGAATCGCGGTATCCGCGCGGTGCGCGAAGAAGTTGGAAATGACCTGGTGGTGGGGGCAGATACTTGCCTGGATGAGTTCACTAGCCACGGACATTGCGGGGTACTCACCGCTGACGGTCAGGTCGATAATGATGCCACCTTGCCGCTATATGCGAAAATGGCGCTCAGCCAGGCGCGCGCCGGAGCCCATATGGTTGCGCCCTCCGGGATGATGGATGGGCAAATCGCGGTGATTCGCCAGGCGCTTGACGAGGCTGGATTCACCGACACCACGATTTTGGCTTACTCGGCGAAATATGCTTCCGCTTTCTTTGGACCTTTCCGAGATGCAGTTGCCTGCTCTCTAGAGGGCGATCGCCGCTCTTACCAGCAAGATCCCCGTAACCGCCGGGAGGGCGTATTCGAAACCCAGCTAGATTTGGTCGAGGGCGCCGATATGGTGATGGTTAAACCGGCTGGCTACTATCTGGATGTGTTGGCTGATGTGGCGGAAATGTCACCGGTTCCAGTCGCGGCCTACCAGGTCAGCGGGGAATACGCGATGTTAGAGGCAGCGGCCGCTCAGGGGTGGATTGACCGCGAGCGTGCCATTGACGAATCCTTGCACGCGATTGTGCGCGCCGGAGCCGATACGGTACTCACCTATTGGGCGCTAGAGTATGCGCAGCGAGTAAAGTAACTGCTCAATGCCTGATTCTCCCCGCCTACTAGCAGTTTCCGAAGTGGCTCATGCCGCTAACTGCCAGTGGCGGCTCTGGTGCTACCTCACCGGCAATACGGAGCTGAAATCTGCCGATGTTTTCCACCGTTATATCGGGGATTTGACTGGAGCCGAGGAAGAAAAACTGGCTGCCCGCTACCGAGCCGCGGGTAAGATTTTTCAAAGAAATCTTGCAGCTACCAGCGCAGACCTTACGGGAATGCTTCCTTTCCTCCTTTACGAGGACGAATCCTGGGTATTGCAGTTACCAAGATTTTCTGCCCATGCCCGCCTAGATTCAGTACATCTCCTGGCGGGTTTCGCCCATTTAGCTAGCGCAAATCAGCAGTTGTTAAACGCAGCTTTCCCTACTTTAGAGACTAAACTCGCTCCCTTTGCCCAAATCTTGCTAGCAGACGGTAAAACCGTAGATTTTCCGCTACTCGAACTAGAGGAACTGTGGGAACCTATTGCGGAACAGGCGCGCACTTTAAGGAGCAACCAGGATTTACTGTCTGCTACCCCCGAGGACGCGTGGCGCGCCCTCGACACCGTGTGCGGAAGCTGTTCGCACTGTGCGTGGGCGCTAGCGCGTTTCGATGACCCCCTGCTGATTAGCGGAGTGGGCCCGGGACTGCGCCGGGAGCTGCGAGCCGAGAATATCTTTACTGCCAGCGAGTTTGCTACAAATCCGCCAGCTGGTTATAGCCCAGAATTAATCCGACAAGCCCGCTTACAGGTCAGTCAAAACCCCGCAGAACTGCTGCTAGAAACTAATCCCCTATCCCCGGCGCTAATGGCTCTTCCCGCGCCCCAGGCGGGGGATGCGTATTTAGATTTCGAGAATGACTCCCTTTGGGGGTGGACACTCAAAGACCATACCGGGCTGATTTACCTGGGTGGTTTGGTTTGTTTTGACGAAGACTCTTGGGGGGAGCAAAAATCTTTAACCCCGGCGCTGCCGATTCGCGGCCAAGACGCACTACCGGCAGCAGGCAGCACAAACGTAGCGGAGGAAGTAGGGGAATTATCAAAGCGTATCGGCGGAAAGTATCAGAGTTTTTGGGCGCATAACCGCGCCGAGGAACGCCAGCTACTAATCGCTTTGCTGGATTTTTTGCGACAGCGTTTCCGGCGGTTTCCTGGGATGCGTATTTATCATTATTCCCCGCAAGAACGTCTCTACCTGCAACGTTTATCGTCTCGCCACGACCTCTTAGCGAGTGAAGTGCGCGCCCTGCTGGCCGCTAACGGCCCGATGTGCGACCTACAGCAAGTGGTGCAATCAGCTATTCGCACCGGTCAGGGCGGATATTCCCTTAAAGAGATGGAACCGTTCTATATGGGGTCTTGGATGCGTTCAGAGGACTTGGATAACGGCGCAGACTCGGTGATTGTCTATGACACCTTGGCGCGAAAAGGCGTCCTCGAACCCGGAGCTAAGCTAGCGGCTGAGGACGCAGAGCAGTTACGTCTCCTCGCCCTCTATAACGAATATGACTGCTGTTCAACCGCACTTTTGCATCATTGGTTGGTTAATCAGCGCCACCGACCGAACCTAAGCGTCGCAACGGAAACTACCGACCCTGAAGCCGAATAGAATCCCGCCTGGGATTTACCCGCTTTGATTTAACCTGCACTTTTCGCTTAAGAAAAATTACAGCTAGCTCTACTGTCGCAGCCCCTAACCCCATGGGAAAATGGGGTTATGAGTGATAATCAACCCCAAGCAGACAACTTCAGTAACCAGCACTATCCCGGGGATCACCCCGGATTCTCCAACCCCTCTTTCCCTCAATATGCTTCCGGGAGCGAATACCGGTCTTATCCCCCCACGATGCCCACCGCTCCCAGCGCTAATTCTGATGGCGGTCAGGTTAGCTCCGATGAGCGTACGATGGCAATCTTGGCACACTTAGCAGCCGTGATTGCAATGGTAGTTTCTGCTGGTTGGCTCACTTTTGTGGGGCCGCTGATTGTCTGGTTTATTTATAAAGATAAAAGCCGGTTTGTGCGTAACGCTGCCGCCGGTGCCTTTAACTTTAACTTGGCGATGAGCATTACTTCTGTGGTGGCTTGGATACTTTGCTTCACCGTAATCTTGATACCTTTGTCCCTCATCGCATTTGCAGTGGTTTTCATAATGACCCTAGTGTGCTCGATTAAAGGCGCGGTGAAAGCCTCCAATAAGGAGTTTTATCACTACCCGTTTGGGATTAATCTTCTTGACTAACTCTCCGGTAAACCCTAGAAACTATTTGTGACCTATGATACTTAAAGGGCTATCTTCCTGGTAAGCGGATTTTCGCTACCCAATTGTTTTCGTTTTCAGATTTTTCCTGTCCCTGTTCCAGGATTCTTTCAGCCCAGAGCGTAAAGGTATCATTTGTTGATTTGGATTACCTAAGCGAGACTTAGATTATTTTGAAAGGATTCACACTTGTCCTTTATCGGGAGAGCCTGGCGCTACGTAGTCAGGAAACCAGTAAGAACCATTGTTATATTAGCGGTACTCACAGTGGTAGCTACCGTTTTGATGTCGGCAGATGCCATTGAGAGGGCGAGCGCACGCGAAGGCGCAAAGGTGGAAGCGAAAGCGGGTGCCGGTTTCGTCCTCGGAAATAATCCCCAGTTCAATCAGGGAACCCCGCGGGGAGCCGGTACTGTTAAAGGCGCAGACATAGAAAAAATCTCGAAACTATCTGGCGTTAAAAGCTATGTTGCCAGGCAAAACGTTACAGCCGATTTGGTTGATGCCAAGACCCAAAGACTAGGCACCAATGATTATGACGAGAAAAAAGAGGCACAATTCGGTAATGCCGTGAACGTTTGGGGAGTAAACCGCACCGATATCGACAATAACTTCCGTTCAGGAGCGCTCACCCTGGTTTCCGGGCGACACTTAAAACCTGAGGACCGCAATAAAGCCATCATTCACGAAGATTTAGCGAAAGCAAACGGTCTTAAACTTGGTAGCAAATTGAAACTAAAGGGAAATCCCTACGACGTGGACAATTCCCGTAAATCTACCGCTCAAACCGAAGCAGAAATAGTGGGGCTAGTTCGCGGCTCTAACACTCGACAAGCTGCCCAACGCAGTGAGCTATTTTCCAATACGGTATATACAGACCTGGACACCACCCGCGCCCTCTATCAAATGAATAAAGACAACGAGATTTACCAGGACGCGAATTTCTTTGTTGCCTCCAACGCGGAACTAGAAAAAGTTCAAAAAGATGCCAGTGCTTTAAAGATTGATTGGCAAAACTATCAGCTTTCGCCCTCTACCCAATACCTTGCTGGAATTACTGGGGCAATCAGTGGAATAAACTCGCTGATGAGCACCACTAAGATAGCGGCATTTGGATTCGCGTTATTGATATTAACGCTGGTGCTTTTCCTATGGATGAATGAACGGAAGAAAGAAACCGGGGTACTGCTATCGGTGGGCACTTCAAAGCGAAGTATTTTTGCCCAATACCTGTGCGAACTGGTAGTAACTGCGATTCCCGCTTTCATATTGGCGTTCTTTGCGTCCCGATCAATTGCGCAATGGCTAGGAGATTCGGTTCTATCATCGGTAAACAATTCGCTGCTACAGGAACTATCCCAGACCGGACAGGCGGGCGCAGATATTGAATCATCGACTGCCACGAAAACCCTTGACACCTTGGCAGTATCGCTCACTACTCCCTCGGTCGTTACCGCGGTGCTATTAACCCTGCTAGTGGGAGCTATTTGTGTGCTGGTAGCATCCTTGCCGATGCTGCGTCGCCCCCCGCGCGCCCTATTGGTGGATATCAAATGAGAACCTTAAGTGTATGGAGACGCGCCTGGTATTCAATCAGTCGCCGACCGCGCCGCGCCTTGCTGCTTACCTTGATAATGAGCGTAGTTTTTACTGCTCTAGTTTCACAATCAGGGGTGCGTGGACAAGTCGCTCAGATTTCAGATGCCATTAACTCGGGGGTAAACGCCGGTTTTACCGCTCAAAGCCAAAACGGAATGCTAGCGCAAAGTGAGGCAGAGAAACTAGCACAAATTCCGCAGGTCAAACGATACTCTTTTGAAAAAGAGACTCTCGCTAAACCTGAGGGCGCACAGCTGGTAGCCAGCGCAAGCGGGATTCAACTGGATGCGGCTTTTGCTGGGAATGCCGGAATCATTGGCACACGCAACAGTGATTTAAACCCGTCATTCTTGGGCAAACTCTACCGTTTAGAAACCGGTAAACACCTTAAAGACGCAGGGAAAGGGGCACTAATTCACCGTGACTTCGCCAAACGAAACTCTTTACAGGTGGGTAGCGAGCTTCGCCTTTCCCAAAACGGCACGGAAGTAAAAGTTCCGGTAGTCGGAATTTTCAGTGGGAAAACCGAGAATCCAAGTGGGCTTCCCTCTGGGGCTTCAGAAAACCAGATTTTCACAGACTTAGCTACCAGCCAACGTTTAGGGGGTAAAGACCTCAGCGTTGCCCGCTATTTTACTTCCGGCGCAGACACTTTACCGGCGGCTTTACGTTCCGCTCAGCAAGCGACACCGAAGCTAACTATTGAATCTAACGCGAACCAGTTCGCGGGAGTGCTAGCTAGTCTTTCCGGGGTAAATAAGTTGCTGACGGGATTAGCTTTGGGAATAGGGGGAGCTGGGCTGGCCGCCCTCGCCCTGGTCATGATTTTTTGGATTCGAGGACGGACCCGCGAAATTGGGGTGCTGCTGGCGGTTGGTAAAACCAAGATTGACATATTGATACAGCTCATCATAGAAAGCGCTATTTTAGCGCTAGTGGGTAGCGCGATAGGGGTACTGGTGGGAAGTCTTTTATCTTCCCGGGTTTCTTCCCTGGTATTTGCCAACTCTGCTACTCCCTCTTTATCCGCGTTGAGCACAGGCGGCAACGTTGGGGGAGTGCTTAGCGCAGCCGCCCTCGGATATGTAATTACTTTCGCAGCGCTCCTGTTAGCAACCCTGCCCCTTCTTCATCAAACCCCGAGAGCCATTCTCTCTAAAAACAGTTAGGAAATATTATGAGCATTTTGCAGTTAGATAACCTTAATTACGTTTACCCAGGAACTAGCACCCAGATTCTTTCTGAGGTTTGCAATGAGTTTGAGATAGGTAAGTTTTATGCGATTGTTGGCGCTTCCGGGGCTGGAAAATCCACTTTATTGAATCTGCTTGCCGGTTTAGATAAGCCCACTTCCGGTGCGGTCTGCTTTGATGGAACCGATATTGCTAAAACCGGGTATTCGCGCCATCGTAAAAAGCAGATTTCTCTAGTTTTCCAAAACTATAACCTGATTGATTATTTAACTCCGCTAGAGAATCTGCGCTTAGTGAACGGGAAAGCGAAAGCTTCGACTTTAACTGAGCTGGGGTTGTCTGAAAAGGAGGCGCGGCGCAGCGTAATGGCCCTGTCTGGTGGGCAGCAACAGCGGGTAGCTATCGGGAGGGCATTAGTATCGGGAGCACCCATTATTCTTGCTGATGAGCCTACTGGCAATCTGGATGAAAAAACCGCTAACGAAGTGATTGAGATATTACAGCGGGCAGCGCATGAACAGAATAAATGCGTTATCGTGGTTACCCATTCGCGTCAGCTTGCCCGCAGTGCGGATGTCACTTTGCGCCTAACCCGTCGCAAGCTAGTCGCTGCCTAAAGGCAGGGCAAAGGCGTAGCGCTAACGGGTAGCGCTAAGGCGACTAGGTGTAGTGGAGGGCGAGCGCCCCTCGGTTTTAGTTTTGCAGTCACTAAAACCGAGGTTGCAGCTCGCTCTCTGCTCATTTTAAGAACCGTCATTTGGGGATTGAGTCCGAGTTTCTAGACAGCATCCGATGCTGGACAATATCAGCATTAATCAACAATCGATAGCAGCCACCGTAACCAACTAATCACGGTGCGCCTATCCGGGGGCTAATACCCCAAAATGGGCTTAACCCTAATCTGAAAACTGCTTATGCTTTAGATAAGCTTTAGAATAATCGTTCCCGGAATCTCTTATTGTTATTTGGCTGGACATTTGGCAATAATCCCCGATTGTATGAAACGAGAATCAAGGTATCTACACCGGCAAGCGTAGTAAGAGTACATGTACAGTATCCTCGGTGAGGCATTTTTAGGAGTTAGTCCTTAAATGTAAGTAGAACAAGAAGATTCGCCTGTCATTAGCGTCTAG
>CABQYA010000019.1:0-16675 GCA_902468275.1 uncultured Urmitella sp. | reverse complement strand
ATCAAGTGGATTTTGGATAATGTCGAGGGCGCACGCGAGAAGGCAGAAGCCGGAGACCTGCTGTTCGGTAACACCGACTGCTGGGTACTGTGGAATATGACTGGCGGCGTGAACGGCGGGGTACACAAGACCGATGTCACCAACGCTTCCCGGACTATGCTGATGGATATTCGCACCCTCCAGTGGCGCGAAGACATCTGCAAAGACTTTGGGATTCCCATGTCGATGCTGCCGGAGATTTGCTCCTCTTCCGAGGTCTACGGCTATGGCCGTAAGAACGGCTTGCTGATTGACACCCCGATTTCGGGTATTTTGGGTGACCAGCAGGCTGCTACTTTCGGTCAGGCTTGTTTTGAGAAAGGCATGGCAAAGAACACCTACGGTACCGGCTGCTTCGTACTGATGAACACTGGTGAAGAACCGGTATTTTCTGAAAATGGTTTGCTAACTACCGTGGCTTACAAGATTGGTGATAACAAGCCAGTTTACGCCTTGGAGGGTTCAATTGCGGTTGCTGGCTCGCTGGTACAGTGGCTACGCGACAACCTGGGAATGATCAAGAGCTCGGATGAGATTGAAAAGCTGGCCAGCACAGTTGATGATAACGGTGGCGTTTACTTTGTGCCCGCATTCTCTGGTTTGTTCGCCCCCTATTGGAAGGATGATGCCCGAGGCGCGATTGTGGGTCTAACCCGCTACAACAACAAGGGACACATTGCGCGCGCGGTACAGGAAGCAACCCCCTATCAGACCCGTGAAGTATTTGACGCGATGGTGGCAGACTCGGGCGTTGAGCTGAAAGAGCTGCGGGTTGATGGTGGCATGACCAAGGACGAAATGGTTATGCAGTTCCAGTCTGACCAGCTGGGTGTGCCTCTGGTTCGTCCTCAGGTACTAGAAACTACTGCCTTGGGCGCAGCTTATGCTGCCGGTATCGCCGTAGGATTCTGGGATGGCGAACAGGACGTAATTGATAACTGGGCAGAAGGCAAACGCTGGGAGCCGGGTAAAGATCGCGAAGAATACGACCGCAACTATCGCTTGTGGAAGAAAGCGGTCACCCGCACCTTCGAGTGGGTAGATACCGACGTAGAGAACGCCTAATCATCAGGACGTTGTAGTCACGCAAGAATATACTTTTTGCCTGACTTATCGGGGTAATACCTGCAATAAATAATTAGTGAAACCTCTAATGCGGGTTCGGAAAACAAAAGGTTTTCCGAACCCGCATTTTCAATGTTCTGGGGACTAATGCCCATGTTTTGTTACCAGGCTTTCAAAGTAGCTATGGGTAGCAAACCATGAGAGATTTTAGGGACATCAGTAAAAGGATTTCAGGTCTTTAACGCACTTTGGCACGAATCATTGCCCCGGCTGGCAGGGGCAATGAGCAAAGAAAGGAAAACTCGTGTGCGGGATGATTAATTTCTGGTACTTCATGTCCAAATTCATCTCGTAAATCATGGTCAGGAATCTGGTATTCAATTGGCTCCGCACCAGGAATTAAAAACTCGATAGGCATTAAGGGGGTTATTTTATTTTTCGCTAATATATAGACCCGTTCTTCATCTGCCCGGTGTTCGCGAACGCTACCTAACCAACGCCAAGTATTTATATATCCGCCCTTGGTAATGGATTCACTAGCCGGGTTCTCGGGATAATAAAAGCCGGTTGAGTATTCACGATGGGTAACTTTATAGGGCTCTTGGCCAATCCAATCAGGCAGAACTACCTTATCGGTTGGTTCATCACCGGGGATAAAGGGTTTAAGTTCTTGCCCTTGTGCATTTTCAAAACCACGTTGCAGCATATATTCATTAACCGCACATTTATAGGCGTTCGCCATAGCGGCCACATAGTAGGCACTTTTAGCGCGTCCTTCTATTTTTAGGCTGGTAACCCCGGCATCTATCACGTCTGCTACGTGTTCCACCATATTCATATCTTGGGAGTTGAATAGGAATGTACCTTGATCGGTTATTTCAACCGGAATAAAGTTCCCGGATTTTTTCTCTTCCACCACGTGATATTTGTAGCGACATGCTTGCACGCAATCCCCGTGGTTAGCGTCCCTCCCGGTGGTGTGTTGAGAAATCAGACAGCGCCCAGAAAACGCCATACACATTGAGCCGTGCACAAATGCTTCAATCTCAAGTTCAGGGGAAACGTGAGCGCGCAGCATCCGGATTGCCGGTAAATCAAGTTCGCGTGCCAGGACTACCCGGCTAGCCCCCAGGGCTGCTAAGGCTTCAGCTGCCTGATAGTTGGTTACTCCTGCCTGAGTGGAGATATGAATATCCGTATGGGGAGCAACCCGACGTGCTGCCATTAAAACCCCAATATCGGTAACTATGAGGGCGTCTACCCCAATTTCGCCTAGCTGTCCCATATATTCGTTCATGGCCACAACTTCATCACTGTCCGGCAAGATATTGCAGGTTACATAAACCCGCGCTCCTCGCTGGTGAGCATAGCTGATCGCGTCCTCGAAATCTTCGAGACTGAAATTGCGGGGAGCCGCCCGCATCCCGAAAGCTTTCCCGCCGCAATAAACCGCGTCTGCCCCGAAATCGATAGCAGTTTTTAGGGTGCCGAGATTACCGGCTGGTGCCAGTACCTCGGGGTTTGAGCGACGTAGGATTTGCGGGAAATCTGCGTGATTATCAGTGTGCACCAGATAAGGATACGAGAGATGGGGCAGTAATATCCAGATTTGAACTTAGGCACGCCTAACCCTAAGATATTTATTCGGTAGACCGAAACCTAACAGAAACGAGGATAAATGAAACTAAAATCAGTTCTTGCAAGCATTTGTGTACTAACGTTAGCAACCTCCCTAGGAGCGTGTAGTAAAGCCAGTACCGCTGCCGATACCAGCAAAACTGGGGACAAACTTAAAATTGTGGCAACCACCGGTTATCTAGCCGATGCCATAAAAAACATTGCCCCGGAAAGTGAAATCACCACTCTGGTAGCTCCCGGCGGAGACCCCCACACTCAGGAACTAACCACCAAAGATACTGAAAAAATCCAACAAGCTGACCTGGTTGTTTGGACCAGTCACGATATGGAACACAAGATGATGAAACAGTTTGACGGACTAGGAGATAAGTCCTTACCGGCAGCTGAATCCATACCGAAAAAAATGTTGCTCGACTGGGAAGAGGACGGGAAAATTGAAGGTCATGACCCGCACGTATGGAACGACCCTATTGCCTGGCAATATGCGGTTAGTGCCACAGCAGAAAAAATTGCCAAAATAGATAAAGCAAACGCGGAAAAATACCTTAAGAACGGCAAAGAGTACAACGCAAAAATCCAGGCTTTGCACGAGAAAGCAAAAGTACAATTCGAGAAGATAAGCACTGATCGCCGTACCTTAGTAACTGGTCACGATGCATTTAACTACCTCGGTCGAACCTATGGACTAGAAATAATGGCTACCGATATGGTTTCTTCTGAATCAGAAATCTCAGCCGTACAGCTCGAAGAGCTAGCGAATAACATCGCCAAAAAGAAAGTTCCAGTAATCTTCTATGACAATCTAAAAAGCCCTGAAGTGGTAAAACATTTGAAAGAAATTGTGAAATCTAAAGGATGGGATGTAAAGCTCTCCGATACTGAACTTTACGCTGACACCCTGGGCGAGAAATCTCCAACCGATACTTATCTAGGAGCATTCGAGCACAACGTTTCGGCGATTATAAAAGCACTATCGTAGCCAAAACCCAGATATTACCGGTGGGCGCTAGGAGTTACTGTCTCCTCTCCTAGCGCCCACCTTACGACCCCTAGATGCCAATAGCGCCAGATTCACCGGCTTACCGCGGAATCTAGCGCCTAAATTTGTTCTAAAACCTGACCTGATTCCACAGGAGTCTCAAATCACATGCTTCCTTGCGTAGTAAATAACATCAGTGCCGCCTATCGTGACCGTCTTGCCGTTAATCAGGTAAGTTTTAGCGTTTCACCTGGTGAAATCATGGCTATTCTGGGGGCAAACGGAGCCGGGAAATCCACTCTAATTAAGGCAATGCTAGAGCTGATTCCCCGCCGAAGTGGGCAGGTACATTACTTTGGCAAAGAACTCAGCAAAACCCGTAAAAAAATCGCATACATGCCCCAATCAGCCTCTATTGATTGGGATTTTCCGGCTCGGGTTAAAGACGTAGTGTTAATGGGAACCTACGCAAAGCTAGGATGGTTGCGTCGCCCTAGAGCAAGTGAGCATCAGGCAGCGCTTCGCGCAATGCAACAGCTAGATATCGCTGACTTAGCTAATCGTCAGATTTCAGAGCTGTCCGGGGGACAAAAACAACGCACCTTCGTAGCGCGTGCTATCGCCGCAAATGCGCAGTTATTAGTACTGGACGAACCGTTTGCTGGCGTTGATATGAAGACAGAAAAAACAATCTTGAGGGTATTACAGTCTCTGGCTGAATCTGGAAAAACCATCATTTTGGTACACCACGATTTAGCAACTGTTCGCAGTTTTTGTTCCAGCGTATTACTGCTACGAGAGGGAGAACTCGTAGCTACCGGATCATTGGATCAGGCTTTTACCTCTGAAAATATTGCTTATGCTTATGGGATTGAGGGAGTAACCTCATGAGTCTTTCCGCTAACGTTCTGACCTTCAAACTGTCTTTTTCTCTCATTTCGTTCAGTGATTTTTGGGGAACCTACAGTTTTCGCGTAATGACATTCGGAGCTGTATTGGTGGGTTTTTTTGCGGGAGCATTAGGGTCTCTTCTCTATGTACGCCGACGATCGCTAATTTCAGACGTTATTGGTCATAGCTCTATCGCCGGTATTGTTGGCGCATTCGTGATTGCTTCCCTGCTGGGAGCTGATGGAAACTCAATTCTTATTTTGACGATTGGGGCGACAGTTTCTGGTCTATTAGCGGTAACTACCACCAACCTGATTAGCGATAATTCAAAAGTTGGAGTGGAAGCGGCTATGGCTATCTCCTTAGCTATTTATTATGGCGGAGGCATGGTAGCGCTCCGTTTACTATCATTTTCATCTTTCTCTGGTCGCTCAGGCATTGCGCAGTATTTGTTTGGAAATGCCGCCACTATGCGCCTGGTGGATGTATTTACTGTCGCTATCTTGGGTTTACTCGCCGTAGCGATAGTGATGCTGTTTTGGAAGGAAATCGCGCTTTTTAGTTTCGATGCGCCCGGGGCGGTGATTGCCGGTTTCTCTGGAAAAGTGTTGAACAGTATTATCACCGTTTGTACCACCGTGGGAATCGTAATCGGGGTGAAATCAGTAGGAGTGGTGCTGATGGTAGCTTTTGCAATTATCCCGGCCGCTAGTGCCCGCCAATGGACAGATGATTTGCGGATTCTTTTTGCTGTTTCTGGCTTTATCGGCGCTTTAGGAGGGGCGGTCGGTTCTTATCTTGCAGTTTCTATTGGCAAAGTTCCGACTGGTCCAGTGATTGTCGTGATTTTGTCGATTGTTCTCTTGTTTTCTTTACTGTTTTCCCCGCGCCGTTCGGTTCTACCGTCCCCCCGCGGATTTCTTAAATCTACTAACGGAAGGATTACGCAATGAACTTTGTATTTGCAGCGTTACTGTTGGCGATTACCACTTCGCTAACCTGCGCACTTCCGGGTACTTTTTTAGTGCTGCGCCGTCAAGCAATGTTAGTGGACGCTATGAGCCATGCAGTTCTTCCCGGGATTGTGCTGGGGGCATTATTATCGGGGTCTACTTACTCTCCAATCATGGTGTTATTGGCTGCCATTTTCGGGCTAATCGTGGTTCTGGGCGCAAACTTTTTGCAATCCACAGGTCGGCTTGCCGAGGACGCAAGTCAGGGCGTAGTTTTCCCGTTACTGTTTTCCGGGGGCGTAATTATGTTATCTACCGCCCTAGCAGAAGTGCATATCTGTGAGGATACGGTACTGACCGGTGACTTGAACCTGTTAGCGCTCGATACCGAGCGCCTGGTTGTCGGAAATCTTGATTTTGGTCCCCACGCCATGTGGATGTTACTAATTGTTCTTTTATTAAACGCTTTGTTTCTCGGGTTTACCTATAAAGTTATGCAATTGGGGACCTTTGATCGAGAATCTGCAAAGGTTATTGGTTTCCCAATTCGCCTGGTAGAGACACTTTTTATGGTTTTAGTGGCTTTGACTATCGTAGTTGCTTTTTCGACCGCTGGGGCTATCTTGGTAATCGCATTGCTGGTAACCCCGGCAGCAACTGCCATTTTATTGTCGAACTCCCTGTCACGAGTGATTGCATTGACAGTTTTAATATCGGTGGTTACCGCTACGATTGGTTTCTTTGTCGCTTGGCATTTCAATCTGGCAACTTCCGCAATGATGGCGTTTACCGATGGGGCGCTATTTTGCTTGGTTCTGTTAGCTATCACTGTAAAAAGAAAGTGGGAGGCTCGATTTTCGAGCCTCCCACCCTGTCTAGATGAACATCTGGCAGATGCTAAAAGGGACTAATCTGTTTAACCCTTTACCGCACCCGCTGCCAGACCGGACTGCCAGTACTTTTGCAGTATCAGGAACAGTGCAATCAACGGAATAATACCGAATAGCGATGCCATCATCATTTGTCCATAGGGCGGCGAGAAGTAGGAAGCCATACCGTATAGACCCAAGGTGATTGGTTTTAGCTCTTCGGAAGAAATCATTAGCTGCGGAAGCACGAAGTTATTCCATGTTGCCACGAAGATAAACAGGAAAATCGTCACCATAGCGGGCGCCAACAGGCGCAATACCATTCCAAAGAAGATCCGGAATTCTCCTGCCCCATCAATCCGGGCTGCTTCTAGCAGCTCAGTTGGTACCGAGGTTTGGGCATATACGCGCCCTAGGAATACCCCGAATGGAGATACACAGCAGGGAACAATAATCGATGCCATCGTGTTATTCAGTCCCATGTGCAAGAACATCACATACATAGGAACGGTCAGAATCGAAACCGGCATCAGCAGACCTGCCATGATGATTCCGGCAGTACCGTTCTTGAAGGGGAACTTAAACTTCGCCAGTGCGTAGCCCGCCATGACACTTACCAGAGTACCGATAGTAGCAGCAACAGCTGAGTAGAACAGGGAGTTACCAATCCAGCGCCAAACCATATTCTTGGTCCAGCCGAGCAACCCGAAGTAGTTAGCCTTGGTGCTTTCCCAAACGGATCCAGAATCGTCGTGCGGAGCGAACCAGAAACCGAACGAACCGGAAATCTCGGCGTTAGTCTTGGTGGAGGCGATGATTACCCAGTAAATCGGGAAAATGAAATAGAACAAGACAATTATCATCACCAAAATGGTCAGGATTTTTGCCCACATCGCCGGTTTCAAAGAACGTGATTGTAAGCCCTTGATTGAGGGGCGATACTCGACTCCACCGGGAGTTACAGCGGTTTTCTTAGTCATTACTACCACCTAGTTTCCGATCGGCTAAGAAATAAGCAACTGCCAAAATACCGGCTATTAGCGCCATAACGATTGCGATTGCAGACGCCGGCCCGTCCCCTGAGGGCGACATATAGCCCTTTGCGGTATTTAGTGCCATCATCATCGGTGTATAGGCTGACCCCATCCACTTTTGACTGGTTTCCATCACCGCTGGTTCGTTGTACAGCTGAATCGTTCCCACAATGGATAGCAGGATTGCTAGCAGCGCTGCCCCCCGCACCATCGGGATTTTAATCTTGGTAACAATCTGGAATCCGCTAGCACCATCAAGGCGAGCTGCCTCATATAAATCATGAGGAATAGCTTGCAAAGCCGCCAGGAAAATCAGCATATTGTAGCCGGTGAACGTCCAGGTCGTCATGTTTGCCATGGACAGCAAAATCATTTTCTTCCCAAAGAAGTTAATGGTTAGTTCTCCACCGAAAGCCTCTACCAAGGAGTTAAGCGGAGAAACTTCGGGGGTGTAGATACATAGCCAAATAATAGCGGCGACTACCCCTGGTACTGCGTAGGGCAAGAACCAACCTAGACGGAAAATAGTTACGTGGCGAACGATTAGGGAATCAATCAGCAATGCCAAGGCAAGAGCAGAAATAATCATCACTGGTACTTGCACGATGGTGTACAGGATTACCCTGCCGATTCCCGTCCAGAAAGCTCCGGAAAAAATAACATATTGATAATTCTCGAAGCCGACGAATACGTTATGAGATTCACCCCCGCCGAATGCGCCGCCACCTTGCGTTTTAACTTGGAAAAAACTTGAATAAACCGATATGCAAATCGGCAAAATGAAAATCAGCAGGAAAAGAATCGTAAACGGAGCCATAAATGCCCAGCCCGTAAGCGCTTCCTTTCTTGCTCGAGGCGTCTTTCGCTCCTTTGCGACCCCAGCCCCAGGTGGGAGCGCATCAGCATCACCTGCTGGTTTACGCTTTTCTACTTTAGTAGCACTCATGGTTAAATCCCCACGTATCTGTATTAAAGATTATTGGTATGCACCACAGAATGGATGTGTCTATTTTATTTCATTCAATAGCTTGGAATATACGGTTACGGCTCGAAATTCGTAAAAATAAACCGAAAATATAGCAATCAAAGGTATATCAGATATAGAAATGGAGGCACCTACCAACTTTGCGGGATGGTAGGTGCCTCCCAGATGCTTTCGGATACATCCTGTATCGAAAACATCAACTAAGACTCAAGCTCAGTTACTTAACTTGAAGATTCAGTTTCTTCAAAGCGTCCTTGAGCTGATCGCCCGAGTTCTTGAACACGTCTGCAACCTTCATGGTGCCGTCTCCGGCAGCAGCGCCGCCTTCACCACTGAGGTAGCCCTGAGGTACCGACCAGGAGGGCGGGAAGGTGAACGGTTTCATGTTGGTGTTAGCAGTGGTGAACTCTTTGATTACGTCCTGACCGCCGTAGAACTTGGCATATTCAGGAGCTTTAGGAGTTGCTTTTGCAGCTACAACCAGACCCTGGCTGGCTAGATCATCAACCTGCTCGTTGAACCAAGCGTTGAACTTCATAGCCTGTTCAGGGTGCTTACAGGTCTTGGAAACTACTACGCCAGAACCACCGTCGGGGCCGGAAGCACCACCAGGTAGCTGAGCGATAGCCCATTTACCGGCCTGATCAGGAGCGTCGCCAGCAATCAGCGGAGCTTCCCAAGCAGCACCGATGGTGCCAATCAGTTCACCCTTCTGAACGGCAGGAGCCCACTCATCAGCCCAGCGACCAACTACCTTTGCAGACTTTTCGTCAAGTAGTTTCTGCCAGAAAGCAGCAACGGAAGCGGAGCCCTTGTCAGTGGTATCAACTTTCCAGGCATCGCCTTCTACTCCGAACCACTGACCACCGGCTGCGGCAGTCATAGCGGAGAAGATTTGTGCGCCCTCGTCACCTTCGTAGGCCACAATGTACTTGCCTTTTGCAGCAGCAGCCTTTGCGGTGGTGGTGAACTCTTCCCAAGTGGTGGGTACTTTCAGACCCAGCTTCTCAAATTCTGCTTTGTTGTAGAAGTAAACCAGCGGGCCGGTATCCTGCGGAAGACCCAGGTACTTGCCATCAACTGCCATTGATTCAAACGGACCGGGCAGGTACTTGTCTTTGTACTGGGTAGCATACTTGCTAACGTCCTGTACCAGACCCTTTACGTATAGTTCAGCCAAGTCAGCGTAACCAGCCTGGTACAAACAAGGCGCATTCTTTGCGTCGGTGTCAGTCTGTACTTTCTTGATTAGCTCTTGAGCTTTACCATCAAATTTCTTCGGGGTTACCTTGATATTTGGGTTCTCTTTATTCCATTTATCAACAATCGTCTGAACTTTTACCGCATTATCGGCATTGTCAAGACGGTGTAGGTATTCAATTTCTACCTTTTCATTGCTGTTGCTGTCGGTAGAACCAGCTTTGTTATCAGCACCGCCACAGGCAGCTAGCCCCAATGATGCCATTGCGACTACGCCAGCTAGAGCAATGCTTCGTTTTAGCTTACGAGACAAATCAAACCTCCTCGTCGAGCTGACCCGCTACAACGCGAGTCATTGAAAACTCATTAAGGATTATAGCAAAACTGGATTATCCCTGAAATTATTCCGAGTTTGATATGAAAATGAAATATCTTCGTATCCAAAATGTTATAAACTAAGTTGCTAAACCTCGAAGCAATTTCCGGAAGCTCTGAACTGCTTAAAGATTAACGCTCACGTCCTGCAACGCGTCCTTAATCGCGCCAATATCTTTACGGGAAGACATATCCAGCACCCCGCAAGCCACTGGAACGACCTCAATGTTAGAGCCGTTTTGAATCAGGTAACGTACCGCATCCGTCAGTTCGTATTCTCCCCGCACCGAGGGCTCAATATTTTCGCAAGCGGTAATAATGCTTTGGTCAAATAGCCAACAATTCATATTGACCGGGGCGTCAGGATGTGCCGCCATTTCCACGTCAGAGGGCTTTTCAATAATGTTCTTCAACACCCCGTCGCTAACATCCATAATCGCATAAGCTTTCACCCGTTCTGCCTCGATATTAGAGTTTGCGATTAGCTCTGCCCGCGAAAACCCGGCTACCGCAAGCCCTGGGGCTTGCACCAATTGCTTTAATACCGGCACAGGATAGTAGTTATCAGAATTTAGAACCAAGGAGCGATCTTCACCGATAAAATCTGCGGCAGCCGCGACCGCATTTGCCGTTCCCAACGGCTCTTCTTGAATCGCATAGGTGATGGTTACCCGATTCTTTTCTACGTTGTCATAGTAGTCACGGAACGCATCATGTTCTGGACCGATTACCAGGCAGACCTCTTTAATCCCAGCATCAGCAAATGCGCTGATTACGTAATCTAAGAAGGGTCGCCCAACGTTAATTAACCCCTTGGTACCTGCCGAAGCTGCGGCGGCTTGTTCGCCAGATAGATTAGTAGTTTCGTCATTTGCGCGCATCCGGGTACCTAGCCCCCGAGCCAAAACAACTGCTTTAGTAACCGCCATAAAAATCACCTTTGAAGTCAAATATCGGAATAAATGAGACTGCTCAATAATAGCAAGCTAAGAGTGCCGGAATCACGAGAGAGGGTAGGTAAATACGATATCTATGCGCACAAAAAACTCGATTGACAATAACTATTTCTCGCAAATGCTACGGTCTATTTAACCAAGCGCATTGTTAAGGCGCAGCAGCCGGCGTAAAGTTAGAGTGTTTGAACTTTAACAGCGGCGTTGGGAGCAACCGAAATGACCACGATAAAAGGGCGAGTTTTTGATGGTTTCGGAAACCAGGTTGGAAGCGGTCTAGTTCTAGATGGCAACCAGTTAGCAGAGGTTATCCCGGGAACTCCTGATGAAAATTGGCCGCTCATTGTTCCCGGTTTTGTCGATGTTCACTGCCATGGAGGCGGCGGGTTTTCTTTCCCCGACACCACTAACCCCGAGGAAATAGCTACCGCGATTAAAGCTCACCGCAGCGGGGGCACGACCGCCCTATTTGCTTCCCTGGTTTCTCTGGCTGACCCCCTGCCCTATATCAAGGCTTTGGTTCCTTTCTGTGAAAAGGGCGAGCTTGCGGGTTTGCATTTAGAAGGTCCTTTTATCTCGAAAGCAAAATGTGGGGCGCAAAACCCGGAAGTTATCCGCCCAGCTGATTTAACGGAGCTTGAGTCCTGGCTTCAGGCTGGTCAAGGCTGGTTTAAGACCATGACTATCGCCCCGGAAACCGATAATGCCCTTGAGGCGGCGAAACTATTACTCAAATATGGAGCGGTTCCCTCCTGGGGTCACACTTCCTGTAACGAGGATCAAGCCCGCCTAGCTTTGGATTACACGGTTAAAACCGCCAGCGAACTCAACTGGCAGGGATACGCGCAAACTGTTACTCACCTGTTTAACGCCATGTCCCCGATTAATCATCGTTCTCCCGGTCCGATTATAGAGTTCTTGCGATCGGCGAAAGACAGAACAGCTGGGGTTGAGGTTATCGCTGATGGGCATCATTTGAAACCCGAACTGGTGGAAGATATGTTCGTTACTTTCCCCGACGCTTCCCTATTCTTTGTAACCGATGCGCTGGCGGCCGCCTGTATGCCTCCCGGTAAATACACTCTGGGAGGATTAAAGGTTGAAGTAAAGAACGGAGCCTGCTACCTGGATGGGACCAATACCCTCTCGGGTGGGGCTTCCTGCCTGCTCAATCAGTTCGCCCTCTTTGCCCGGCGCGGACAAATCCCCCTAGCGAAACTGATTCGTGCCTGCGTGGGCACGCCGGTACAGGCAGCCTCTATTCCCGAGGACGCTCCCGGGGTAACTACCCGTTTTACTGCTGGCTGCAAACCTAGCTTTATGCTCTTAGATTCTGACTATCAGATACAACGGCTATTTAGGCAGGGTGAAGAAATCGAGCCAGCCACAATAGCGGATTAAAAACGGTTGGCTAAGCTGATTTAAGGTTATTTCCACTGCTCAAAACGGCAACCACCGGTTCGCCTAGCTAACGCAAACCGGTGGCGGTCAGATAGGCGAGGACGGCTCGCACCCGGCGATTGGGTTCATCTGGGGTTAAACCCAACGTCATGAACACATTCGCAATATGTTTCGCCACTGATGCACCGGATAGAAACAGTTTCGCCGCGATTTCCTCATTCGCTAAACCTTCCGAAAATAGTTAATCCGGATAAACAGGTGGACCTAAGTCTATGGAAATCCGCTTCTAATATTGATAGCTTTAGAACTTACAAAATGGGCATTGGCTCTACAAAATAGCGCAGATCAAAGACGATTGCGGCTAAAAGTAGGAAAGAAATCAATTACACAAGGAAATATGTTCATGTACGATGCGGAAAATAATAGAACTGGAATCCCAGGCAAATATTTCCTGAGGACACTGCTAACAACAGTGGCTTCTCTAGCGGTTTTTCTAGGAACCACACTTTCGTTACCTCTGGCTCAAGCAGAGCCAGGTGGCAGCGGAGCGCAAGACCCTGCAGAAAACATTGCTAGGAACAAAACCGCGTTCGCGTCCTCCAAAGAAGCCGAAAGTGTACGTCCCGCACTGGCCGTAGACGGCAACACCACAGATAGAGGGTCGCGGTGGGGCAGTAATACCGGCAGCGGACCAGAATGGATTTACGTAGATTTTGGATCAGTTAAACAGGTTAAAACTGTCAAGGTGTTCTGGGAAACCCGCAAAGCCACCAGTTACAAAATACAGATAGCTTCCCAGCTAAGTGCGCCTATGAATGAAGGCGATTGGACTAATGTGTACGAGGCTAACGACCGTCCTAAGCAATTGAACGAAACTATTACCTTAAAAGATGCCCAACAAGCTCGATATCTCAGGCTCTTTATTCCCGCTTTTACCGCTACGGATCCAGACGGGGCAGTCGAATGGAACACCATTTCGATTTACGAACTGGAAGCATACGGGGGAGCTCCTGAACAGATGCCCCGCACATTAGAAGAAGTAGCAAACGGCATCACAGTCAAGCAGCCCCAAAAAGGTGAAAAAAAGCTAGAGTTCACCGCGCCAAGCGATGATGCTTTCACCATAAAATATAACGGTACTGATTTAGAGCAGGTAATAGCGGCAGACCAAACCATCTACACCCCGATAGTAGCTAAAACAGTTAAAGCTTCTTTCAAAATTATTGAAAAGAAAACTGGTAAATACCTATTAAAAGAAATCCCAGTAACCGTACCCGGTAGCAACGAGGCTGCTCCCGGCGATAATCCGGCTCCCAAGATTTTACCTGAACTGCAAGAATGGAAAGGTAATAGCGGTGTATTTACCCTTACGGGACGCATAGTTTATAAAGATCAAGCTCTAAAAAATGTAGCCACATCTTTAGCCGATGATTACGCCAAACTAACAGGGAAGAAAATACCCGTTATTCAAGGAACTAGCACTCAAAAAGGAGATGTTTTCCTCTCCTTAAATACTGGCAAAGCAGCCCAGTTGGGAACTGAAGGCTACCTGATGAATGTGGCAGATACACTCTCAGTGGAAGCGAGCGAAAATACCGGAGCCTACTGGGCAACTCGCACCATCTTACAAAGCATTAAAGCCACTGGAAACCTCCCCAAAGGTGTCACTAGAGACTACCCAACCTATAAAGTACGCGGTTTCATTTTGGACGTAGGACGTAAAACCTTCACTTTAGATTTCCTAAAAGAAATAGTGCAGCAAATGTCCTGGTACAAGATGAATGATTTCCATGTTCACCTTAACGACAACTATATTTTCCTAGAGCAGTTACAAAAACCGATGGAAGCCTACTCCGGATTCCGTTTAGAGTCCGATATCAAAGCTGGAGGAAATGGCGGAAAGAATAAAGCTGACCTGACCTCAAAAGATGTCTGGTACTCTAAGGCAGACTTCCGTAGCTTTATTAAAGACTCCCGTAATTACGGCGTAAATATTGTTCCCGAGTTTGATACTCCGGCGCATTCCTTAGCTTTCACCAAGGTGCGTCCAGATTTACGTACTGGAACTAACGGACGGGAAAATGATCATCTAGATTTAAAGAACCAATATGACGAATCCTCTAAATTTGTAAAAGAGGTATTCAACGAGTACATAAATGGGAATAACCCGGTATTTGATGGAAATACTACCATTCATGTGGGAGCAGATGAATACACTGCCGATAAAGAAGCCTATAGAAAATTTTCTGACGACATCCTCAAATATGTGAAAGCATCAGGACGCACTCCTCGTATTTGGGGGTCACTAAACGCTCTAAACGGAACAACTCCAGTTACCTCCCAAGGGGTGCAAATGAATATCTGGAGTACCGGATGGGCTAACCCAAAGGATATGTATGACCAAGGGTTTGACCTGATTAATTCTTTAGATGGGTCTTACTATATTGTCCCTAACAGTGGCTATTACCACCCGAATGGACTCGACGAAGGAACGTTGTATAACCAGGCAATCAACAATATGGCGGGAACGCAAATTCCAGCTGGCGACCCTCAAATGTTAGGGGCGGCATTTGCGGTATGGAACGATATGACTGGTCCGCACGAAAACGGAGTAACTCAATACGATGTTTATAAACTAACCGAGAATGCGTTCCCTTTGATGGGGGCGAAACTGTGGGGCAAAGGCAATCAGAACCTTCAAGAGGCTAATCAGACCCGCAAAACATTAGGAGATGCTCCACAGACCAATTTCAACTATCAGGTTGCCAGTAAGGGTAATCAGATAATGCACCTAGATATGGAGCAGACAGCAGATAAATCTGGAAACGGATATGGCCTTGCCGATAATACTAAGTTCGAGAAAGTTGATGGCGACCAAGCACTGAAACTTGCAGGTAACAGCACTTGCGTTCCCACCAAATTAGACACTGTGGGGCTTGGTAATGACCTGCGAGTAAAAGTTAAACGCACTGATGGCTCAAATCGAGAACAAGTCCTTTTCTCTAGTAGTTACGGACAGATGAAAGCAGTACAAAAAGATACTGGTAAAGTCGGGTTTTCACGCGAAAATCGTGACTACTCGTTCGCATATACTCTGCCCATCAACGAGTGGGTTGAGCTGGAGTTCAAAAATCATCATAAACGTATCGAACTGTATGTAAACGGCAGCTTGGTAGATACCATCGGAGACGATGAATCAGTTAAAGGTAACAGCTTAATTGCTACCTTTATGTTCCCGCTAGAATGTATTGGTGCCAAAACTGGTAATGCTTTTAGTGGGTATATAGATGATATTCGTCTAGGTAAAAACAATAGTTTTAACTCTACGATGGAACTGGATTATCTGAGCGCAATCCTGGAAGCAATCAATCCGGAGAACCCTGCGGTTAAACAGGCTCAAAAGGTTATTGCTCAGTATGCTCCCAATAAGGCAGATATTGATGAAGCATTGGCAAAGGTTAAGAAAGAAATCGCGCAACAAGATTATGAAAAGGCTGATTATTCCCGTCTAGATCAAATTAGTAAAGCAATACCAGCAGATTTATCACCATATACTGCCGAATCGGTTGCTAATCTTAACCAAGCTCTCAAGCGAGTACGGCGCGGACTACCCAAAGCTATGCAAGCAACGGTAGATGGATATGAACATGCCGTTACGCAAGCTCGCGCTGCTCTAAAAATTGATGTGAGCAAGAATGCCGATTATCTGCAATGTGACCAGCTAACGGCAACCGCATCTAGTCAAGAAACTGCCCAAGAAAATAACAAAGCTGCTAATGCGGTTGATTGTAATCCCTCAACAATTTGGCATAGCGCTTGGAACAAGAAGGATTCCCAATACTGGCTGAACCTCAAATTACCAGAGGAAAATTTAGTTAGCGGATTTGAGTACACTCCCCGTCCGGGTGGAGGCAATGGCAATGTAACCAGATATAAAATCCAAGTCAGTAGTGACGGAAACACCTACAGTGATATTTCCGAGGGCGTATGGGAAGATAATACCCAGGTAAAGACGGTTTCTTTCCCTCCGCATAAAGCTAGACATCTTCGTCTAGTGGTAGTTGCCGGTAAATCAGGATTCGCCTCTGCTGGAGAAGTTAGAGTAAAAACCGCGAAAGCAAAAGCAGACAAAGAAGGTTTACAAGCAGCAGTCGATGCAACTAAGGACCTGAAGAAAGCTAGTTTCACCAGTGAATCTTGGAAAGAATTCCAAACTGCATTGACAGCAGCTAAGCAATTGTTATCTACAGATACCCCAGGCGTTAAACAGGTAGAGGACGCAAAATCTGCCCT
>CABQYA010000018.1:0-16694 GCA_902468275.1 uncultured Urmitella sp. | reverse complement strand
GAGAAAGGCCTGATGGTTCCGGTAATCAAGAACTGTGGCGATTTAACTATTGCGGCTATTGCCCGCAAGATTAATGAATTGGCTGACAAGGTACGTTCCGGCAACATCAGTATTGACGAAATGAGTGGAGGTACTTTCTCAATAACTAATACTGGTTCACGCGGAGCCCTCTTTGACACCCCAGTAGTCAATTATCCAGAGGAAGCTATCTTGGGGCTGGGAACGATTGTGCGTCGCCCCATGGTGGTAAAAGATTCCGAAGGTAATGACACTATTGCGGTACGTTCTTTGTGTTACCTCGCCCTGTCCTATGATCATCGCCTGATTGATGGTGCAGATGCGGCTCGTTATCTATCCACGGTCAAGAATCGCCTGGAAGAGGGAGATTTTGCCGCGGAAGTCGGGATGTAATCTCTAACTAACCTAATTAGTTAAATACCTGGTAATCGTTGTGTGGCTTCAACAAAAGTTGAAGCCACACAACTTTTTACATTCCAAACACGTCGGCAGGACGCTTAGTAACCTGCTGGAAAATCAGTCGAGCTTGACTGTTCTGATGGCGTGTCCAAATCCAGGACTGTACTAATACAGAATCAAAATAGATAACCTGAGCAGTGTGCGGACCGAGTTCCCTTACCTCGATTTCGGAGGGAGAGGGAGGATCTTCAGCTAGTAAAGCCGCTGCCTCAGTCCTAGAAATAGGCTCCCCCAATTCTCCTATGGATATGAAATCAGGGTGCATCATTTCCCAAATATGCACCCGGTCAGCACTGGAGCAATACTTTTGGAAACGTAAATCCTCGTCTCTAACTACCTGGGTAATAGGTCGCAGATTAGAGGCAGCTCCCCTGGCTGCTGAGCCTAAACCTCCCACGCCAGATGGACCGGGACTTTGGGAGTTCACGAAATCACTTATCCGCTGTTCCGACTGATATTTTCGAGGAAATTCGGTCACATTATCTGGAAGTGAATCATCGATTCCCACACGTGATCCTAGTTTGGGGGTCAAGTGTTCTATTTTCTTTCCCCTATCTTTACTGGTGACCTTTTCGGCAATACCTCCGACCGGTTTTCCCGCGCCTTGATCGCGATAGCTATAAACCGTTTCCCGAGCATAAATATGCGCTTGTCTTAACAAGTCGTGTTCATCAACGTTAATGCGCCTAGCTTCCACTTCCCGCGATTCTAAATTTGCATCGATACCGCGAATCAAGGACAAATCTGCCAGAGGCATTCCGTCAAGTTTCGCCCAACCGTTATTGCGCCACTGATGCCGCCAGGTCTGGAGCACGGATGCCACATATTCTAGGGAGGTTAAAACCAGTAGTGGTTCTTGGTCTCCGCGGGTTCTGCGCACATATGAAAAGAGCGCCCGAAATTGTGCCTGCGCCATAGATACGGAATCTTCAACATATCCGCACGCCCAATTGTCTTGGTCAATCACCCACGACCAACCTACAAGGTTAGCGTCAGCAAGCACATAGGCATCTATCGCAACCGTTAATTTCACGTAATTATCTTGTCATATTTATTTGTTGCTTGCTTACTTATCCGGTTTTGTGACTCTAAGTTGTGGGTCACTATTGCAATCGACCTGCCAGCAACTGACGGGTTTGCCCCGCTAAAACTACCGACCCGAAAACCACGACTCCTACCGTGTCAGCAGGCAGGTCGCCCTCTTCAGTTAAAGCTACTGCCTGGTCAATGGCATCAAGAAGATTCGGGGCAGCGAAAGTTTGTTCCGCCCCAAACACTTCGCTAGCAATTTTGCCCAGTTCTGCCCCTTCCATTGCTCGTTCCCCCTCCATCGGAGTGGTTACAATCGCATCGAGCAGCGGCTCCATTTCTGCCAGAATTCCCTCCACGTTTTTATCAGCCATAGCAGAAAAAACGCCTACAACTTTTTGGAATCCGAAAGCATCCTCGATACCTGCTCTCAGCGCAGCTGCCCCTGCCGGATTATGGGCGGCATCCACAATAATGGTAGGAGAACCGGCGAGTACCTCTAAACGTCCTGGAGAACTCGCGCTATGTAAACCGGTTTCTATCACCTGTTCAGATAGGGGCTTACCAGCTCCCAGAGCCTCCACCGCCGCGATTGCTAACGCCGCGTTCTCGGCTTGATGATGTCCAAAGAGCGGTAGATATAAATCCTGGTAGGTAGCTGCCGGGGTGAACACAGTAAACATCTGTCCCCCAACTGCCATTTTTTGGTCGCTAATCTTGATGTCTTGTCCTAACAGGCGTAGGTTGGCATCTTTTTGTCTGCAAACTTCCCTGATAACTGCTAGCGCCTCTGGGGCTTGGTAACCGCAAATAACGGTTGCACCGGGGCGAATAATCCCAGCTTTTTCTCTGGCGATTTCCGCTAGGGTGTGCCCTAACCATTGTTCATGGTCAAAGGAAATAGGACAGATTACCTGTACTGCCGATTCCAAAACATTCGTAGAATCCCATCTGCCCCCCATACCGACTTCGATTACTCCCACCTCAATGGGAGCCGCCGCGAAAGCCTGAAATGCGAGCGCGGTCAGGTACTCGAAGAACGATAGGCGACCTTGCCCTAGCTCCTCCCCCTCTTTATCGGCAAGAGCAATAATTGCTTCTACGTCCCTATTGGCTTCTAAAAATGCCTGCGCACTGATAGGTTCGCCATCAATAGAGATACGTTCGCGCACACTTACCAGGTGGGGAGAGGTAAATCGCCCTACCCGCAGTCCGCTGGCGCGCAGCAGACTATCCGCTATCCGCGCGGTAGAGGTTTTCCCGTTAGTACCGGCAATATGCAAGCTGGAATAGGAAAGCTGGGGATTAGCAAGATAATCGAGGGCACGCTCAATGCGAGCCTTGGTCGGCGAAATGTTATGTTCGGGACGCCGAGTGAGGATTTGACTATAGATTTCGGCTACTTGAAAATCTGTTCTCAAAGTTTCATCCGATTTTGATGAGGACGAGGGCGCAATAGCGACTCCGTCCGATTCCTCACTATCTACCGCGAAGGTATCATTCGGTGCCGTTTGCGTCCCGGAGTCCTCGTTCTCATCAATAAATGATTGGATAGCATCGGGAATCTCTATCCCACCTGCTGCTAGAACTTCGCGTAGACGAGTTAAGTCTGGCTCAGCAGTCGAGATATCACTGACCGGTAACTCAATCTGTTCTTTGCGATCTGCTTCCTGTAGGTAGGGCAGCAGTTCCGGGTCAATTTGCCCGCGAGCGCCTTTCGCCTCTTTAGCAATCTGTTCATACGGATTGAGTTCTGGCTCTAGGTGACCTTGAGTGTTCAAAGATTTCTCCCGATTATTTCCGTTAGTTTTCTATCGGATGTACCGCCGTAATCTCGATTTTTACCTCTTTTCCTGGGGATTGCTCGATTTGAAGCTGGGTGGCGAGCACTTCGTGGCTAATCATATCGGCATAGTTCCTGGTGGATACAAGGCGTGCTTCAGGCAGATACAAAGTTAGCTCGATACGGTCAGAAACGTGCAAATCTTGAGCTTTGCGCTCATCTTGGATTGCACGCACTAAGTCCCGAGCATAGCCTTCGGCTTCCAATTCGGCGGTAATCTCGGTGTCAAGGACCACTACTGCCCCGCTGCTCAGTACGGTAGCTACTTGCCCCTCCTCGACCTCGACCGAGGTGGACAGGGAGAACTGTTCGCCGCTGAGAGTAACTGCTTGCCCGTCTACCAAAACTTCGGGGAAAACTACCGTGTCAGCTACTTCTTGCCATTGCCCGGTCTTGCCCGCTTTGAACAGTTCAGAGGTGGCTTTGCGGATTTGAGGGGTGAATGCTTTCGGGTTGAGTTTCAGTTGCCGTTGCAGCTGCAAACCAGATTCGCTAGATGCTAGTAACTTCACCTGTTTCACGTTTACTTCCCCAGCTATGAGGTCAGTGAAATCTGCTAGTTTAGCGGCGGAATCATCAACGATTGTTAATGATTTCAGGGGTTGCCGTACCCGCAGTCCATGAGTCTTTCGCAGAGAATGAGCAGCCGACACTGCGCTGCGTACCATGTCCATTGCGGATACTAGCTCGGGGGCATCAACGGTCTCGGGAATCTGGGGCCAGTCACATAGGTGCACGGACTCTCCCCCGGTTAATCCCCGCCAGATTTCTTCACTGACCAGTGGAGCCAAGGGAGCCATAACTCGCATTAGCATTTCTAGGCTGGTGTAGAGGGTGTCGTAGGCTGCGTCCTCTTCATTCCAGAACCGTTCCCGTGAGGTACGAACGTACCAGTTGGTCATCAAATCTAGATGCTCGCTGACGGCTTCGCATGCCCCGGCTAAATCATAGGAATTTAATAGGGCGCACACCTGGTTAGCTAGCCGTCCGGTGCGTGCTAGCAGGTAGCGATCCATCACATTTAGTTTGCTCAGCTGTTCTGCATCGCTCAGATTGATTGGTTTAGCTAAATATCCTGCCCCTTTATTGCAGGTTCCGGAATATAGGGCGAAGAAATAGTAGATATTCCACAGGGGCAAAATCACGTGGCGCACGGTATCGCGAATCGCGTCCTCTTTTACGACCAGGTTCCCCCCGCGCACCACGGGGGAAGCCATTAAGAACCAGCGCATCGCATCTGAACCATATTGTTCAAATACCCCATTAACATCGGGATAGTTGCGCAGGGATTTACTCATTTTACGACCGTCATCTCCCAGTACGATCCCGTGGGATACGCAGGAGCGGAAAGCGGGTCGATCAAACAGGGCGGTGGCTAAAACATGTAGCACATAGAACCAGCCGCGGGTTTGCCCGATATATTCGACGATGAAATCGCCGGGGTAATGATTTTCAAACCAGTCTTGATTCTCGAAGGGATAATGCACCTGTGCATAGGGCATGGATCCGGAATCAAACCAGCAGTCCAGCACATCAGGGATTCTCCGCATCATGGATTTACCGGTGGGGTCATCTGGGTTAGGGCGCACCAGAGTGTCTATAAAGGGGCGATGTAAATCTTTAACTTCCACCCCAAAATCTTTTTCTAGTTGCTCAAATGAACCATATACATCTACCCGGGGATAGGCGGGGTCATCTGATTTCCAAACCGGGATGGGGCTTCCCCAATAGCGGTTACGTGAAATCGACCAGTCCCGGGCTCCCTCTAGCCATTTACCAAACTGTCCATCTTTAATGTGGGATGGTACCCAGTCGATTTCCTGGTTTAGCTGCACCATTCTCTCACGGAAGGCGCTTACTTTTACGAACCAGGAGGATACTGCCCGGTAGATTAGGGGTTTGCGGCAACGCCAACAGTGGGGGTAAGAGTGGTTATAGGATTGTTGTCGCACCAGTACTGCCCGTTTTTCTTTCGGGGTACGTGCGAGCGGACCGGAGTCTTCTTCATGGGCACGCCGCAAATCCAAAATTATGGGTTTGTTAGCTTCAAAAACCTGCATTCCGGCATAGTCTGGTACCTGTTCGGTGAGCAGACCGGCTTCATCTACCGGGACTACCGCTTTAATTCCGGCTTCGACACATACGTTCATATCGTCCTCGCCGAATGCGGGAGCGATATGTACTAGCCCGGTTCCGTCCTCGGTAGATACAAAGTCTGCCCCAATAATGTGGAAGGCGTGAGGCCCGGGCGTATCTGCGTCACAGTTGGCGAAATAGTCAAAGATTGGGGTATAGGCTCGTCCTACCAGTTCTGAGCCTTTCAGGGTTTGCAGAACTTTCGGGTTTTCCCCTAGTTCTTTAGCATAGTTTGCCGCTAGTGCGGCGGCGATTACTACTTTTTGTCCCGCCAAAGGAGAATCGATATCTGCTTCTACTTGTATTACTTGGTATTCAATATCTGGACCGACCGCAATTGCCAGGTTGGAGGGTAATGTCCAGGGGGTGGTTGTCCAGATTAAGGCAAGTTCCCCACTTTCTAGACGTAACCCCACGGTCACGGTGTTGTCTTGACGGTCTTGATAGACATCGTCATCCATTTTCAGTTCGTGGTTTGACAGGGGGGTTTGATCATTCCAGCAGTAAGGGAGAACCCGGTATCCCTCGTAGGCTAGTCCTTTGTCATAGAGGGTTTTGAATGCCCAAATCACCGATTCCATATAGGAGGGGTCGAGGGTTTTATAGTCATTTTCGAAATCTACCCAACGTGCCTGGCGGGTTACGTATTCTTCCCATTCTTTGGTGTAGCGCAGCACCGAGTCGCGGCATTCTTGGTTGAAGCGAGCGATTCCTACCCCATCTGGACCTTCAATCTGGGATTTGTCGTCAATACCCAGGATGCGTTCTGCTTCCAGTTCGGCAGGTAATCCGTGAGTGTCCCAACCAAAGCGACGTTCTACCCGTCGCCCTTGCATCGTCTGATACCGCCCTACCACATCTTTTACGTAACCGGTCAGGAGATGCCCGTAGTGGGGTAATCCGTTTGCAAATGGCGTGCCGTCATAGAACACGAATTCGTTAGAGCCGGCTTCACCTGCTTGCCTTTGCTTAACTGACTTGCGGAAAGTGTCTGCCTTTCCCCAGTATCCCAGGGTTTCTTGTTCCATTTGGGGGAAGGACGGATTGGCGGGGACGTCGCCATCTTTGTGCCGAGGATAGTAGCCCACGTTTAACCTCACCTGTTTAGAGTCGTTACTGTCAGTGCCGGGACGAAGGCTTTTCAGCCTCGCGGTACCACCCCGCTTTACCCAAAAATGTGGGCCTCATTAACTGCTGTTACGGGCTTACCCGTCTGGTTCTACTGTCCCATAGGTGGGGGTTCTTCCAGCGGCTCCTCGGTGATTGCCGATTCAATGCCTTTATATAAAGCATATCCGGTTTGGCGTTCTCATTAAATTTTGTCCGCGATAGACTCTAAGCAGTTAATAAATCTCACTTTTTGGAGGACGAATGGTCAAGTTAGGGGTTATTGGGGTTGGTTCTATGGGGGGTGCGATTATTCGCGGTATTCTTTCTTCAGGGCAACTGTCTCCTGGCGAAATTTTGGCTTTTAACCGCAGCCGCGAGCGATTGAAGTCCCTGCAAGCAGAGTTCTCCTTGCCGGTAGCCCCTAATGCCCATAAGGTTGCGCAGGAAGCTAATTACCTGTTACTAGGGGTAAAACCTTATGGGATTGCTCCACTGCTAGCTGATTTGGCTGATTCTTTACTCCATAAACCGGTGGTGATTTCGATAGCGGCCGGAACCCCAATAGCCAAGATTGAAGAACATCTGTCGGAAAAAACCCCGGTTGTGCGGGTGATGCCTAATGTTAATGCCCAGATTGGACAGTCTATGTCGGGGATTGCTGACAACCAGTACGTGAGTGCGCAAGCTTTGAGTGAGGTACGCGCCATGTTTGAATCCATTGGGAAAACCGCCCTGGTAGCAGAGGAACACTTTGCGATTTTTTCGGCTCTCGCTGGCTGTTCCCCAGCTTGGGTGTACCGGTTTATTGATTCTCTCGCTCAGGCAGGGGTCGCTGAGGGACTAAAGAAAGAGGAAGCGACCCGGATAGTTGCACAGGCAGTAGCGGGTTCAGCGTTGAATGTCCTTGAGAATCTATCTCAGGGATTAAATCCTCAAGCTTTGATAGATCAGGTTTGTTCCCCGGCGGGAACTACGGTGGCGGGACTGTTAGCGATGGAAGATGCGGGTTTTTCTCCGGCAGTTCGCTCGGCGGTGTTTGCCGCTGTTAAACGCGATAAAGAGTTATCGGGCAGCTAGTGCCACCGCGACTTTCCTAAGGTAGAATAGGAGAAGAACTGTAAACGTGAGCCAGTCTCAGCTACCAACAGATAACGGGAGGGAAAGATGGCTACCCCCGAGCATGAGGACAATCTCGCAATGAGTGTTTATGTTGTTGATTACCACTACGATTCAGAAAAGCTTTCATTAAAATGCCAAACCCGCCCGCAGCACCGCGCGTTTATGCGTCATTTGAACGCTTTAGGAACTGTGCTTTCTACCGGTAGAACTGCTGATTTACCGGATAAAGGTTCAATGACAATTATGTTGGCACGCACCCCGGAAGAGGCTAAAGAAGTTTTACATGATGACCCCTATATTCAGGCTGGCATCGTAAATAGTATTACGGTGCGGGAATGGCAGCCAGTAATCGGAACGTTCGCTGACGAATAACCCGTTTTTGGGGCTGACGCCAAATATTTTTTCTTACCTATATATTTTGGGTATTAACCCTATATTTTTGCCCGCTGGGTTTGCGCAGAATAAGCAAACCCAGCGGGCAAAACATTTTAAGTCCCTACTTTATGGTTAGGCGATTATTCATCGTCCTCGGGCTCGTAATCAACCCCAGCCTCTTTGCGCTGTTCATCCGTGATTGGTGCCGGAGCATCGGTTAGCGGGTCATAGCCACCACCAGACTTGGGGAAGGCGATTACGTCCCGAATCGAATCTGCGTGAGTCATTAGAGCCACAATGCGATCCCATCCGAATGCAATCCCCCCGTGGGGAGGCGCACCATATTTGAAAGCGTTCAGTAAGAAACCAAACTTTTCTTGCGCCTGTTCGCTGGACAATCCCATCACCTTGAAGATACGTTCTTGCACGTCACGGCGGTGAATACGGATAGAACCACCACCGATTTCATTACCGTTAAGCACAATATCGTAAGCATAGGCAAGGGCGCTGCCCGGGTCGTCCTCGAAATGGTCTAGCCACTCCGGTTTAGGGGAAGTAAAGGCGTGATGTACCGCTGTCCAAGCCGATGCCCCTAAAGCCACGTCCCCTTCAGCTTTAGCAGCTGCGGAGGGTTTAAATAGGGGTGCATCAACTACCCACACGAACTTCCACTCATTCGGATCTAGCAAATTGCAACGACTTCCGATTTCTAGACGTGCTGCCCCAAGTAGGGCGCGCGCTTCATCGGTTTTACCAGCAGCAAAGAAAATACAGTCCCCCGGGTTAGCTCCGGTAGCTTCCCGCAGCCCATCTCGTTCAGCATCGGTGAGGTTTTTTGCTACCGGTCCCGATAAGGTTCCATCGGTTTCAACTTTTACATAGGCAAGACCTTTGCCTCCGCGCGAACGCGCCCAGTCTTGCCATTTGTCGAAAGTACGCCGTGGTTGTGCAGCCCCACCGGGCATAACCACTGCCCCCACGTATTCGGCGCTGGCAAAGACTTTGAAGGGAGTGTCCTGGAAGTATTCAGTTAAGTCAGTCAGTTCTAGACCGAAACGCAAATCCGGTTTATCCGTGCCAAAACGAGCCATCGCATCGGCATAGGTCATATGGGGAATCGGGGTTTCAATCTGCACATCAATTAGCGCAAACACCGCTTTTAATACCTGTTCGGCCACTTCGATTACGTCCTCTTGACGCACGAAACTCATTTCCACGTCCAGCTGGGTAAACTCAGGCTGACGATCAGCTCTAAAGTCCTCGTCTCGATAGCAGCGGGCAATCTGATAGTAACGTTCCATTCCGGCAACCATCAACAGCTGTTTGAAAAGCTGGGGAGACTGCGGCAACGCATACCAAGAGCCCGGGTTTAAGCGGGCAGGAACTAGGAAGTCACGCGCTCCCTCGGGAGTAGAGCGAGTCAAGGTGGGGGTTTCGATTTCTACGAAACCTAAGGAATCTAGCACGTCCCGAGTAACTTTCGACACTTTTGAACGCAAGCGGATACGCCGCTGCATATCGCAGCGACGTAAATCCAGGTAACGGTATTTCAAACGGGCATCTTCGCCCACTTTCCCGGAATCTTCGGCATGTACCGAAACTTGGAAAGGTAACGCAGCTGCCGGGTTTAATACCTCGACTTCATCAGCGTAAACTTCGATTTCACCGGTAGGTAAATCCGGGTTTTCATTTCCCTCGGGGCGAATATGAACCTTGCCTACTATCCGCAAAACGTATTCATTACGCAGTTCGTGGGCTACGTCCTCGTCATGGATAACCACCTGAGCCAGACCGGAAGCATCCCGCAAATCAATGAAGCAGACTCCCCCATGGTCACGGCGGCGATCTAACCACCCCGCTAGTTCAACAGTTTGTCCCACGTGTTCACGGTTTAGAGTTCCCGCATCATGCGTTCTGAGCACATTTGTTCCTTTCTTTACTGTCCCACTGTTCTTTTAAGAAAACCCAGCGGGTAACTTTCACTGCTCTCAAGTCTACCGCGCTAGACCGGCTCTTCCAGATTTCATTTCCTGCTTATTTGTCGAGGTGTTGCGATTCACTGACCAGGGCTTTCTGCTTGCCTGCTCTCTCCGGTAACGTTGAGGGCGAGATAAATACTATAGACAGGTTATATATGACTGATTTTAAGGGTCACCCCACCGAGGACACCACCGATTGTTTAACCACCGAAGCTGAAGGTATTGCCAGCAAGGATGAGTCAATCGCTCAGGAAGCTTTTTTCGCCAGCTTGGATTTGCCGAAAACTATTTTGAAAACTTTGGATAGCTTGGGTTTCGCCCACCCTACTCCGATTCAACAAAAAGCTATTCCTCCTCTGCTCTCCGGTAGGGACGTGGTGGGGATTGCTCAAACCGGAACCGGGAAGACAGCCGCCTTTGGTCTGCCTATTTTAGCTACTTGCAAGGCAAAGAAACCACTGGTTCAAGCCTTAATTTTGGCTCCTACCCGGGAATTGGCTGCCCAGTCTGCCAGCGCGATTACCGATTTTGCGAAGGGCATGAACCTGGGGGTAGTCGCCGTCTATGGCGGCGCTTCCTATACCCCGCAGATTGCGGCGTTGCGCGAAGGAGCCCAAATCGTGGTGGGCACGCCGGGACGGGTCATGGATTTAATGGAACGCGGCGAGCTCGATTTGTCTGCGCTTAGGTTTTTTGTTTTAGATGAAGCAGATGAAATGCTGCGCATGGGCTTTGCCGAGGACGTTGATACTATTGCTACCAGCGCTAACCGTGAGGCGGTCAGGGCACTATTTTCGGCAACCATGCCGCCCGCGATCAAACGGATTGCGCAGCGTCATTTAACAAATCCGGTTGAGATTGCGATTGCCCCTCAATCCTCTACTGTGGATACAGTTGATCAGACTTATGCAGTGGTGCCCTTTAAGTTTAAGTCTGAGGCTTTGGGCAGGGTCTTGGCTCTCAGCGAATCTGATGCCACTATCGTGTTTGTGCGTACCCGCATAGATGCCGAACAGGTGGGTGCAGAACTGTTGAAAGCTGGTTTTCTAGCTGCCGCAATTAGTGGGGACGTTCCGCAAAAGGAGCGGGAAAACATTGTTGAGCGTTTACGCCGGGGCGATTTAGATGTGTTGGTGGCTACCGATGTGGCTGCTCGCGGTCTAGATGTTGATCGCATCGGACTGGTGGTTAATTATGATGTGCCGCGGGAGGCAGAAGCCTATGTGCACCGGATTGGACGTACGGGGCGCGCCGGCCGGGAGGGCACTTCCCTTACTTTCTTTACTCCGCGAGAAAAGCGTCGCCTAACTTTAATTGAGGATTTGACTGGGCAAAAAATGAGGGAGGTTTTTATTCCCTCCCCTACCCAAGTACGCCTCTCGCGCGCTGAGCGCCTTATTTCCCAGGTCACCCCGCGGTTAAATAAGGGGGAAATGGATGTTTATTTTGACGCTATCCAGGATTTAATGACCTCTACCGGGCTTGATATTGGAGATGTGGCCGCTGGTTTATTGGCTTTGGCTTGTGGAGATACCGGCCCCGAAAAACAGCATCTTGGTTTTAAGGTTCGCTACGAAGAAAAGGTTGATGAACTAGGGCGTTTTGTTTCCGCGTGTTTTGAGGAAGGACGAGGGGACGATTCCGCTAGAAAAGGCTCGAAGAAACCGGTTTCTGGTAAGGGGAAATCGCGTCCTCATTTTAAGGCTGGTAGTGGCTGCCGTTACCGAATTGAGGTAGGTCGCCGAGATCGGGTTAAACCGGGTTCGATTGTGGGAGCGATTACTGGCGAGAGTGGTTTGGCTGGTAAAGATGTGGGGCATATTGATATTTTGCCCAGTTTCTCTTTGGTCGAGTTTGAGCGTCCTTTGTCTGCGGCGGCGCTACGTAAAATTAGTAATGCCCGGATTGCCGGTCGGCGTTTACGTATTCGCAAGGACGAAGGACCTCGTAAACGCGGTTAATATATTTTCTAGTTTTAGGACGGCGGCGAGGATAACTGGCTTATTTTTGCTGCGATTTTTTAGAGGTTCTAATTTGTTTAGACGGTTTTACGGTAAAGCCGGGATAAAGACCATTGCTCTAAACTGTCCTTTTTAGCATGAAGCCTGAAAAGTTTCGCCAATGTTGGGTATGGCTATATTTATTTGGGTTTTCTGGCGGGATAATACTTCCCTGCATGAGTGCCGGACCTATTCCGACCCTCAGGTGCTGGTAGCCCGTTACAATCGAACCCATGTTAGATAACTAGCACCCGCATAAGGAGCGGATTATAACCTGGGACGCTTCAATCCTCTCAAAAATAGGCAGGAACAAAAACCAGTACGCTTCAGGGCTAATATCTTACGGGGTTTTGGGTTTTTGTTTTTGCTAGTGCGGGCTGTTTGGGTTGGTTGTTTCGGGTTATTGCCCGGATGGTGTTTGGGTTGTTGTTGGTGTGTATATGTGAGGAGACCAAACCCTTTTTTGGGGTTTGGTCTCCTGTTTAATGGGGTTGTGGTGGTTTCTTACTCTCCCGCGCTCGTTGGTGCGTAGTACCATCAGCGTTGCCTAGCTTAGCTTCCAGGTTCGGGATGGGGCTGGGCGTGTCCTAGGCGCTATGACCACCACAAGTCTTTAATCTTCCCCCCTCTATTGTTTTTTGTTGTTGTTTGTTTGGGGGGTGTTCTTGTGGAACTATTCTTTTTGAGAGTGAGTGTGAGCGTCTTTGTAAGACCTTGCTGGTGTGGATGGTCTTGTTAGTTTTGTGTATTGGTTTTGTTTTTCCCGGTTGTTTAGTACCAGTCAGCTTTGCGTTTTACAACGTGTACACTTCTGGCCTATCTGCCCAGTAGTCTGCTGGGAACCTTGTGGAGACCTTATCTTAAAGCAGGCTTCCCGCTTAGATGCTTTCAGCGGTTATCCTTTCCGAACGTAGCTAACCAGCCGTGCACCTGGCGGTACAACTGGCATACCAGAGGTTCGTCCATCCCGGTCCTCTCGTACTAGGGACAGGCCTTTTTCAAGTCTCAACGCGCGCAGCGGATAGGGACCGAACTGTCTCACGACGTTCTGAACCCAGCTCGCGTACCGCTTTAATGGGCGAACAGCCCAACCCTTGGGACCAACTCCAGCCCCAGGATGCGACGAGCCGACATCGAGGTGCCAAACCATGCCGTCGATATGGACTCTTGGGCAAGATCAGCCTGTTATCCCCGGGGTACCTTTTATCCGTTGAGCGACAACGCTTCCATAAGCCATTGCCGGATCACTAGTTCCTACTTTCGTACCTGCTCCACCCGTCAGTGTCACAGTCAAGCTTCCTTGTGCACTTACACTCGCCTCCTGATTACCAACCAGGATGAGGAAACCTTTGAGCGCCTCCGTTACCATTTAGGAGGCAACCGCCCCAGTTAAACTACCCACCAGGCACTGTCCCTAACCCAGATAATGGGCCCAGGTTCAGACAACCAGCAACATCAGAGTGGTATTTCACTTGTCGACTCCACAAAAACTAGCGTTCCTGCTTCAACGTCTCCCACCTATCCTACACAAACACAACCAGCCGCCAATACCAAGCTATAGTAAAGGTCCCGGGGTCTCTCCGTCCTGCTGCGCGTAACGAGCATCTTTACTCGTAATGCAATTTCGCCGAGCTCGCGGTTAAGACAGCACAGAAGTCGTTACGCCATTCGTGCAGGTCGGAACTTACCCGACAAGGAATTTCGCTACCTTAGGATGGTTATAGTTACCACCGCCGTTTACCGGGGCTTAAATTCACCGCTTCGCCAAAGCTAACAGTTCCTCTTAACCTTCCGGCACCGGGCAGGCGTCAGTGCGTATACATCGCCTTACAGCTTCGCACGCACCTGTGTTTTTGATAAACAGTCGCTTCCATCTTGCTATTGCACCCCACACCCCCTAGAACAGAAAACGCTCTTCAAGGGGTGGGGCCTCCTTCTCCCGAAGTTACGGAGGCAATTTGCCGAATTCCTTAACCACGATTCACTCGCTCGCCTTAGTATTCTCTACCCAACTACCAGAGTCGGTTTAGGGTACGGGCGGAACAAACCCTCACAACGCAGCTTTTCTTGACAGTACAGACCCACCCTGTTATCAACCCAAAATAATGGGTTCCACCATCACCCCTCACCATATACGTCTCCCGGATTTGCCTAGAAGACAGGCTACAGGCTTGAACACGGTAAACCACCACCGCGCCAGGCAATCTCACTGTGTCACCACGAAGCTAAAACCTTTAAACCAAAAACCCGAAACCCCACAAACCATTAAACCCCCGAAAGGGAAAAACAGTAAAAAGAAGTGTCAAGCTCAAGAAATAAAGACCAAAAAACGGTTCTGTCCCGGTAGCAGAATATCAACTGCTCAACCATCGACTACGCCTGACGGCCTCGCCTTAGGACCCGACTAACCCAGGGCGGATAAACCTTCCCCTGGAACCCTTAGTTTATCGGCGCCAGCGATTCTCACGCTGGACTCGCTACTCATGCCTGCATTCTCACTCCCACACAAAACACGACCCGTTACCAGACCGCTATAACCATGCAGGACGCTCCCCTACCCCGTAACACAAAAAGTGTTACAGCCACAGTTTCGGTGGCATGCTTAAGCCCCGCTACATTATCGGCGCACAATCACTCGACCAGTAAGCTATTACGCACTCTTTCAAGGGTGGCTGCTTCTAAGCCAACCTCCTGGCTGTCAACGCAACTACACATCCTTTCCCACTCAGCACACACTTAGGGACCTTAACCGATGATCAGGGCTGTTTCCCTCTCGACAACGAAGCTTATCCCCCGCTGTCTGACTGCCCCGCCAACTTAACGCGCATTCGGAGTTTAGCAGATCTCAGTAACCAACAAGGCCCATCAACCAACCAGTAGCTCTACCACACGCAAGCTAAAACGAGACGCTATACCTAAATATATTTCGGGGAGAACCAGCTATCACGGAGTTTGATTGGCCTTTCACCCCTACCCACAGCTCATCCCCCAGGTTTTCAACCCTGGTGGGTGCGGTCCTCCACGACGTTCTACCGCCGCTTCAACCTGGCCATGGGTAGATCACCCCGCTTCGGGTCTATGCCACGCAACTAAAACGCCCCCAGGACTCGGTTTCCCTACGACTACCCCACAACGGGTTAACCTCGCCACGCAACATAACTCGCAGGCTCATTCTTCAATAGGCACGCCACCACCACACCAACCCGAAGGCTCCATGGCTCTGACGGCTTAAAAACGCTTGGTTTCAGGAACTATTTCACTCCCCTCCCGGGGTACTTTTCACCATTCCCTCACGGTACTAATCCACTATCGGTCACCATGCCCGTCCAGGCTTACCCAATGGTCTGGGCAGATTCACACGAGATTCCACGAGCCTCGCGCTACTCGGGAACAAAACCCAACGCCATGCATGCAAAACCAGCTACCCGACTATCACGGTCTACGGCCAGGCATCCCAACCCGTTCACCTCTCACACACAAAAACGCTCCAAGAACCGGCAGATTCTCAACGACTTCGTCCCACAACACCGCCCGCGCAACCCCTGCCGAGTATCACACGCAAACGGTTTAGCCAACACCCGCTATCGCTCACCACTACACACGGACTATCTCACAAAAGGCGGTACTAAGATGTTTCACTTCCCACCCTACCAACACGCACCTATCAAAACTTCAATGCGCGCCAACCACACACAACTATGGTTAGGTTACCCCATTCGGAAACCCCCGGATCAACGCACGCTCGCTAACTCCCCGAGGCTATCGCCAGCCACAACGTCCTTCATCGGCACACGATGCCAAGGCATCCACCAAACGCTCAAAACAAAAAACAAACCAATAAACAAAAAAACACCATCACCCAAAAAAATGGGTGACCGCGAACAAGATTCTCTACAAAAAACAAAGCATCACAAAGACACTCACATCCACTCTCCAAAAAACAAACAACCAACCCAAAAAACCCCAAAAACCCAAAAGCCTTCAAAAGTCAATGAGTCAAACAAACAAACCCAACAAAAGCCTGATTGCTCCTATACCCGATAGCCCCCCAAAACCCCAAAGCCCTGGGGGGAAAGTGTTTCCCTGTTTTATCTGCGCAATAATAAACAATAATCTCCCTAGAAAGGAGGTGATCCAGCCGCACCTTCCGGTACGGCTACCTTGTTACGACTTCGTCCCAATCGCTAGCCCCACCTTAACCCGCTCCCCCTCAAAAAGAGTTAGGCCACAAGCTTCGAGTGTTACCAACTTTCGTGACGTGACGGGCGGTGTGTACAAGGCCCGAGAACGTATTCACCGCAGCGTTGCTGATCTGCGATTACTAGCGACTCCACCTTCACGGGGCCGAGTTGCAGACCCCGATCCGAACCAAGACGCCCTTTAAGAGATTCGCCCCACCTTACGGTATCGCAACCCTTTGTAGACGCCAATGTAGCATGCGTGAAGCCCAAGACATAAGGGGCATGATGATTTGACGTCATCCCCACCTTCCTCCGAGTTAACCCCGGCAGTCTCCCACGAGTCCCCAACACAACTTGCTGGCAACATAGGACAAGGGTTGCGCTCGTTGCGGGACTTAACCCAACATCTCACGACACGAGCTGACGACAACCATGCACCACCTGT
>CABQYA010000017.1:0-17044 GCA_902468275.1 uncultured Urmitella sp. | reverse complement strand
GTCATACCGTTAGCTTCGATTTCTTTGTAAGTAGCAACGATACGGTCACGAGTAGAATACCAGTGCCAGAAAAGCATCACTGGTACTGACACGATTAGACCTATGAAGAATACATACATCCAGTTTTCATCACCGAATGTCTTTAAGATCCAAGCTACAGCCAAACCAGAGAACAACGCCCCAATTGGGTAACCCGTATGATGTACGCCTAACGCGAATCCGCGACGTTCCTTTGGCCACCATTCTGTGGTGTTAGAAATACCGATAGGTTCGCCTGCGCCTGCGCCCAGATTTACTCCGATACGCAGGGCAATAAATACAGTCAGACTATGCGCAATCGCTTTTATTCCAGTGAAGGCTGAAATAAGGTTATAACCGATTACCAGAGGTACCTGGAAAGCTGCTCTCTTCCACCCTACACCGTGTTTATCGCTCATACGCGAGGCTGCAATGGGCAATATTGCGAGTGAGAACATAATAATCGCAGTGATTGTTCCCCATTGTTCCGGACTCAGCTTGAAGTGGTGAGAAATCACTGGACCAAGGCGAAGTATTACTTCGCGATCGAAAGCGTTAATAGCCCAAATAATCCAGGTTACGCCAAGGGCAACCCAAGATCCTTTCGGGATAAGCCTAAGAGGGGCAGAACCGCGGCTGATTCGATTATGTTTCATTTCTTCTCCTTATTTTCCAAATCGAGGAGTCTCGTAGCCTTTAATTCCAAGATCATCAATCACATACAAGGTTCCGCGCGCAGCACCGTCTTCGGGGAAACGGGGAAGCGGAGGACGCGCCATGGTGGTAACAAAAAGCCGATCTAAATTCGACCCACCAAATACCGGACAGGTAACCTTATTTACTGGCATTTCAATTTGGCGTTCCAGTTTTCCATCAGGATCGTAACGATTCAGCTTTCCCGCATACACGTGTGCTTGCCAGACGAATCCTTCAGCATCAACAGTCATTCCATCGCATGCTCCCCCATCCGACTGATCTACGGTCGCAAACACTCGTCGGTTAGAAACGTCACCAGTTTCCAAATCGTAGTCGTACGCCCAGATGTCCCCGGTCCAGGTATCTGCAAAATAGAAGATTGATCCATCAGGTGACCAGCATGGACCATTCGAACAAATGATTCCTTCGTCAAGCACCCGTAGTTCTTTGCCCTCTTCATAGGAATACAGGCGACCAGTCGGGGCTTCTTCCATGGTATCCATCGAACCGAAAACAAAACGTCCGCGGAAATCTACCTTTCCATCGTTGAGCCGATTTTTTGGATATTCAGGTTCTGGATCTGAAATTAATTCAGCTTTATCAGCCTCCAGTTTGTACTTGTAAAGTCCAGTTTGAAGCGCTAGCAGAACCGAGTTTCCATCTTGATACAACGCCATGGAACCAATTTTTTCCCGCACGTCCCAAACTCGTAGATTGCTAGTGTCTTCGTTGTGGCGGAACAACCTTCCATCTTGAGAATCAATCCACCACAGCTCTTGGTTTTTAACATCCCATATAGGACCTTCACCCAGATTTGGTTTTAGATCTATCACCTTTGATATTTTCATTAGGATCTCCTTTATAACGCACGGAATACTGCTGCTACCCCTTGACCGCCACCAATGCACATGGTTACCATGCCAAATTCGGTGTTCGTGCGGCGCAGGTTGTACAGGGTGCGTAGGGTCAGGATGGAACCGGTAGCTCCAACCGGGTGGCCAAGCGCAATAGCGCCGCCCAGCGGGTTGGTCTTATCCATATCCAGATCCTGATCCCGGATCACGGCCAGTGCCTGAGCGGCGAAGGCCTCGTTGAGCTCAATCCAGTCGATATCGGCCAGGGACAGCCCAGCCTTCTCGAGCGCCCGCGGAATCGCCAGCGCAGGAGCGAAGCCCATGATTTCGGGGGCCAGGCCGGCCTTGGCGAAGCTGACCAGCTCACCAATCGGCTTTAAACCTTCCGCCTTGGCAATAGATTCAGTGGTCATCACCAACATGGCAGCAGCATCGTTAATGCCGGAGGAATTACCGGCGGTAACGGATCCACCTTTGCGGAAAGCAGGACGTAGTTTGGCCAACTTCTCCTCGTTGGAGGTAGGTCGCAAATGCTCATCGGTGTTAAACACACGCTCCGACTTACGTTCCTTAACTGTGATGTCCACAATCTCATCTTGGAACATGCCGTCAGCTTGAGCTTTTGCGGCTAACCTTTGTGAACGTGCTGCAAAAGCATCTTGATCCGTGCGGGAAATATCAAATTTATCCGCCACATTTTCTGCGGTAACACCCATCGGGTAACCACCAAAAGGATCGGTTACTAGCGACATGGTTCCATCAACCAAGGTATGGTTTCCAGTGCGCCAGCCGTTACGCGCCTGAAAATCCATAAAGGGCTGATTCGACATATTTTCGGAACCACCGGCAACTACGAATTTCGAATCTCCAGCACGCAGTTCAAGTGCTGCGGATTGAACTGCCTGCAACCCCGATCCACATAACCTATTTACTGTAAAAGCAGTGGACTCTTCGCGTACTCCCGCCTCTAAGGAAATTCGGCGTGCCAAGAAGGCATCCCCGCCTACTTGTCCCACGCAGCCAACCACTACTTCATCAATTGCATCCATGGGAACGCCAGAACGTTCCACTGCCGCCTTCATCGCGGTTGCCCCCATGACGTGATTAGGCGTAGTGGACAGGGAACCAGCAAATGTGCCGATTGCAGTCCTTGCGCCCTCAATAATGACTATTTTTTCCAATTGTTTACCTTTCCTAATAGAACCGCTCCCGCCTTCGCGGAATCCAGTGTTTTACTTAACGCGTCGTATGAATAAGCGCCGCTGCTTGGCGAGCAGCGTCATTGTCATCAACCTCGAGAATCTTCCAGCCTTCGGTGGTTAGTTGCACCATGTAATGTTCAGAAGCCAAGTAGACCTCTTGCCCTTTATCTAGGGCGGCAGCACCGTAGAAAGTTAATTGGTCTACTTCATCTACCCACTTGGGATGTTTCGAATCGGCAATCATCAGGAAACAGATTCGTTTCGCACCGTCCACAATGTCCATGAAGCCACCGCAACCGATGGCTTTGCCACCGAAAGCCGAAACGTTAATATTGCCTTTACCATCTACTTGCCCCACACCCATGTAGGTGATGTCCACGCCGCCACCGTTGTAAAAATCGAACTGTTGCGGATGGCTGATAATAGCTGCCGGATGAATTGCACACCCAAAGTCCACTCCCCCTAGCGGGACACCTCCGTATGTGCCGGACTCCACCGTTAAGGTAACTTTGGCGAGCTTACCGCTAACCGCGAGCGCCCGACCTATGGAGTCACCAGGGAGACCGGTACCCAGATTAATAATGTCTCCGTCGCGTACCAGCTTTGCGCCCCTCTCCCCAATGCGTACCCGAACTGGTTCCACCTCGTGGGCAAGGATGGACTTTGCCAGTTCCTCAGAGGAGGCATACCCCGTGATCAAATCCATATTTACCTCAATCGCGGAGTTAGTTTGCTTGTGGTATTTCGCTGGATCAGAAGTCACCATAACGTAATCCACCAGTACACCGGGAACATTCACCAGACGAGCCGGAATGTCACCACGCTCCACAAGCTCCTTCACCTGGGCAATTACGATTCCGCCATTATTATGAACAGATTGCGCAATTGCCAGTGAATCCAGAATCGTCACGTCATCTTCTTGCGATATATTTCCATCTGGATCTATCTTCGTTCCCCGTATAATCGCCACGTCAATCGGGAAAGACTTGTAGAACAGATATTCCTTTCCGTCTCGTTCCACCAGCTCCACATACTCGTCAGGAGCTGTGACTGCGCGGGCAGAATCGTTAATTCGCCCCCCATCCAGCCGTGGATCAATGAAAGTGCCTAGACCCACAGTAGAAAGCTGACCCGGTCTACCGGCTGCTATCGTGCGATACAGCGTGGATATTTGACCTTGAGGTAAGCAAATAGCTTCTACCTCGTCTTCACCCAAGAGGTTTGCCATAGGCGGGTTTAGTCCCCAGTGTGGACCCACTACGCGTTTTAGTAATTTTGGGTGTGCCAGGCGAGCTAACCCATCCACTCGGTTCGACTGCCCAGCTGCATGTACGAATGTCAAATTATTCGGGGTACCTTTTTCTAAGAATGACTGTTCGATATGCGCATAGATTTCATCAGCTACGCTCATCATGGTGAAACCATCGGCAGCTACAGTAGCCCCGTTCGGAATCAGTGATGCCACTTCTTCAGGCGTCACTTGTTTAAAGCTCATAGCTTGTATCCCCCTCCGATGCGAATGGTTTCACCGGTCAGGTAGGAGGCATCGTCAGATACCAGGAACGCAACCAGATTGGCTACATCCTCTGGTTTTCCGGCACGCTTGAGGGACACCTTTGCGACTTGCTCTTCATAGAGGTTCTCGAATCCAGCACGTGAAGGAATTTCCTTAAGCTTGCAGGTCATATCCGTTTCAATAAAGCCAGGAGCAATTGCATTGGCGGTCACATTCTTGAAACCCAGCTCCTTGGATATAGAGCGGGTTAGGGAGACAACTCCACCTTTTGCTGCCGCGTAGTTAGTTTGCCCCACGTTTCCTTGCCAAGATTCGGAGGCCACGTTACAAATGCGCCCATACTGGTTTTCACGCATATGGGCTCCTACCTTGCGACACAAGTAGAAAACGGCAGAAAGATCTACTGCGAGCACCACATCCCACATGTCATCGGTCATCTTATGAAGCATGCCGTCACGGTTGATTCCGGCATTATTTACCAGGATGTCAATCTTGCCCAGTTCCGCAATCACCTGCTCTATGGCAGCATCCACAGCTTCACGATCGGCAACATTCAAGGCAATGGATCGTGACTTGCCTCCACACTGTTCAGCCACCACCTTGGCAGCCTCACCATTAATATCTACAACAACCACGGTGGCTCCGCGCTGCGCAAGTTTTAGCGCGATGCCTTTACCAATCCCCTGCGAGGCTCCGGTTACTACCGCAACCCTGCCGTTTAGCGATATCGAATCCATTATTCTTATACCTTTCATTAGATTAAATAGGTTGACAGCGGCAAGAATTGCCGATATGTAGTTCATATGGACATACGATGTCCGTTTGCTTGACCCGCTCGTTACGCATCAGGTTTTCTAGCTGCACCACAGCTTGATCCGCCATCGCACGAATTGGTTGCACGATAGTGGTAAGTGAAAATCCTGGCCATACCGCTGGGGTAACACCATCAAAACCTCCCACAGCGACGTCGTGAGGAACGCTAATACCATGAGCGTTAAAATCCTCTATTATCCCGAAAGCAATGGCATCTGAGCCACACAGAATTGCCTCTGGTAACCCACGTTTTAGCGAACGAAAATGTTTTGCGGCGTTATACCCGCCCCCAGTTCCCAGATCGGTACGCACGATCCACTCGGTAGGGGTGGATAATCCGCTTTCGATTAGACCTTCAAGATACCCAACATGACGCTCGTTTGAAGCCGAAGATCTCCGGGGTCCAATAGCCAGCGCTATCTTCTTATATCCGTGGCTCACCATATGTAGAGCCATATCTTTTGCCGCGTTCTTGTTATCTATTCCCACAAAAGCTGCACGTACTGTTGGCATTTTGCGTGATACCTGTACATAAGGCAGGTTTGCATTGCGCAATAGGCGAGCTACCGAAGCATCGCCGTCTTGTGTTGCGGTAAGAATGATTCCATTAACTCCATGCTGAGTCATGGTTTGCACGGTCGAGAGCAAATCTTTAGGACGGTCGCCGGTATGAGCTAACAGCGTGTTTAGATTATGTGACCGAGCTACCTCTGCTACAGCAACGCCTAGCTCCTGGTAAAACGGGTTGGAAAGATCCGCAAGTACCAAACCTACCAACGAGGGGATAGTGTGCATATTTGTAGCACGTTCTGGTACTTCTATGCCGTAAGCACGTGCCAATTCGATTATTGACCGCCGGGTTTCATCAGAGATTCCTGGCTTCCCATTTAATGCATAGGAGACCGCTGCCTTCGACACTCCCAACACCTGGGCGATATCAGATGCCGATCCGCGGGTAGCCCTACTATGGTTCTCATTAACCCTCATGCATTTCTCCTTGTAACGCCCAAGGCTCGCTTCTTTGCTGAGACCTTTTTGGACGCTTATGCTCATACTCACATCAAGCCTAGGAGTTAAGCAACGTTAAGTTGTAGAGTTTATTTGTTACGTTTCTGCTGTTTAACCCAAGTGTTACCGCGTAGGAGACCGAAGTTTTTAAAAACGAGCAATCATCAGCAACACCCATAAGCTACGATTTGCCCCAAACAATCTTCAAAAATGAACATTCTCCGATGGTGATATAAGCAGCACGACCTTGACGCGTTCTAAGTCACTATGAGTGATTATCGCTATCCGCCGCTCTTATGCATATGAATCATTCTTGCTGCGCTACCTTTCCCACTCGACTGAATAATGAGAAATGGCTAGGGAGCACTCACGGGAACCCAGCAAGACACTTCCGCTTTCTCAGCTAGCTGATATTTTTAGAACATGAGTGAACAAAATATACTATCTGCCAAGGATGCTAGAAAAAATTTCATAGGCAACACCTATAGACCCATGGGGAAAAACGCCTCCGTTCGCTCGGGTGGTGAAAATGCCTGCCGAATTGTCGAGGCTCGCAACCAAGCCAAACTGACTCCCGTACCACCAGAACAGATTGCTAAATACACGAATGAGTTTCTAGCAGCCTTAGGGATGCCGAAAGTTGAATCCCCCAGAATAGAAATTCCGCCCAAATTAACCAATGACGAGATTGAAGATTATCTGGAGGAAAATCTGTACTCACCAATATGTGACTCGGGAGGAAACTGTCAAGACTTGGTATGGATGAAATTCACCGACCAAGGTTTCCTGGGAGTGGTAGCGACAAGTAACGACATCAATTTTGACATTCCAAAGGACGAAGAAAACCATTTTTGTAAACGAACCACGTCAGGAATCATCCTTCATAAGCTCAAGCAATCGTGGGACAGAAGCTTCGTGCTAGCGTTTCCTCTTAAATCAATACCAGAAGATTTGAAACGCGGTCACATAGAAACCGGTATCGGGAACTACCTGATAGACAAAAATGTCCCGATATTGGACTATTTCTCACACAGGTACTAAATCCCAAGCGAGACAGGAAACTTACCCGACAGCAGGTTTCCCTCTTAATGGGAAAAATACCAGAATCACAACCTGACCCGGCAAAAACAACCACCCCAACCTGGAGCCGACTATCGGGCTCGAACCGATGACCTGCTGTTTACAAGACAGCTGCTCTACCAACTGAGCTAAGTCGGCCTAGGAAGCGCTGTAACCAGCACCGCCCTTGCGCCTTTGGAAAGGCACGTCCTTTAGTTTGCCATGACTTCCGTAGATGACCAAAACCGCAGCTAACTCTCGGCTTGAAAATCTACGGAAACCATATGAATAACAGCTATTTACCCAACAGCGCCCTTTCATTCAAAGAACCATCATTATTGAAGGGCTTTTCAACCAATTTGCCATTGGAAGCAAACATCGGGGTTCCCACCTGTTTAGTTTGTTTTCCGGCGGCGTCAGCCCACTGCTGTTGCCAGCCGATTAGTCGCTTAGATTCAGTATCGGCAGCAAAGGTGGCTATCACTTCATCTTTGATTCCCAGTTGCTTAGCAATTTCTTTGATTTTCGCCAAAGATTGCCCGGCATCAGCCATAATCGTGTTTTGACCTTGGTCTTTCCAGCCTTGCTCCTCGCCTTTAGCAAACATGGTTTCCCAGGCAAATGCCATTAGCTTTTCATGGAAATCCAGCAGCTTATCGGGCTGCTCGGCACCAACCTGCATCGCCGCCTCTCCCGCAATCACTGTCCAAGGAATCGCGTGAGTAACCACTGTATGTAAAACCAGATTGGCTTTCCCATCTTTAGCCAGTTTCAAAATTTCTTTACCGTTTTGCTTTTCTACATTTAAGCAGGCCGGGCAAGCATAGGAGTACCACATTTCAACCGTGGGCACGCCCGCCTTTGCCTTATATACACCCTTATCACTAACTAAAATCCCTTGGGCAGCCTCTACTGCTTCTTTACCCGACAGGGCAGCTATTTTTTCTGGACTCTGACCGGAAACGACTGCGCCGCTACCACCTTGTGTACCTGCCGATTGCTTATTTCCGCTCTGTGCAATCAGGTATCCGGCGAGGGCGACCGCCACCACCACTACCAGCGCCACCAGCGCAATCAGCATGCGTTTCATCGTCTGTTTGCGCCGCGCGGCTTCGCGTTGCGCCTCTACTTGTTTCCAGAGCTTTTCTTGCCGGGCTTTCTGGTTCTGAGCCGAATTATTAGCTTTTCCAGCTTGGAATTTTCCTTTTTTCTGTGTCATCGTTTTCTCCGCAAATTTCCTGGTTTATTGTTTCAAGCATAGACGAGGACGCGCCCTCCTCCCAGCCCAGTGATGCCACTGGGCTTATCTGGGTATCCGCTCGCCCCACTCCTCGCTTACCAGTTTCCATTTACCACCATATATTGCGCCGTGGCTGCCGTCCCTACCATTACTAATAACCAAAACACGCGGCTAACCGGGCCGCTAAACATTCGCATAGCACTGCCGAATCCTACCCTAAACGCCCGCGAACACAGCGCTATGATTGCCGTGAACAGGGAATACGTTAAATATAACCAGAGGCGCTGCACCTCGGGCATCTCCCGCATTCCCGCCGGTAACAGCGAGTTGGCAATCTCGATAAGTGTTTGAGACCCATACTGTCCTATCAAAGTCACTCCCACTCCCACCACGATGGTAGTTAGCGCTGCCCCTATTAAGGGAGTGAGGACGGGTTGGGATTTAAGGGCTGCACGCGGGGGTTTAAGCAGCCCGGAAACTAATTGCGCATCACGCAACCGCGCCCTGAATACTCCAAATAGACAGAAGAACCCTACTGTAACCATCAAAATCGTGGCATAAGCATAGGAATTTAAGTCCCTGACCAAGGAGTTTGGCTTCAAAGCTACTGCCCCCACCCCCAGGCATAACGCCAGCATCAATAGCACACAGGACAACCAGGCTAGAGGTAATTTGTGGGGGATATAACGAGGCTGCCACTCGGCAGGAGCCGAAAGATTCTCGGCTTCGCTTTGGCTGTCCCCAAAAGTGGGTAAATGCGAATCTTGACCTTGAGCCCTGAAATCCGTACCTAGACCTGCCCCTATAGGTTTTACCTGCTCGCCCTCGTTCCTTCCCTGTAACTGTCCCCCACTATTGCTAGGCGGAGCAGGATAGTACCCATTATTTTCATGTAACAAAGCTGCGGTTGTATCGAGAGCCACCCCATTTACCGGTTGATTATTCCGCGGAGCGTAACTGGGGGGAAGCACGCTTTGCCTACCTGTCACCGCTGCGCCACCGCCAGGAGCACTAAGCGCAGTCGCCGCCTGTTCCCCAAGGAGAGCCCCATTGTTAGCAAAACCGGAATCGTTGCTATCTAGCGCCACCGAATCCGGGGAGGTAACTGGCAGATAGGACGTAGGGCTTTCCCCTTTATTAACCGCCTCAAAAGCCGCTATTAGTTGCTGCGGGCAAGGACGAAGCGCGGGATCTACTTTAAAACCGGCAGCAAACACGGTTGCTAGCTGCCCCGGAATCTCCGACAAATCTGGGCGACCCGCACCGACTCGCCCTAGGACTGCTTCAATAGATCCAGACCCGAAAGGAGGATGCCCACTTGCGCAATAGAGCAACACGCATAACCACGCCCACCAGTCATCTTGCTCCTGGGCATTTTCACCGTGAATCAGCTGTGGAGAAATATATCCCGGAGTCCCGGTAACCAAACCGGTAGCGGTTAGCCGTTCTTCACCAACAGTTTGGGAGATTCCAAAATCGATAAGCACCGGTCCTTGTGCCGCAATCATAATATTTGCCGGCTTTATATCCCGGTGCACAACCCCCGCACTGTGTAGTTCCCGCAAAATCCGCGCCAACCATTTTGCCAAGTCAATCAAATCCGGTAAGTCCCAAGTACCATGCTTGATTACATCCTCGGCCAGCGTTACCCCTTTTATTAGCTCCATTGCCACATAGGGCGTATCACCATCGATATTTACTTCAATAACTTTTGCCACTCCGGAGGAGCTGACCCGGTTAATCGCGTCTGCTTCCCGCTCCAGGCGTTTTCGGGCAGTCGGGTCATTAGCTATCTGCGGATGCAGGAACTTTAAAGCAACTAGGTGACCATCGGCAGATCGGGCTTTATAGACCGAAGCCATTCCCCCTGCCCCCAGGGTTTCAAGAACCTGGTATCCGCCTATTTGCTGCTCGACCACGCTTTCCCCACCTGTTTCGTAATGTTCCTAAATCGAGTTTAGCTAACCGCGTTCGCACTTACCCAACCACTTGTGAAACAATTGTCCGGTGTTAGGCAAGAGGAGGAAATATGCCAGGTAAACAAAAACTGCGAGTCACTACCTCGGGGACCTCTTCTTTTTATTCTCTGATTCCCTCTCTGCCCTGGTCACTACCATTAAAGGACTGGCCTAATGACTTGTTGGCTGCGCTACCGCGCGGTATTTCACGTCACGTGGTGCGTTTCATTAAGGCTGGCGGGGCGATTTTCGCGGTAAAAGAGATACCGGAAGAGGACGCGCTTCACGAATACCAAATGTTGCGGGAGCTGCACAAAAAAGAACTCCCTTCCGTCAGTGTTGCCGCCGTGATTGCCGGGAGGGTTGAGGAGAATGGCGAAGAGCTTTCCGCCGCCTTAATCACCCATCACCTGCAATACTCTCTCCCCTACCGGGTATTATTATCGAAGCATTTATCTAGGGATAACTTGGAACGGGTTTTGGATTCTCTAGTAGTTTTGCTGGTACGTCTCCATTTGAATGGTTTTTATTGGGGGGACGTATCTTTGTCTAACACTTTGTTCCGTCGGGACGCGGGTATCTATGCCGCTTACCTGGTAGACGCGGAAACGGGACGCTTTTACGATAATCTGTCCGACCGGTCTCGCGAATATGATGTTTCCTTGGGTGCAATGAATATCATCGGAGAATTGATGGATTTGCAGGCCGGGGGTCTGGTAGACGCCGATATTGACGTTACCGCAATCGGCGATTATCTAGAGCAGCGCTACCAGGATTTATGGAATGATTTAACCGGTTCTGAGCGTATTCCCGCCGATGAGATTTGGCGGGTTGGGGCTCGGGCGGAAAGACTTGGGCAGCTGGGTTTCGATATCGGTCAGGTTGATATTGAGTCTGATGAGGACGGCGATTTTCTTCGTTTCCAACCCCGCGTGGTCGAGGCGGGGCATTTTCAGCGTCGCGTAAAAGATTTAACTGGTTTGGAAGTTCAAGAGGAACAGGCAAAACGCATTTACACCGATATTTTGACTTATCAGCGTCGCAAAAAACTTGAGAAAACCCCGCTGCGTCTGGTGGCGAACACTTGGATGGATCGGATTTATCTGCCCACCATCAGCGCGATTCCCGATGATTTGCAAGCAAAACTTCAGCCTGCGCAGATTTTCCACGAAGTGTTAGAACATCGCTGGTTTATGTCAGAAAAAGCTGGACATCATGTACATACCCGCAAAGCCGTGAAAGATTATATTCGCACCCAACTAGCTGCCCGTCCTGATGAACAGGTGGTGCTACCTATGCCCCTGACGGCCCCTGTGGATTCGGCAGGGTTCATGGATTCTGAATGAGCACCTAAAGGCGCTGACTGTCTTAATGCCGTCCGTGCCGCCGTCCCACTACTACCAGACCGCCTTCTGGGAGCAGACGGTCTGGGGACATGGATTCTGAAACTGCCGACAGTGAAATCGTGAATATCACCGGTTTACGGCTAGTTAGCTCAATCCGTCCCCCATCCGCTTCTATTAGGTCTTTTGCAAGCGCCAGACCTATTCCGCTAGAGCCATGACCGCTAACTCCCCGCCGGAAAATATCGGGAGCTATTTCTTCGCTCACGCCCTCGCCCTCGTCAGTAACTTCCACGAAAATCGAGCGTTTTGACACTCCTTTGCGGGTCGAAACCGTAACTGTACCTGCCCCGTATTTGAGGGAGTTTTCCACTAAGGTAGCTATCGCCTGCGACAATGAGGAGGGCGTGGCTAGGGGTAAACGGTCACTCACCTGATTAATAAACAGAATTTCGCGTCCTTTTGCCGCGAATTGACCTGCCCATTCGTCCTTTTGCTGACGGAAAATTTCCTCTATTTTTACGGCTTGAGTATTGCCATGGGTAGCTTGTCGGGCTCGTTCTTTCAAGTCCCCAACTACTTGAGTAATCCGTTCTATCTGCTCTAGACAGGCTTCGGCTTCGTGTTTTACTTCCTCATTGTCGGTTAAATACTCGATTTCTTCAATCCGCATTGACAGCGCGGTTAGCGGGGTACGCAGCTGGTGGGTGACATCGGAAGCGAACTGACGTTCTTTCGCAATTCTGCCGATAATGCGTTCCCCTGAGCGGGAAAGCTCCTCACTAACCAGGTCAATTTCTTCAATCCCTGTGGGTTCAATCCGAGCTTGAACTGCCCCTGAGCCTACTTGTTCTGCCTGTGCAGACAGATAGATTAGGGGCGCTGCCAAGCGTCTAGAGCCTCGGAATGCAAAAGCAGTACCTGCCCCGAGCGCCACTGCTGCACAGATTAGAACTGCGCAGACGGCTCCGATAGAGGACCAGATTACTGGAACAGCGGAGGATCGGATAGTTATATACAGACCGCCTGCGCTGCGGGTATGGGACTGTAATTTCCACCTGTTAGCGATAGAACCAGAATCATATATTCGTTTTTCTCGCTGGTCAATCATGATTTGGGATTCGGGAACATTTACCTTCTGCCATTGGGATACCGCTTGACGCATCCTCTCTAGGTCATGCACCCCAATCTGGTCGAGATAACGCGACAAAGTAGCGACCTGACCGTTTTGAGCACTTTGAGCCGACTGCCACACATAGGAGGGAGCCAATACCGCCAGGGGAAGCCCGAGTAGAGTCAGGGATACCAGGACGGACTGGAAAACCATTAGCAACGCGCGGCGGCGCATCGCTGGCTACTTTCGTTCAGTCTCGAAACGGAAACCCATCCCTCGCACCGTGGAAATGTAATAGGGATAGGCTGCATCGTCACCAAGTTTGCGCCGCAACCAGGATATATGCATATCTAAGGTCTTGGTAGAGCCAGCGGGATCCGATCCCCACACCTCTTGCATAATTACTTGGCGAGAAACCACGTTACCAGCTTCTTTAATCAATATCCGCAGTAAATCGAATTCTTTAGCGGTCAGCTGCAATTCTCGCCCATCTTGGAAAGCTCGATGAGCGGAGACATCAATTTTTATGTCTTGTGCTTCGAGGGTGTCATCTTGAAAGTCACTACCGGCACGGCGCAAAAGGGCGCGCACCCGGGCTAACAGTTCCGCTAGGCGGAAAGGCTTGGTTACGTAATCGTCTGCTCCCGCGTCTAGCCCGACTACCATATCGACCTCATCGGTGCGCGCGGTGAGCACCAGGATCGGCAGAGATGACCCTTGGGAACGAATCTCCCGAGCTACGTCTAGACCGTCAATATCCGGTAATCCTAGGTCTAAAACCACTAAATCAGCGCCGATAATGTCGCCGAGCGCTCCCCTGCCGGTACCGTGGGAACGCACTTCGTAACCCTCACGCCCTAGGGCGCGTGCCAACGGTTCGGAGATTGCGGGATCATCTTCAACAAGTAAAACTGTAGTCATATTTCCATGGTAATCTAAACAATTCTTTAGCGCTAGCGGCTTAGATTTATAATACCTTTACTGTTCCTTTGCCACCGTTGGAAGTATCTCTAAGATAGTACGACGAATCAAAGGTTTGGAAGCACCGTCAGTTTTACCGCGAGTAAGCTGCCAAGCTTCCACTTCCCCCAACCCCTGCAAGTCGGCAGTCTCTGCCTGTTTGACCGTAAACAGTCCCTGTCTATCCAGTTCGCGAAGCTGTTTCGCCGAGGTAGCATCCATTAAGATTTGCCCGCGAGGAGCAATATCAACCAGGCGCGAAGCCAGATTAACTGGGGGGCCAAAAATATCTCCAGAACGCGAAACCACCCGCCCATGCACCAGGGAAGCACGCACCGGCAAAATCTCGGGGCGAGAGTTCAAGAAATCAACCATGGCACACACAATATCGGCGGCAACTAGCAAATCGTCAGCAACGAACAGAACCGCATCCCCTAAGGTCTTGACCACTCGTCCTCCCCGAGTGGTTATCACGTCCCGACAAGCCATTTCAAAACTTTGCACTAAATCCGCAAGCGCCGCCCCGCTCATAGTTGAGGAGCGGCGCGTATAGGCAACCATATCCACAAATCCCATGCAGCGATCGAGAGGATAGGAATCAGATATCGCGGCTTTCGCGTCTCGCATTTCAACTTCTCGGTTGGTGTTGAGCAAAAGATATGCCATTTGTCTGCGCCAGGCATATCCCAGTTGGGATTGCAGCAGCTCTATATATTGGTCAATCTCGTCCAAGACGACTAGGCGGGCAGAGGTATCGTCCAGTTGCATTCGTTCCTGAAAGTCAGCCACGATTGCTTCTAGTTGCCACAACACCAGGCGATCGGCCATATATGATTGCGCGCGTAGCAGGGACGTTACCGTATTGCGGGCGAGAGCCCCCTCCCCGACTTCTTGATTCCATTCTTTAATTGCTTGCGCATCTTGCTCGGTGAACATATAGGTGTCGGGGTCAGCTTTGGGGAAACCGCAGGAAGTCCAAAACCGATCAACTACTTCAATTTCGACCCCTAATTGTTCTGCCATTTCCCGCATGGTCATAGTGGGTGCACCCCCTATAAGTTTCCATACCGGACGCATCACGGTATTTCGCGCGAGGTGGGCAGCTGACATGAAATCACTCACTCTTCAACCTTAAGGTGAACGACCTCACTTTTCCTAACAGACGCGGTATTTCGGTAACTTTATTTGAAAGTCTTTTCTATATTCTGCAGTTTTCTGACGTTTCGGTCTTCGCAGCGGGAGCATGTGTTTTGATTTCGTAATTTTTCCTGTGCTTTTGCTTTTGTCGTTCACGCAGGGTTGCGTTTTTCCGTCTTTTTTCTCATCTTCTCCCTAGTAATCCCGCTCGTCCTCTCTCCCACCTTCTCCCCCGCACGCGCCAACTTCTTATGATAGAGAGTATGACTGATCGACTTCTTTTAGCCTCTGCGTCCTCGGCGCGCGTAAAAGTCCTAACTGGGGCGGGGATTTCCCCTTTGGTTTGGGCGGCCGATATTGATGAGGACGCAGTGCGCGCCCGACTGGGTGAGGCTGCCCCTTCGCAGGTGGTTACGGCATTGGCGCACGCGAAAGCCCATAAAATAGCAGATTTATTAACTGTGACCAGTATTTCTGACTTGGAATCTTTACCGGCTGAGGCTACGACCCGGCAAGCGATTTCCCGTATTTCGGTCGGTGACCGCCTGGTGGTGGTGGGGTGTGACTCGATGTTGTTACTGAACGGGAAACTGCGGGGTAAACCCCATACTTTTGAGCGCGCCCTCGCCCAAATCAGGGAGCTTTCCGGGGCTTGCCCGATTCTATTTACCGGTCACTGTGCACTTTCTTTACTTCGCACTGAAAACGGTTTTAGCTTTGAAAAAGAGGCTGAGGGGCATTCTGAAGCAACCCTTTACTTTAGCGATATTTCCCAGGAGGAGGCGCGAGCCTATGCTGAAAGTGAAGAGCCCTTGGAGGTAGCCGGAGGATTCACCATTGATGGTTTAGGGGGAGCATTTATTGATTCAATTAAAGGTGACCCTCACGGTATCATTGGTATTTCTTTGCCATTAACTCGTAAACTATTAAACGAACTTGGGATTTTTTGGCCAAATTTATGGTAAAAGCTACTATTCAAAGCCCAAAGGATAAGGTTAAGTTATGAATGAACGAAAAGCACGCGGAGTAGGGCTGGCTACCGTCAGTGAAAACGGGCAAACCTTGGATGTTTGGTATCCGCGTCCTTATCTAGGCGAGGAACCTCAACCTATCGATGATGATTTAATAGCTAAACTCAGCCAGATTGAGGGGCGTGATGAGGGGCGAGGCGTTAGCCGTACCGTCACCGTGGTAACTATTGATTTGGATGAGTCTGCCCGTTCTACTGCCGATGCTTATCTGCGTCTACATTTACTGTCGCATCGTTTAGCGAAACCGAACACCATCAACTTAGATGGTATTTTTGCTCGTCTGCCAACGGTGGCGTGGACTACGGAAGGTCCTTGCTCGATTGAAGACTTTGAGGAAACCCGGATGCGTATGCGTTTGCAGTACGGACATCCTATTCACTTGCTCAGCGTGGATAAGTTCCCACCGATGGTGAACTATATTATTCCCTCGGGGGTGCGTATCGCCGATGGCGCCAAAGTCCGTTTAGGTGCATATTTGGCACCGGGTACTACGGTTATGCATGCCGGGTTTGTGAATTTTAATGCTGGCACTTTGGGGGCTTGCCTAATTGAGGGTCGGGTTGCTCAGGGAGTTGTCATTGGGGATGGCTCCGATATAGGTGGTGGAGCCGCTACCGAAACCACTATTCCTGGTGAAAGTGGTAAACAGATTTCCTTAGGTAAACGGTGTTTGTTGGGTGCTAATTCGGGACTCGGTATTGCTTTGGGAGATGACTGTGTCGTTGAGCCGGGTCTAAATTTGACTGCTGGAACCAAGGTTTCGGTGCTCCCTCATGCCGGGGTTGCGCCCTCTGCAGAGGGTTATTTCGCGGAGCCAGTAGTAGTTACTGCGGTTGAACTATCTGGGGTTTCTGATGTTATCTTCCGCCGTAACTCTCAGTCTGGTCGCGTTGAGGCATTGCCCCGTGCTGGAAAAGAAATCAAGCTAGCTGCCATTTCTCGCATCAACGCCTAGTTTTCTACCCTCCCTGATTAGCTACAGGAAGTGCGGGGGTGGTTTTATGCCGAGGGGTAGGCTTTCGGAATATCAAGGGCAGGGTCAGCGAGAGAAGCGGAAGCACTGACAAGAAGGGCAGGTGAAAGTTTCGTCCAGGC
>CABQYA010000016.1:0-17673 GCA_902468275.1 uncultured Urmitella sp. | reverse complement strand
AGGGGCGTTTCGACGTTATCGCTCGGGTCTCTGGTGGCGGAATCTCCGGTCAAGCCGGAGCAGTCCGTCTGGGCATTGCCCGCGCACTAAATGAAATCGATCGGGAAGCGAACCGTCCTGCTCTAAAGAAGGCAGGATTCCTAACCCGCGATTCGCGCGCCGTTGAGCGTAAGAAGCCCGGCCTCAAGAAGGCACGTAAGGCTTCGCAATACTCTAAGCGCTAAGCTTTTACGCTTATATATTTTGCCCGGTAAAGGCGGTTTATTCCGTCCTTACCGGGCAAAACTATATCTAAATGAGACTAGAGGTTTCAGAGTCAGAGGTGCCTCAATTATTTATGACTGCTTGCGAATGTCTGCTAAATGCTATACAAATCTAGTTTGTGATGCTAGGCTCTAATTTGAGAATTGGGAGGTTTTTGTATGGCGAATACAGCTGCAGTTTATGCCCGCATCGATCCGGAGCTTAAAGCGGACGTTGAGGACATTCTTTCGCGTCTAGGGGTTACGCCCTCTTCGGTGGTGCAAATGCTCTACAGTCAGATTAAGCTAACTAGAAGTATTCCTTTCGGAATTAAACTTCCTGCAAAAGAGCCACTTTCCCTGGAAAAACTCACGACTGAGCAGCTAAATGCCGAACTGCAGAAAGGTCACGATTCCATTCTTTCGGGCGAATCATACTCTGCAGACGAGGTCGATGAAATCATGAACCGGGAGTACGGCAGCTGATTAGATTTTGCGGAGGTAGACGTTTTCTAGGCGGTGCGAAGCGTCTTTACGCAATATCAATGTCGCCCGCCCCCTGGTGGGACGAATCTGTTGCTCCAGGTTGGGCAGGTTTATTGATGTCCAAATATCGTGAGCAATCTGGCGGGCTACCGAATCGGAAATCCCGGCATAAACCTGGAAATAAGATTCTGGGTCTTGGAAAGCAGATTCCTTAAGCGAGACGAACCGCTCAATAAACCATTTCTCAATATCGCAGGTTTTGGCATCTACGTAGATTGAAAAATCAAAGAAATCACTGACCGCCAAAGATTTATGGTCATCTAACCCGCTGCGTCCGTCCTCTTGGTCAAGCCGTTTTTCCAAGTTAGGTAGGTCCTGATGTCCCCGATAAACCCAGGCGGGCTGCAACACATTTATGCCCTCAAGGATTAACACATCAGGGCTGGCAACCTTGATAAACTTCCCCGGAACCACATCATAGGTGACGTGTGAATAAACCGGGGCTTCTACCTCTTCTGCTCCCGCTTTCACCTGGCTGACAAAATTCAGGAGGGCGCGGCGGTTATAGGACTCGGGGAATCCTTTGCGAGCCATTAATCCTGCTCGTTCCAGCTCGGCGTTCGGATACAAGAATCCATCAGTAGTTACCAGCGCTACCCGAGAAGTCTCCGGCCAGCGACTTAATAGGTTTTGCAAAATGCGGGCAGTGGTTGATTTACCAACCGCTACTGAACCGGCCACCCCAATAATGAAGGGAATACGGCGTTTATGGGGGCGACCAAAAAAATCTTGTTGGTCTTGAGCGAGGGCGCGAGAATGTAAAACCCGGTAACGTAACAACGCTGACAGCGGGCGATATACTGCGTCTGCCTCCTCTAAATCAATCGGATCACCCAACGCTGCCAGGGAACGTAAATCCGCTTCGGTCAGCGGCATTGGGGTTTTCGTAGCGAGGGCGCGCCAGGAGGTTCGGTCAAACTCTTCGTAAATGGATTTAGCCGTCATATTTCTGGCTCCGCAATGCTTTCTGGCGCTGTTTTAATCCCTATCCCGCCACTGCCTGATAGAAGAAACCCGGCAGTGGCGGGAATGGTACTGTCCTATAACGATAGGCGGTTCTTTACTTCGTCCGCTAGGTGTTCACAAACCGCATCGGCTTGCTCTTGGGTAGCGGCTTCTACCATTACCCGCACCAGCGGTTCGGTTCCGGAAGCGCGCAGCACCACCCGTCCGGTATCGCCTAGCTCTTCCTCGGCTTTCGCGATTTCTGCCCGCAGTCCGGCATCGTCGGTGCGCGTCTTGTCCACGTTCGGCACGTTAATCAGGGTTTGTGGTAAGCGTTTTACAAACTCGCAAATCTTTTCTAGGGGCTGACCAGCGTCTTTAACTGCACGGGCAATGCATAGCGCGGTCAGAATCCCGTCTCCGGTAGTGGCGTGGTTGGCGTTAATAACGTGACCGGACTGTTCCCCGCCCAGGACAAAACCTTGCTCGCGCATTTTTTCGAGGACGTAGCGGTCACCGACAGCGGTCTGCACAGTGTTAATCCCTTTTTCTTTCATCGCCAAGATTAACCCCAAGTTCGACATAATCGTGATTACCAGGGTATTTCCTGTCAGCTTGCCCTTTTCTTTGAAAGAAGCCGCCAGCATTCCCATGATTTTATCGCCGTCAATCAAGTTACCGGCGGAATCTACCGCCAGGCAGCGATCCGCGTCTCCGTCGAAAGCCACCCCAAAATCACATCCGGCAGCCACTACTTGGCTTTGTAGCTGTTGAGGGTGGGTAGAGCCGCAGTTATCGTTAATGTTGCGTCCATCGGGGGAGGCGTTTATTACTACCGTGTCTACCCCGGCTTCTTGGAGTGCTTCCGGGCCGAGTCTGCTGGCTGCTCCGTTGGCGCAATCTACCGCTATGCGCAGTCCAGATAGGTCTCCTGCCGCCCGTACCAGGTGTTTAATGTATAACTTTTCCGCACTTTCACGTTCGGTATTGATTTCCCCTACGCTCTCACCTATAGGGCGGTCGGTTTCATCTCCTAGCAGCTGCTCGATTTGGTCTTCAATTGCGTCGGGCAGTTTGTAGCCGCCGCGGGCAAAGAACTTGATGCCATTATCAGGCATGGGATTGTGGGAGGCGGAAATCATTACCCCCAAATCAACATCGGTTTTCGCGGTCAGGTAGGCGACACAGGGGGTGGTGACTACCCCGATACGGTTTACGTCTACGCCCTCGGAAGCAAGACCCGCCGAAATCGCGTGGTCGAGAAAATCACCGGACATACGGGTATCGCGGGCAACGATTGCTCGCAGCTTGCGACCTTTAGGCGCGTCTTTGCGGATTTGTTTCGCTGCAGCTCGCCCTAGTTCTAAAGCCAATTCGGGGGTTAGCTCTTGATTGGCTAGACCGCGTACTCCATCGGTTCCAAAAAGTCTGCCCATTTTACCTGTCTTTCAACTAGCAGAATCTGACTTTCTCAGCCTACCCCACCTGAAAGCTTTACTTATTTTCTTTTGGTTGGTCTGGCACAATTATTGGGGTTGTTTTGCTTGCGTTGTTTCTTCGTTATGCAGATTAATCGTTTTATTACATAAATGAATTGTTTTTAACGCTGTTATTAACGTTGCTATTAAAACAATGGTCAATAGGACGAAAAATATAACTCCCCCAAAAAATAGGAATAGCTCAAACCATGTTGGTTCTAGAATGTTTTCCATTGCTTTAACCTTCCCTCGTTGTGGGTTAGAAAAACCTTATTGTGATATGTTATTGGGATAAGGTTAGCAGTGACTTTGGTAAAAAACAATGGTAAGACTAACCTATTTTATGTTGGAAATGACCTGATTGACTCTCCGTAGAGACAGCAATGCTTTTCGGTAATCTACCCCGGATACTATTTTCGATTATCGCTGCTAATGCGGGCGGGATAACTGGCTGGATAGCAATGCGGATGAAGTCGTGCAAAAATCAATTTCATGTGTGGAATTTTAGGAATGGTAGGGCTAGAGCCCACTAAAGATGCCGAAGAAGTGATTATCGGGGGCTTGGCTCGCCTGGAGTATCGCGGCTACGACTCGGCGGGGATTGGTCTTTCCACCCCCGGCGGGATACAAATCCGTAAAAAGAGTGGAAAGCTTGCGAATCTGCGGGCAGATTTGCAGGAAAATCCCCTGCCTCAGGCGATTGCGGGGATTGGGCACACCCGCTGGGCTACTCACGGCGGCCCAACAGATATTAACGCCCATCCGCATATTTCTTCCGACGGGCAACTCGCGGTAGTACATAACGGCATTATCGAAAATGCCGATAGCCTGCGCCGCGTCCTCGAAAAACAGGGGTTCAGCTTTGTTTCTGAAACCGATACGGAAGTAATTGCGAACCTGCTGGCAGCGTCGTATTTAGCTGATGAGGACGCAGGTACGTCTCTCGGAGAGGGCGCAGCTGAGGTACCTGCTCCCGTCCTCGATAATGCGCAGGTTTGTGCCGAAGTAGCTCAGGGGGCACACCGGGCAGCGGCGCGTCTTTCCAGGGCGCTTTTGGCTACGATAGCCAAGCTTAAAGGCACTTTCACGATTTTGGCGATTCACCGAGATGCCCCTGGCATGGTGGTTGCCGCGCGGCGTTCCTCTCCGCTGGTAATTGGGGTGGGCAAAGATTGCAACTATCTAGGTTCAGACGTTTTAGCTTTTGCTGATCACACCAAGGATTGCCTGGAAATTGGGCAAGATGAACTGGTAATGGTGACTGCTAATCAAGTGCAGGTAGCTGACAATCGGGGACAGGCTTTAACCCCCAAACGGTTCACGGTAGATTTTTCGGTAGATCGTACTTCTAAGGGCGAGTGGGGGACGTTCATGGAAAAAGAAATCCATGAACAACCTCAGGCAGTTACTGCCACTTTGCAAGATAGAACTGATTCGCAAGGGTATCTGACGTTAGATGAGCTGCGCATTAGTCAAGATGTGTTGCGGCAAGTAAACAAAATGGTGATTATCGCTTGCGGCACTTCTGCCTATGCTGGACAGGTTGCCCGCTATGCGATTGAGCATTGGTGTCGGATTCCGGTAGAGGTAGAGCTGGCCAGCGAATTCCGTTACCGTGACCCGGTAGTTAATCAGCGTACCTTGGTGGTGGCTATTAGTCAGTCCGGGGAAACTATGGACACCATTATGGCGGTGCGCCACGCGCGCGAACAGGGTGCGAAAGTGCTGGCGATTGTGAATACTCCCGGTTCTACGATTCCTCGCGAATCCGATGCGGTATTGCTGACCCATGCCGGCCCCGAAATAGCGGTGGCTTCCACGAAAGCGTTTACTGCCCAAATCACTGCTTGCTACCTGTTGGGACTGTATTTAGCACAGGTTCGCGGCAACAAGTATATTGATGAAATCGCAGATTACCTGGAAAAGCTATCGGAAGTTCCCCGTAAAATGCAGACGCTCCTAAACGAAATTCAGCCGGTAGTCGAGGTCGCTAAACGTTACGGCAAGAACCTGAAATCCACGATTTTCTTAGGACGTCACGTGGGCTACCCGGTGGCCATGGAGGGGGCGCTGAAACTTAAAGAAATCGCCTATGCACACGCGGAAGGCTTCGCTGCCGGAGAGCTCAAACACGGTCCTATCGCCCTAATCGAGCCGGGACAGTTCGTATTTGTGGTAGTTCCCACCCCGCGCCGCCCGGAGCTGCACCAAAAAGTGCTTTCCAACCTGCAGGAAGTACGCGCTCGCGGCGCAATCACCTTGGTAGTAGCGGAAGAAGGCGACGATAAAGTCGATAAATATGCCGACCATATTTTCCGGGTTCCCGTTACTCCTACCTTATATATGCCCTTGCTGAGCGTGATTCCTTTGCAGGTGTTTGCCTGTGAGGTGGCTAAGAGCAAGGGGTATGACGTAGATCAGCCGCGTAACCTTGCCAAATCGGTGACGGTAGAATAAAAGGCAAGGTAAAGGACGGGCAGCATGATTGAGGCATTCGAGAAACAGACAGTGAGGGGGGCTGAAGCCCAGGCGGTGTCTGCACATCCTCACGGGATTTTGATGAAAAAAGCTGCTGGCGAGGTCAGTGATACCGTTATCGAATTATTGCTTGCTCGCGGAGCAAAGGTAGCGGAGAGCCCGATTCTGGGTTTAGTTGGAGGCGGAGATAATGGCGGAGACTGTCTGTACGCCCTGTCCTACCTGGCAAAACTAGGTTACCCCTGTCTAGCGCTGATTCTTTCCGATAATCCACACCTAAAAGCGATGGCCGCTGCCGAAAAAGCGGAGGTAACTATAGAGCAGGTGGATTTAGCTGGCAATGCCCGCCAGGTCGCGCGCCTGGCTGCTCGACGTGCCCGCGCCGCCAAGGTATGGATTGATGGACTGGTAGGAACCGGGGTAAACGGGAAACTACGTGAACCGTTATCGCAGGTAGTTGCGGAGCTTACCCGGATTTCTACATCTGATCCTCACCAGTTTTTACGGATTGCTATTGACATTCCCTCTGGTGTTTTCTCAGATGATGGTCGCCTTCCTGGGATATGTTTGGGGGCAGATGTCACTGTAACTATGGGGGCGCTCAAGTCTGCGAGTTTACTGCCACCGGCAGCCTACGAATTTGGGCAGGTGCGCTTAGTGGATTTGGGGTTACAGCTCAGCGAACCCCGGCTTGCTCGCCTGCAAGCTAGGGATGTGGGTGAGTTTTGGGCTCTGCCTCGGGCGCAAGATCATAAATATACCCGCGGGGTAGTGCAGGTCGTGGCAGGTTCATCCTCTTTCCCTTTAACCGGGGTGATGTGTGTGGAGGGCGCGGGTCGGGCCGGAGCCGGGATGGTGCGTTATGTAGGCCCCGAGGACGCGGCTTTCGCGATTCTTTCACGTTTTCCCGAAGCGGTAGTAGGCGCGGGGAAGTATCAGTGTCTACTGGTGGGACCGGGTATTGATTCAAAAGATGCTTCTCGGGTGCGCGGAGCGGTAAATCAGGCTGTTCAAGCAGCTACCAGCGGGATTCCTTTGGTATTGGATGCGGGAGCCATCGACCTCTATCCCCAAATCATCTCCCAGGTTCCGGGCGGAACCCTCAACCACCGCGCGGTGCTTACCCCGCACGCGGGGGAGGCGGCGCGCCTACTTTCAGCGCTTGGTGCTGGGGGAGGACGTGGCGGGGTTACTCGCGCCGAGGTGGAGGCTTCTCCGGCTGCCTGGGCGCAGTTCTTAGCTGATAAAACCCAGGCTACGGTGCTGCTTAAGGGGGCGGTAACTCTGATTGCCAGCGCTAATGAAACTATGTTTAGCCAGGCGGGAGCCCCGCCTTGGGCGGGTACGGCTGGCTCGGGGGATGTGCTTGCGGGGATAGTTGCCTCTGTTTTGGCTCAGCATCAAGCCCGCGTGGAACAGTCTGGTCACCATATGTCTGCTTCTCAGGTTTCTTTTGCGGTTGCCGCTGCGGCTTGGGTACATGCTATGGCGGCGCGAAATGCGGCGGGGCTTTCCCTATCAGAGGAGCCTGAGGCTAAGGGTTTAACTGTTCTGGGGGCGCCGATTGTGGCTAGCGATATTGCTAGGGCGATTCCGCAGGCGATTGCTTGGGCGCTGGCCAGGGTTTAGCGCGGTATAGTCATGGTCATGGGTACTGATTTTCCGGCGCGCGCAGTTATTGACCTGTCGGCACTGGAAAACAACTTGCAGCAGCTGCGCAAATGTGACCCGAATGTGCAGGCAATGGCGATTGTGAAAGCCAATGCCTATGGGCATGGAGGCGTGCAGATTGCTCGCGCCGCCCTTAAGTTCGGGGTGAAATGGTTCGGGGTGGCGCAGCTGGCGGAAGCTATCGAGTTGCGGGCAGGTCTTACTGGTTTTCCGCAAGCCCGTATTTTTACTTGGATTTTCAGTCCGGACGCGGATTTAGAAACCGCAATCAAAGCTGATTTGGATATTGCAGTATCAAATCCTGAAACTTTACTCCGTCTTGTCACTGCTGCCCGTGCGGTAGGTAAAATGCCGCGTGTTCATTTAACTATTGATACCGGGATGGGGCGGGAGGGCGCGCTGCCCGAAAAGCTATCTCCCTTGCTGTCGGCGGCGCAGCTCGCCAGTGACGAGGGAACGGTAGAGATTGTCGGAATCTGGTCGCATTTGGCGCGTGCAGATGAAGCAGGGGCGGGAGAAGAAGCGACTGCACGCCAGCTTGTAGACTTCCAGCAGGCGTGCGAACTTGCCCGCCAACGTGGTTTTACGCCGGTCGTTCGTCACCTCTCGGCTTCTTCGGGACTGCTGTGGTATCCACAGGCACATTTTGACTTGGCGCGGTATGGAATTGCCATGTATGGTCTCACCCCGAATCCGACGCGCGCCACTACCGCCAGTTTGCAGCTCACCCCGATTATGCGCGTCGAAGCCGATTTAATCAGCGTCAAGAAACTGCCTGCAGGTCACCCGGTTTCCTATGGTGGTACCTGGGTTGCGCCCCGCGACACCTATATCGGGATTGTGCCGCTGGGATATGCGGATGGAATTGACCGCCATGCCTCCGGAAAAATCTGGGTTGGCGCTAATGGGCAGAAATATCCGCAGGTAGGACGGATATGTATGGATCAGTTTATGGTGGATTTAGGTAACACTCCGGACGGGCAGCCACCATTAAAGACGGGAGATACCGTACGGCTTTGGGGGGATGGCTCTCAGGGGGAGCCTACTGCCGATGATTGGGCTGAGGCTGCCGACACCATAAGCTATACGATTGTTACTGCCCTTAATTCCCGGGTACCGCGAATTTATATTTAGGAGGAAGCGTGCCTTTTACTATCAGCGTCAATTCACCTGATTCAACGCGCGCAGCAGGAGAACTATTGGCAAAGCAGCTTCGGCGCGGTGATTTAGTGATGCTTTCGGGAGGTCTGGGAGCCGGTAAAACTACTTTTACTCAGGGTATCGGTGCTGGTATGCAAGTTAAAGGGCGGATTTCGTCCCCTACATTTATTGTGGCACGGGTACACCCGTCCCTGGTGGGTGGGGCTGACCTGATTCATGCCGATGCCTATCGAATCAAGGATTTGACCGATTTGGAGACTCTTGATTTAGATTCAACTTTGGACGAAGCAATCACCGTCATCGAGTGGGGAGAGGGTAAAACCGAGCAGCTGTCGGGTTCTCGGCTGGAGATTGCAATTAACCGACAACAGGGGGGGAGCGCTATCAGTGATAATGGCGTGATTGACCTTGCGCAAATGGATGATGGTAAACGAGATATCACTATCCGAACTGTGGGTGAGCGTTGGCAAGAAACTGATTGGGAACAGGTGTTTTACCAGTTTAATTAAGGGTTAAGAAAAGTAGGTTAGAAATATGCGGATATTGTGTATTGATACTTCGTTGGGGGCTTCGGTTGCGCTTTGGGATGACTGTTCGCCTACTCCGCTTTTGGCTTCCCGTTCTAGTACTGACTCGCGTTCTCACGCAGAGCACCTATCTGACCTGGTAAGTCAGGTAATACAGGAGGCTTGTGGGTGCGCCCTCGCGAAAGCCGGTATTGAGGCGGTGGCAGTAGGGCGCGGCCCGGCTCCTTTTACCGGGTTGCGTTCTGGGTTAGTAACTGCCCGTACTATTGGTTTTGCGCTGGGAATTCCGGTGATTGGTATTAGTTCGCTGGATGCGCTTGCGCGAGCGGTTTTAGATTTGGTGTCGCCAGATAAAGAGGTCTTAGTGGCTGCTGATGCGCGTCGTAAAGAGGTTTATTGCGCCCAGTATCGCGCGGATGGACCGGATGATGTTTGCCTACTTTGGGGACCGGAAGTGGGTTCAGCCAGTGATTTTGCTAATCGGGCAGCTAAACCAGGTTTGATCGTGTCTGGTGCGGGTGCAAATCTTTATCCGCAAGATTTACCTCCGGAATCGGGGCTGCCTACCCAGGTGGAGGCAGCGGTCTTGGGGCGCATTGCCAAGGTTCGTCTTAACCGGGTTTTACCTGCGGAGTTATTGGAAACGGTTTCTCCGCTGTATTTGCGCCGACCGGATGTGCAGCCTCCTAGCCAGGTGAAATAGCTTCGTGACTGGTTGCGTTCCTTTAAGTGTCGAGGACGTGCCTGCGCTGCTTGCCCTGGAGCGCTCTTGTTTTGGGGGAGAGGCTTTTAGTGACACGCAGCTGCGGCAATTGCTATCTGCCCGTTACGGGGTAGCTATTGGGATTTGGGAGGATTCTCTTTTGCTGGGGGCAGCATTGCTGGAAGTGCTGGTTCCGGAATCTGAGTTACATTCCCTGGCGGTGCTACCCGGAAAACGTCGCCAAGGGCTAGGAGCCGTCCTCTTAAAATCTGCCCTGAGCGCGGCTCGGAGCCGGGGAGCAACTGAAATGTTTCTGGAAGTGCGCCGCTCTAACCAGGCGGCGATTGCGCTTTATGGACGTGCCGGTTTTGTTTCTTTGAGTGTGCGACGGGGATATTATTCCCATCCCCGCGAAGATGCTTTGGTAATGCAAAAACGCCTGGCACGTCCTTCTCCTGGGCCTATTGGGGCGGAGGTGACCGCCCCTTAACCTTGGGTGGAAGGTATTTTGAAACTTTACGCTTTCCCAATTGCAACACAATTATCTGATTCTTTTTTGGAAAGAGAGCTCTTTTTTCCTAAATGTTTTCGGTTTCCTCTCCTGAATTAGTAGATTAAAGGAGCAGGTAAAAGCGGTTTTAGTGTTTTTTATTTCTGAATGATTTTCCTTAGTTGTCTGCGTATAGACCCTAATTCCTAGGTGAGTCCAAACCGGTGAGTTAGCCTATTGACCGTGGCCAATACAAAAGAAATTCAGAAGAAGCGAAGCTGGAACACCCTGGTCTTCGCGAAACAGTGCATGGCCGTTACCGGCGTATTTTTTGTGCTGTTTGTGTTAATGCATTCCTACGGCAACCTGAAGATTCTGGCGGGTGCTGATGCCTATAACGGCTATGCCCACCACTTGCGGGTCTTCGGTGCCCCTATCCTGCCTTATGAAGGCTTGCTTTGGATTCTGCGCGTACTGCTTTTAGCCTGCGTGATTATCCATATGGTATGCGCGTTCCACCTGTGGTATCGCGCCAGCAAGGGACGAGGCTCTCAGAAGTACGCAGTCAAACAGAACGTGGTGAACAACTACGCGACTCGAACTGTACGTGTCGGCTCCGTGTTACTAGCACTGTTTATCTTCTTCCATATCTTCCACTTCACCACGAAGTGGGTACAGATTGGCGCCGGGGAAGCCTATAGCTCTGCTACCTGCAAGGTTGGCGAAGAAATGATTCCGGTAGCTCCTTGGAACATGATGGTTACTACTTTCTCGCCAGCTAACTGGTGGACCTTGATTATTTACTTGGGTGCGGTAGCTATTGTGTCTTTGCACGTGGGACACGGCGTATGGTCTGCTCTGCAAACTATGGGCTGGATTCGGGAAAATACGCATCAAGCGACTGTTTATATTTCTGGGATTGTGGGGCTATTGCTGTTCGCCATGTTCGCTATTCCGCCGCTTTATTTGGTAATCACCAACCCCGCTCCAGTGGTGTGTTAGTTAGGGAAGGATGCGTAAGATGACTACACAAGAAAACCTAGTTGATGGTCTATATTCTGTTGGCGAGCCAATCGCTGACCAGAAAGCCCCGCTAGATGTACCGATTGAAAACTGCTGGAAGCAACGCAAGTTTAATGCGGCGCTGGTTAATCCGGCTAACCGCCGCAAAATCAAGATTATCGTGGTAGGCACTGGTCTAGCCGGTGGCGCCGCTGCCGCTTCGCTGGGCGAAATGGGCTATCACGTTGATGCGTTCTTCTATCAGGATTCTGCTCGCCGGGCGCACTCAATTGCTGCCCAGGGTGGGATTAACGCGGCGAAGAATTATCGCAATGACAACGACTCTGACTACCGTCTGTTCTATGACACGGTTAAAGGCGGGGACTACCGGGCTCGCGAAACTAACGTTTACCGCCTGGCCGAGGTCAGCGCTAACATTATTGACCAGTGTGTAGCGCAAGGTGTTCCTTTTGCTCGCGAATACGGCGGTCTGCTAGATAACCGTTCTTTCGGTGGGGTGCAGGTTTCCCGTACTTTCTACGCCCGGGGTCAGACCGGTCAGCAGCTACTGATTGGCGCTTACCAGGCGCTGCAGCGTCAGGTTAATGCCGGAACTGTGGTTCCTCATTCCCGTCACGAAATGGTCGAACTGATTGTTTCTGATGGTAGGGCGCGCGGGATTGTGGCTCGCGATATGGAAACAGGTGAGCTGGAAACTTTCACTGCCTCAATTGTTATTTTAGCTACCGGTGGTTATGGGAATGTTTTCTTCTTGTCCACCAACGCTATGGGGTGTAACGGTACTGCTGCTTGGCGTGCTTACCGTAAGGGCGCATATTTCGCTAACCCTTGCTACACCCAGATTCACCCTACCTGTATTCCGCAGCATGGTGACCAGCAATCTAAACTCACTTTGATGAGTGAATCCTTGCGTAACGATGGACGTATTTGGGTTCCCAAGAAGAAAGAGGATTGCAAAAAGGATCCCCGTGACATTCCGGAAGAAGATCGCGACTACTACTTAGAGCGTATCTATCCTTCTTTCGGCAACTTGGTTCCGCGTGATATTGCTTCCCGCCAGGCCAAGAATATGTGCGACGAGGGTCGCGGGGTAGGTCCCGAGATTGACGGCGTTGCGCGCGGGGTCTATTTGGATTTCGCGGATGCGATTAAGCGTATGGGCAAGGCTGCGGTTTCTGCCAAGTACGGCAACCTGTTTGATATGTACAAGCGGATTACTGATGATGATCCTTACGAGGTTCCGATGCGGATTTATCCGGCGGTGCACTACACCATGGGTGGGGTTTGGGTTGATTATGACCTTCAGACCACTATCCCGGGTCTGTATGTGGGCGGGGAAGCTAACTTCTCTGATCATGGTGCTAACCGTCTGGGTGCGTCTGCTTTGATGCAGGGACTATCTGATGGTTATTTCGTATTGCCAAACACGGTTAATGACTATCTGGCACATACTTTGGCCTGGGAAGATCTTCCGCAAGATCATCCGGATGTGGTAGCTGCTAAAGCCCAGGCGCAAGAACGTATTGACCGCTTGATGGCCATTGATGGTACCCGCTCGGTGGATTCTATTCACAAGGAACTTGGTCAGATTATGTGGGAATACTGCGGTATGGCCCGCGACCGGGAGGGTCTGAAGAAAGCTATTGGTCTGATTCGGAATCTGCGTAAAGAGTTCTGGACTAACGTTCGTATCCCAGGTAAGTCCCAGGGTGAGATGAATCAGTCGCTGGAGCGTGCTGGTCGTCTTGCTGATTTCTTGGAACTTGGCGAATTGATGTGTATCGATGCTTTGCATCGTGAAGAGTCTTGTGGCGGCCATTTCCGCACCGAGCATCAAACTGCTGAGGGCGAAGCTATGCGTGACGATGAAAACTTCATGTACGTGGGTGCTTGGGAATGGAAAGGGGAGGATCAGCCTCCTGTCCTACACAAGGAAGATTTGATTTACAACAATATCGAGGTTAAGACAAGGAGCTACAAGTGAACATCACTCTGCGAGTTTGGCGTCAGTCTGCCCCAGATGCCGAGGGCGCTATTCATGAATACAAACTGCATGGTGTCAGCGAGGACTCCTCTTTCCTGGAGATGTTGGATATCCTCAACGAAGACCTGTTTGCCCGGGGTGAAGACCCGGTCGCCTTTGATTCGGACTGCCGCGAGGGTATTTGCGGTATGTGCGGTCTGGTGATTAATGGGGTTCCGCATGGCAATCACAAGCCGGGGGCAAAGGATAACGCCACTACTTGCCAGTTGCATATGCGTTCGTTCAAGGATGGGGACACCATCACTATTGAACCGTGGCGGTCAGCTGCTTTCCCTATCATCAAGGATTTGGTGGTTAATCGTAACGCTTTGGATCGTATTATTCAGGCTGGCGGATACATTTCGGTGAATACCGGAGCTGCTCCGGATGCGCATGCCACTCCGGTTCCCAAGAAGGACGCAGATCGGGCTTTCGAGGCTGCGGCCTGTATCGGATGTGGAGCTTGCGTCGCTGCCTGCCCGAACGGTTCAGCGATGCTGTTTACCTCTGCGAAAGTAACTCATTTGGGGCTATTGCCCCAGGGTAAACCAGAGAATTTGCAGCGGGTGACCCGGATGCTCAATCAGATGAGTGCAGAGGGCTTTGGCGGCTGCACTAACTTTGGTGAATGTGCGGCGGTCTGCCCGAAGCAGGTTCCGCTGGACTTTATCGCGGTGCTAAACCGTCAGCTCGGCAAAGCGGTTTTGTCTGGGGTTTAAATCTTTTGACAAACAGTTAAATAGCTGAGCGTTCATACACCTCAAGGCGGGGTTCGAGATTCTCTCGAACCCCGCCTTGTATATTTATGCGTTCTGTAGATTCAGGAATCGGAGGATAGGTGACTTTGGGAAGAGTGTCGGGGGACAATACCAGGTTAGTATCCATCTTGGGGTCTGCTGTACGGGTGTAAAGTTGCCCTTAGTTTTAAATTAAGAGGTTGTGATGATTCTTAAAGCCTAGGGTGCTTAATAAGATTAAAGTCCAGCTGCTGCGGTTCTTTCCTGGGACAACCAGCAGTATTTCCTTAAAATACCCTTTGAAACGGTAGATGCACCCCTGTATCATAGAAATGTTAGGAAAATGTCTGTCAAAAGTCGGGGGGGGGCATTCTATCTGCCGGCTTCGGGTAGTTTTTAGTCGCCTCTCCACTTAATAAGCCTTATGTCTGGGGGATTAATGACCAAGGTCAGCACTTCCGTAGCGAGCAAGTGCTCGCTTGATTTCAAGCAAAAATTGTGGGCAGTTTTAGCAGCTGTCGCAATGGTAATTGCACTTTTGCCTGTATTTACGGTCAGCACCGCTTTTGCGGATGACCCGATTCATTCCCCCGGGCAAGAGCTGGGGGAAGCACACGCCGTGAGCGGGAGGGTTTTTCTTGATCGCAGTGGTAGTCGCTCATACATGGAGCCAGATGATAAACAGGGTGCTTCAGATGGCGACATCGGTCTTGGTGGAGCTACGGTCTACGCGCAATGGACTGATTACAACAACCGAAGGCAAAAAGGCACCTTGTCGCCGGTCTACTATAGCCAGGCTCGGCCTGACGGTACCTACGTTATCCAGCTGCCAGATTGGACAGATTCATTTGGCACGGTTCACAAATGGGAGGCTACGGCGGGTCAGACCCTGCGGATTTGGGCAGATAATCCAGATCCCAGCAAATATACGCTTGCCTTTGTCGAAGGCGATTCAACCTTTGGGGGTCCGCTAGACCGTTATCGTGGCACTTGGAACGGGGTGATTGGGCGTAATCTTGCTGAAAATTACAATATCGCTTTCCAAGAGCGCCCCCAGTTTGATCAGATGTTCCCGGCTGAAAACACCTGGAAGCAGAGCAGTCGCAAAGGGGGGGGTGGCGACGTTACCGGTCAAGTCTGGTATGAAGAGCGACAATCTAAAGGAAATTCTGAAGCCGTTCCAACTTTTAATGCTGGCTTCGGTGAAGTGAAAATTCCAGGAGTTAAGGTAGTTGGAGCTTATGTTCAAGATGAAGTAGCCCGCCGCTTTGACCAATGGAAAAAAGACAATAAAAACTACAAGCGTGACGAGTTCAAGGCAGCGCAACGCGAGATTATGAAAGCCTATGAGGCTGAAACCGGTAAATCCGCGATTGCTGAAACCGTTTACGACACCACTGATGCAGAGGGTAAATATCATCTGCAGTTCCAGGGGCTGTGGGGAAATAGCTACAGTGCCAAAGGAATTATGAATGCCGGTACCTGGGGAGACTTGGTTCCCGAGGGTGCAAATGCTTCTTGGGCTAAGGCGAACCTGCGCAGTCGCCACGTAAACACAGAATATATGTATGTGGCTCCTGAACTCCCGAATGGTGTTGGCGGCTCGCTTAACAACTTCCGTGACAATATGTACCAAGACGGTTTGAACTGGACTCCAAATGCAACTACTGGTTCGATATCAAACGTCGAAAACGTGAACTTCGCCCTCCGGATAGAGGGACGTGAGTTCCATATTGAAACCTATGACCAGACCACAAATCCGGCAAAACCGGGCGATACCGCTCCTATCAAGGCTACTGGTTTCGTTCCAAGTAACACCTATGACATTGTTTGGACTGATGGTGACGGTAATGAGGTAAAGACTTGTACAACCCAGGCATCTAACCTCGGCGTTGTGGAGTCCTGTGACTTCACTGTTCCGGCTAATCTTGCCAAGGATGAGATTTATACCGCGTCCATCTACCCTGGCGGTTTCGACAAGCCAGTACGTGACCGGGCAATGGCGAAAGATAGTTTTGCTGTCAAGGTTACCCCTGAATATAAAACAACGACTATAGATTTGGATGGCACAGCCACGGTAGCGACGCCTATTAATAAAGAGAACAACACTAGATCCCCTGCCGATACAACTTATTCCGCTGCTGCTGCCGGTGACGTTCCAGCCTCCCTGCTTGAGGGAGTAGACCAGTCAAAGGTTACGGTAGGTACTCAAACATGGGCAAAAGTTAACTCTGATGGCACAATTTCCCTGAACCCTAAGGCAGGAAGCGTAACTGCAGGCAGTTACCTGATTCCAGTCAAGATGACATATGGAAGCGGGAAAGACGCATACGAGCGGATAATTCTAGCTCCGGTTACCGTCCAAGACCCGAATGCGGATTCTGATGGTGATGGTGTCTTGGATGCTGCTGATAAGTGTGCTGGTACTCCTGCGGGCGTTAAGGTTGATGCTAATGGTTGTGCGGTAGTTCCGGTTGTTGGTGATTTCGCGGTTAAGGGGATGGTTGGTAAGGCTATTTCTCCTGTGAGTGTGAAGGTTACTAATGATGGTAAGGCTAGTGATTTGTCTTGTTCTGCTGATGAGCTGACGGCTGTTGGTTTGACTGTTAAGTTTGATGCGGCTTCTTCTGCTTGTGTTATTAGTGGTACTCCTACGAAGAGTATTGATAAGCAGGTGGATTTAACTGTTGGCTTTAAGCGTGCTGATGGGGCTAAAGATGCTGGCACGGTTAAGAAGAGCGGTAGTGTCTTTGTGGCTAAGGATGATGATGGTGATGGGGTTGCTGATCCGAAGGATCCGGCCAACCCGGTTGCTGGCGAGGACAAGTGTCCGGGAACTCCTAAAGGCGCAAAGGTAGATGGGGCCGGTTGTTCGGTTGCGCCTTCTGTGGGTAAGGTTTCGGATATTGCTGGTCAGGTTGGTAAGGAAATTATTCCGGTGAATGTTCCGGTTGATAATCCTGGTAAAGCTAAGCTGACTGCTTGTAAGGCTGAGGGTTTGCCGGCTGGTTTGGCTATTGCTTTGAATGAGCAAAAAGACGGTTGCGTGATTACTGGTACTCCTAGTGAGGAAGCCAAGGATAAAGAGGTAACTGTTAAAGTCAGCTATGAGCCGGTTGATAAGACTGACCAGCATAAGGGGGGAGAGGTTACTGGCACTGCTAAAGCAACTATTAGCGCTGAAGCCGATGGCGATAATGATGGGGTTGCTGATTCTAAGGATAAGTGTGCTGGTACGCCTGCGGGCGCGAAGGTTGATACTACTAATGGTTGTTCGGTGAAGCCGACGGTTGGTGATCCGGTTGCTATTAGTGGGCAGAAGGGTAAGGAGATTACTGATGTAGTGGTGGTTCCGGTTGGTAATCCGGGTATGGCTACTGTTACTTGTAGTTCTGATTCTTTGCCGGCTGGTTTGAGTGTTAAGTACTCTGCGGAGAAGAAGGCTTGTGTTGTTAGTGGTACTCCTAGTGAGGAAGTTAAGGACAAAGCGGTTACTGTTAGTGTGAATTATGATCCGCAAGATGGTGATGATACTAGTAATCCTGCTGGTAGTATCCCGGTGAATACGACTGCTACTATTACTGATCCTAGTAAGGATTCTGATGGTGATGGTGTCTTGGATGCTGCTGATAAGTGTGCTGGTACTCCT
>CABQYA010000015.1:0-18050 GCA_902468275.1 uncultured Urmitella sp. | reverse complement strand
GAGTGCGTCCATTAAATAGGGTTGTACCCGAATGTCCTGCACGCCCTCGGGGTTGGCTAAATGCCCTGCCCAACGCCACAATAAATCAATATCAGCCGGACTGATTCCGCACCCGGTTATTAGACGCATTAAGGCATCTCCGCGTCCGGCATCTGCCGACACCTGCAACGCCGCAATCACGTCGGCTACTGCCGGATCGTAGATTAGTCCCGCTACCCCACTCACTTCTACCGGCAACTTTCGTTTACGTAGCGCCTGAGTAAGGAGTGGCCCTTGGGAATGCTTCCGGATTAGAATCGCCCCGGTGGGAACGCTTTGTCGTTCTTGTGGAGGTAGCTGCTGATTTTTAGCTATTATTTTTTCGCGCTCCGCCCAACGTTCAGCAAAGAAATCGGCAACCAACTCTGCTTCTTGCTGGGAATCTTCCACAAAATACATCTGGACTTCACCGGGGTCATCTCGCTTTTGCGGGCAGGTAACCAGCTCTTTTGCTTTTACCCCTAATGAGGGCGCGGCGAATTGATCTGGGGAGGGCGCAGGATCAAGTTTGTATTCTGGTTCCGGTCCCGCTAGCTTGGTACGAACCTCGTCTTCAACCTGGCTAGCGCTTTTCCCCGCAGACAGGTTCCGTAAAGGTAAAACCACCTGGTTAGCTACCTCTAAAATTGCTTCCCGGTTACGATAGGTCACCGGCATATCTTGAATATGGGCAGCGTGTTCGCTAGCTGGCACTCCAAAACTACTCAAGAAATGTTGCATAGATAAATCTGAAGCCCCGCGCCAATCATAGATACCTTGATTGGGGTCACCGACCGCCATCACGCCCTTACCGGTAAAAATAGTTGAAAACAGTTTTAGCTGTGCCACAGAAGTATCTTGGAACTCGTCCAATAAAACCACGTCATAGCGGGCGCGAATCTGTTCTCTAATATCGTCAAATTTCTCTACTAAAAGCGCGGCATAATATATCTGATCAGAGTATTCAAGATAGCCGTTTTGTTTCTTTAACTTTTCATATTCAGCAAAAATATCTAATAGCTCTCCCCTATAGGTTAGGGAATCAAGAAAAGTCTGCATATTTTTATTGGGTTTATTAGAACGTTTCCCAGGCTGACCCGATGAATACACCTGCTTCATTTGAGTTAAACCAGCCCGCACGTCCTCAGATTCAATTAGTTGATCGCGTAGCTGAGAGCCTACAGCCAAGGCGTTTTTTACAGTTGCCCCGATACCTAGTTCAGTGGTTAAATCCCCAGCCCATTCACTAACAACCTGATACATTAGTTGCCAACGCCGCGCCTCATCCAGCAGGACACAGGCAGGGGAAATCCCCAGCCGAGAACCATATTGGCGCACAATTTGGTTAGCGAAAGCGTTATAGGTAGAAGTTACCGGTCGCATTAGAGCACCAGTTTCACTATCGGTTAAAAACTCCGCAACCTTAGAGAAATCTTTATGCTTGGCTAACTGACGCAAATAGTTATTGACCCGCTCGGATAGCTCCCGATCCGCTTTGTTTGAAAACGTCAGCCCCAGAACTCTTTCGGCAGATACCAAAGCGTTTGCCACCAGGTAGACCACCCGGAAAGCCATAGTCGCGGTTTTCCCAGCTCCCGCCCCCGCAATCACCAGCATGGGTTTATCCACCGGGGCGCAAATAACCTTTTCTTGATCCGGGTTGGGGCGGTATTGCCCGATTGCCTCGGCGATTTGCGCGGGGGAATAGCTAATTTCGGGATTTATGCTCATAGGACTGGCTCTCCTTCGCTCATCAATGGACAGCAAGAACGCAGTTTACAGTGGTCACATTTAGCGTTTTCTACCGCTTTAAAGACCGCTCCCGCCGCTACTTTCGCCGCATCAACTATGGTTTGCGCTAACTGGTCTTTCTGTTCATCGGTTAAAGGATCCTGGGACATTTCTTTGGGAATCTCTGCTTCCCGGCTTCCCTTAGCTTTAGAGACGATAACCAGACTGGAACTTTGCACTTGAGCTTTGGTTGCTTTAAGCACGGGCGAAAGAGACTTAGCCGCCTGAGAATCCTCTCCCGCTAGCATGGCTTCCAGTACCAACTGGTAGCAAGCCAATTGGAGATGATTTTTTACCTCCTGTGCACTGGGAGGGTTTTTCATAGTTTTGAAATCAACTATTCGCACCCCGTCCTCTCCGGCTTCCAGGCGGTCAATCCGGGCATTAAGCAGCGCTGATTCTCCCACAAATGCGGTAGAACTAATCTCGCTCACCGCCGGTGCTTTATGATTGTCCAGATAGTAAGAGAGGCGAACAATCATATCTTCTTTGCTTTGCAGTTCGGTTCGCGAATAAAACGTCTCTTTATCTTGAGGCCAGTGCGTATAAAAGAAATCTAGACGCTCCTTTAAACTGCTATCCCCCATTTCCTCCGCTATCTGATGCACCAGGGTCCCCCAAGAAAGACTGCCGGTAGCATCGACTTCTTGACCGCCTCGACGTTCCAGTAACCAGCGAAGTTCACAATCATTTAACTGTTCCAAGGTGGAGGGAGAAATTCCGACTCTACTACCAGCGGGCTTTAATCGAGCCGGATTTGTCCACCAGCTAGCATCCCGGCCCACTTGTCGCCAGCTTTGTGGGTTTGCGGCAGTTACTGTTTGTGTGGCTAGATATGCCAAGGTCTCTAGGGCTTTGCGCCGGTAGCTATCCGCATCTTCTGCTCTACCCCCAGGGGCATCTACTGGATTGTCTTGCGAAAGTAGGGCACGAAGATACCCCACCAAAGAGCGCACAGAGGGAAATAGTTGCTGCTCCTCATGGTTTTTATCCCTTAGCTTTGAGCTGTCCGTTAAATCATTTCCCCCTAAGGTATCCCAGCTATTTCCTAGATATTGCGCAGTATTAAAATCTCCATTTTTGATTTTTTCACCGAGGTTAATGAAAAAAATCGAAGGCACGTCCTCATTACCTGAACGTGCGGTTACCAGCATTTTCTCTCGGGCTCGACTCAGGGCGCACCTCGCTAAGGAACGTTCAGTTTCGAGGGCGCGTTTTCTGGAGCCACCGGGAACCTCCTGAAGTTTCCCCGAGGGGCTAAGCAGCGCAGTCGCGTGCATTAACTCTGATAATTCCCCAACTCTAAGTAGCGAGCCACTTTCGGAAAGTAAAGGCCATTGCCCATCTTGCATTCCAATTACTACACAGGTGTCCCAGGTACGTCCGGCTGCCGAGAACACAGTTTCTAAAGCTACGGCAGGTTTGAGACCGTGACTGCCGCTGAGCACGTCCTCGGCTTGCCTTTGCCGCAAAAGCACCTCGCAATAGTCGGCCATATTCGCACTTAAATGCCGCTGTGACCAAATCTCCGCATGTCTAACTAAAGAAATCACCGCATCTAATGCCTGGTCTGCGAATTCGTCTCCCGCTAAGGCCCGGTGACGCCATTGCTCTTCTAACTGTAGCTCTAACCAGATTTTCTCTAAGGCTTGCGTGGGAGGAAGCGTCAAAGCGGACACGGCAGCGGTAAAAACCTGGTGGCAGCGAATCAAAACCTGCGCTCCCTCTACCATTTGAAGTTGGCTAAGAGGAAAGCGAGGAGTACCTAGCAGCGCGTAAAACTCTTCTAGTTTGGTATCTACCGCAATCTGCGCCCCCACTAAGGAACGCTCCAAACGAAGCATCTGTAAAGAATCCACGGCAAAAAGTGGGGAGCGAAGCAGCTGGCGGATAGCTTTACCGCGCACAGTAATCAACTTTTCGTCCCAACAGTGTCCACTATCTAGGTCATAAGCTGGGATCTGTCCTTGCCCATCTTGTTTTGTTTTTTGAGGGGAAATGGATTTAGCTAACTCTGATTGCCCGGCAATAGTGAAAAAGCGAAGCAAGGATCCGCTAATCTGGTTAGCTTTAAACAGCATGGGTCGCCGCCGGTGATTGATAGGAATTTCTAAGCCCTGTAGCAAGGCACTAAGTTCATCAAGCTGCCCCTGAGTACGGGCAATAATCGCCATGTCATTCCATGCCACATGCCGTTTTAGATGCTGGTAGCGTAAGTATTCCGCGACCGCCCTCGCCTGCGAAGAAATCGTGGAAAACTGGGCGATTTTTTGATCGCGCGCACCGTCCCCGCCGACTTTTTGACTGAGCGGATCGCTAAGGGTTAGACCGCCAGCTGTTTCCCGAAATGATTCTTCCAAGGATACAAGTGGGCATCCTAGCTGTTCAGACAGTTCTTTAGCTCCGCTCGGGTATCCCCCTCGGAACGTTTCTGCCGCTACTTTGGGATTAAATAGGGCGAAAATTTTTGTTCCCCGCTTGCCCATTTCTCTTAACATTCGGATAGTTGAAGCTGGACAGTCTTGCAGGTCATCGGCAACTATCCAATCCGGCAAAAGCGGCGGTTCTAAGATGGCAGCATCCTGCTCCCAGTTTTGCAGCAACCTAGCTGCCCGGTCTTGCATTCTGGCAGCATCCCATTTGTTGTCCTTAAAAGATGGCTCGTATTGGCTGAGAATGACCGCTCCCGCCTGCCACTGGGCAACTTTACGTTCGCGTCCTAGCTCATCTAATTCCTGAGCGCTAAGTCCCCAATGGGCACAGGTAGCGAACAGGGAACGCAGCTCGGAACAAAAATAATCGCTGCTGCGAAGCTCGGCGTTAATGTAGCTAGGCCAGGGGGCATCTATTTTTTCTAAAAGCTCCCGGATTCTGGCTTCCTCTTCAGAGCCGGTAAGTAACACCGGTTCACGAAGAGCTTGGCGTCTTTTCATCGCAAATTGCTGCAAAACCTGGAAAGCTAAAGCGCTCGGGGTAATAAAAGGACGAGCTATCGGCAGACTCCGGGCGCAGCGGGAAGTGTTCAAATAATCGGCACGTAACCGTGAGGGAACCAGTCCCCGCACGGTATCGCCCTGCTTGCGTAATTGCTGCATTGCTGCCAAAGCGAGGACGGTTTTCCCGCTGCCAGCCACGCCCGCAACTACCAGGGAGCTAGCTGATTCTAAACGTGAAAGCAGTTGCTTTCCAGCTTCACTAAACTCTGGTAATTCCAGTTCAGGAGGAAAAGGGGCGGGACGAACAGAAAAAGAAGCCATGAGGACAATTATAGGGAGCAGCCCTCTCCCGCCGCGTCCTTATCTGTTTAACCGTAACAAAGACCAGTTCCTAAGCGGCCGATTATCCTGTTAGCTTCAAAATAAACGAGAAAAATAATAGGGATAACTAGCTCCTAGGATAAATCTAGCTAATGATATTTTGCTCTCAGCAAGCAATCGGGAAAAGCCTTAGCTAAGGCAGGTAGGATGGGGAGCAGAACACGAAGTTAAACGGAGGATACTGTGAATATTTCCCTGGGACTTAAAGGCGTTGCCAAATCTTTAGATTTAGAAGTAGAAATGGATTCTGAACAGGTAAAATCTGTTTTACAGACCGCCCTAAATGAACCAGGAAAACTGCTTACCCTAACCGACAAACACGGTCAGCAGGTTTTGATTAATCCGCGTTTAGTTGCTTACTGCCAGGTAGGTAAACCCGAACCTAAACGGGTTGGATTTGGAATCGGGTAGCACCCCTTTAACAGAGCCGATACCCGATGGCTAGCCCAAGGCGATAACCGTTTTCGGCAATCGACAATTAGTTAGTTTTTAGTTAAAACTAACTCGCCTAGGCTTTCAAACCAGCACGTTCCATTCGTGCCCGGTGACGTGCTTTTATTTCCTCAGGGATATCTTCTGCGCCCTGCCCCGACAGTTCCGGGTAGCCCACAATTGCTTGACGCATAGTGGAGCGAACATCCCCCAGTACTCGCCTACCCCAAAGCGAAAGCCGCGCGGGGACAGTCACCTGGGTAGCACAAGCTTGGGTAATTAGCGGAACCGCCCATTCTTCCTGCCCACAGCCCCAAGAAACCTCTGCCAGCTGGGGTTGGATTTCCGGGGATAATCCGGTAGTCAAACTGTGGTTAAAATCTGCCATAGCGCCAATAGTTACGTAACTTTTCACCAGGCGTTCATACCAGTCAGTAGGACGCAAACGCTCCTCTAACTGGACGGTGAGCCCCAGATACTGTTTCATTTCTTCCGGTAAATCAACGGCTGCGTGTTGGCTAACCTGAGCCACTTTTTGGTAATTTTCCCACGCCGAAGCCGACATCTGTCCGAGGGCGATTTCTTGTTCCACCGTGGGACACAGGGAAGCGTCCTTTGCTAGACGTTGCTGCATTGCCAAGGTGAAGTACCCAATAAGTCCCAGTCTTTGTGCGTCACTCACCCTCTTAGATTATCCTGCCTGGCGCTGCGATACTAGCTTTTGAAAGGCAGAGCACTTACTGGGCATTATTTACCCTCAAAAAAGCTGTAAGTTTAGTTACCCTCATTGTTTGCTTTCAGCAGGCGTGGGATAGGATGGTTTCGACGACAACGGGTTGACCGATCGTTTTCGTGAACGAAGTTTTTTCCAAGGGCGCGTGGCGTCGCCTTGAAGCGCTAAGCCAAGATTTTTTGCGATCGGCTACCTCCAACTGTAGGGGAAGTTTTCCCCGTGAAAGGTAATCGATTGATAGCTGAAAAGTCTAACCAGCCAACTAGCGGAATCGCTGATACTTCATTTGCCCACGAGCTTCCTACCGAGCAGGTGGAAGCCGATGTGGTGGGGGAAGCCTCAATGGATTTGAGCGATAAAACTTTCGCCGATTTTGGGGTGAGCGCCCCGCTTTGTGAAGCTTTAGCTGAGGCGGGCATTATCCATCCCTTCCCCATTCAGGCTCTTACCTTGCCGGTGGCGCTGGAGCGCCATGACATTATTGGGCAAGCCAAGACCGGCACCGGTAAGACCTTGGGGTTTGCGCTCCCGGTTTTGGAGGACGTGGTGGCTCCGGGTGAGGATGGTTACGAACAGCTCCTAGACCCTGGACATCCGCAAGCTTTGATTGTGCTCCCTACCCGCGAGCTAGCTATCCAGGTAGCGAGGGAAACCGCCCAGGCAGCTTCTCGTCGCGGCGTTAGAATCTGTGAAATTTATGGAGGACGCGCATTCGAGCCACAAGTTGCGGCTCTAAAGCGGGGAGTTGAGGTGGTGGTCGGCACCCCTGGTCGCCTGATTGACCTGATGAAACAGGGACTTTTGAGCCTTTCATCAGTTCGCACCATGGTGTTAGATGAAGCCGATGAAATGCTTGATTTAGGTTTTCTTCCCGACGTGGAAGTGTTACTTTCCCGCACTCCTGCTAACCGCCATACGATGCTGTTTTCCGCCACGATGCCCGGAGAGGTAATCGCTTTGGCCAGGCGTTATATGGAGCATCCCACCCATATTAGGGCGCAAGATCCCGATGATCAGGGAGCGACGGTTAAAACTACTCGGCAAGTTATTTACCGCTGCCACGCCCTCAATAAAATTGAGGTGGTCGCGCGTATCCTCCAGGCGCGTGGACGCGGTCTTACCATTATTTTTACCCGCACTAAACGCAGCGCCGCACGGGTTAGTGATGATTTGAATAGCCGCGGCTTTGCGACTGCTTCCCTACACGGGGATTTGGGGCAAGGAGCGCGCGAACAGTCCTTACGTGCCTTTAGGCATGGAAAAGTTGATGTATTGGTAGCAACTGATGTGGCTGCCCGCGGTATTGATGTTGATGATGTTACCCATGTTATTAACTATCAGTGCCCCGAGGACGCAAAAACCTATATTCACCGCGTTGGGCGTACCGGACGGGCTGGTCATTCCGGTACTGCGATTACCTTTGTCGATTGGGATGATGTTCCCCGCTGGCGGTTGATAAATAAGGAACTTTCTTTGGGGGCGGAAGAACCGGTAGAGACCTACCACACTAGCGCCCACCTATACACCGATTTAGATATTCCCGAAGACGCGGGTTCTCGTTTACCTATTTCTCAACGTAAACGGGCGGGTTTATCCGCTGAAAAGTTGGAAGATTTAGGGGAAACCGGTGGCCGGCGTGCAGGGCGTAACGGACGCAATCACGGAGGGCGGGGAAGGAATTCTCGCGGTGGGAAAGGACGAGAACGGCGCGGGGGACGTGACAGACGCCGTGAGCGCGATACCCACCAGGGGGCTGGAACCCAACGGCAGCCTCGTCCTCGCCGAAATCGAAGCCGACGGCGCAAAGGTAGCGAAGAGTAAAAAGGGGCACGCTATGAGCCAGTTGCACAGAAATGACTGGAATCAGTGGTGGCGTAGCGCTGCTATTTACCAGGTTTATCCGCGTTCCTTTTCCGATAGCAACGGGGATGGAATTGGGGATTTGGGCGGCGTGCTAGAAAAAATCGACTACCTGGAAAAGTTGAACATTGATGCCGTCTGGTTTTCGCCTTTCTATCCCTCTCCCCAGCATGATACCGGTTATGATGTAGCCAACTACCTGGATATTAATCCCGAATATGGTGACTTGGAGACTTTCGATAAGGTTCTCGCCGAGCTGCATGCCCGCGGGATAAAAGTCATCATTGATGTGGTTCCTAATCATTCCTCTTGGGAGCACCCCCTGTTTAAGCAGGCGCTAGCTGCCCAGCCGGGAGATCCGGCACGCGATATGTATATGTTCCGCAAATCTAGCGGTGGCGCTCCCAACAACTGGGGTTCTATGTTTGGCGGGTCTGCCTGGTCAAAGGTTGAGCCCCTAAGTGGCAAAGCAAGCGATTCGGACTGGTGGTATCTGCATATTTTTGACGCTTCCCAACCTGACTTCAACTGGGAAAACCCGAAAGTTCACGAGTTTTTCCGCTCCTACCTGCGTTTTTGGCTAGACCGCGGGGTAGATGGTTTTCGGGTAGATGTGGCGCATGGATTAGTGAAAGACCCCGCGCTACCCGATGATGAGGTGGGAGCAGATCGCCTTAACTATGAAGGACCGAACAGCGAAAATGGTCGCGCCCTCGATGTGGGACCATTCTTTAACCAGCCAGGAGTCCACGATATTTATCGAGAATGGCGGGCGGTGCTAGATGAATATGGGCGCGACCGGATGCTAGTGGCCGAAGCCTGGGTGAATACCCCCGAGCAAGAAGCTATGTATGTGCGCGAAGACGAAATGTCGCAGGCTTTCAACTTTTCAGTGGTTAATTGCCCCTGGGAGCCGGCAGCGCTGCGTAAAGTTATCCGCCGCACCCAGGACGCCTCGACATCAGTGGGGGCTCCTGCCACCTGGGTACTCTCCAATCATGACACGGTGCGCCATAGCACCCGGCTTGGCTATCCTACCGGGGCAAACACTGACAATGGAATCGGGGTAACCGACCCGCAACCTGATCGGGAAATCGGCCTGACCCGGGCCTTATCAGCGACCGCTTTCCTAGCGGGGCTACCCGGATCAATTTACCTGTATAACGGAGAAGAACTGGGACTACCCGAAGCTACTACGCTTCCTGATAACGCCCGCCAAGACCCTACCTGGAAACGTTCCGGTTATCGAGTACGCGGACGGGACGGCTGCCGCGTACCTCTCCCCTGGTCTAATGATTCCAGCTCTAACTTTGGGTTTTCGCCTGCCAGAGCTAGCTCCCCTTGGCTACCGCAACCCGCCGATTGGGGAGAACTGTCAGTACAGATGCAAGATTCCAATCCCAACTCCCCTTTAAATTTTTACCGGAAAATGCTCGCTACCCGCCGTAGCCTCGGCCTGGGAATGGGAAAATCAACCTGGTTGGAGAGCGACCTGGAGGTACTATCACTGCTGGTTACAGCCAGTTGTGGACGAAAAGTAATAGTTGCTACCAACCTGGCAGTAGGTTATCGCCCGCTCCCTCAACTGGCTTTAACTAAGGGAGCGAAGGTGCTTTTGCAAACCTCGACAATCACTTCCGAGGACGCAGAGTGCAGTTTCCGGGATAGAGGGATTGGCCCCGGGCAGACCCTATGGATTGAGATTTAATCCGCTTACCCATAGCCGCATTAAATAGAGCCTGGTGAAAGCCGTTTTAAGAAGTCTGAGGACAGATGTAACTAATGCCACTTATTAAATAGGGATTTTAAGCACTGCTATTTGCGTCTCAACCGGTAGCCTGTAACCGTAGTTTTGCAAGGAGTTTAAAAATGGCAGACAACCTTACAGATTCTCTTGGGTCTTTCACCCGTTCAATTTCTGGACGCCGCGTTGAGGCTTCCACTCCTATGGAGTTTTGGACGGGAATGTCGCAAGCGGTAGTTGAACGAATCGCTGAAAATTGGGAAAAAACTACCGATAAGTATGCGGCGGGACGCCAAGAACATTATTTCTCCGCAGAGTTCCTAATGGGCAGGGCTTTGCTAAACAACCTAGATAACCTGGGGCTTTTAGAGGACGCGAAAGCAGCAACCAATGCTTTCGGTATTTCTCTAACTGACGTTTTGGAAGCTGAGCATGATGCCGCTTTAGGAAATGGCGGTCTAGGGCGCTTAGCTGCCTGTTTCCTAGATTCTTGCGCCACTATGAACCTGCCAGTTCGTGGATATGGAATCTTGTACCGTTACGGATTGTTTAAACAGTCTTTCGAAAACGGAAACCAGCGTGAACACCCTGATCCCTGGATGGAGGAAGGCTATCCGTTCGTCCTCCGCCGTGAGGAAGAACCCCGCTTTATTAACTTTGCGGATATGCAGGTGCGGGCGGTTCCCTATGATATGCCGATTACCGGTTACGGCACCGATAACATAAATACTTTACGTCTTTGGAAGTCAGAACCGATGGAAGAGTTCGACTATGAGGCTTTCAACTCTCAGCGGTTCACTGATGCGATTATCGAACGAGAACGGGTTGCTGACCTGTGCCGGGTTCTGTACCCGAATGACACCACCTTCGAGGGGAAAGTACTGCGGGTGCGCCAACAGTACTTCTTCGTGTCTGCGTCCTTGCAAGACATGGTAGATAACTATATTAAGCACCATGGTCAAGATTTACATGATTTCGCTAAGTACAACTGTATTCAGCTGAATGACACCCACCCGGTGCTGGCGATTCCAGAACTAATGCGGATTTTGCTTGACGATCATGGTATGGATTGGGAAAGCGCCTGGCAAATCGTACAGAACACCTTTGCCTACACTAACCACACGGTTCTAGCCGAGGCTTTGGAAACTTGGGAATACTCAATCTTCCAGCGCTTGTTCCCCAGAATCCTAGAGATTGTAACGGAGATTGACCGCCGTTTCCGGATGGAGCTAGAAGCCCTTGGCTTTAATGCGGGTCGCATTGACTATATGTCGCCCATTCATGGCGGTCGTATCCACATGGCTTGGATTGCTTGCTACGCTGCTTTCTCTATCAATGGGGTAGCTGCGTTACACACCGAGATTATTAAGCGGCAGACTTTGAAAGACTGGCATGAGATATGGCCACAAAAGTTTAATAACAAGACCAACGGGGTTACTCCTCGGCGCTCAAACAGTGCAATCCCCGCCTAGCTGAGCTACTTTCTGAAAAGCTGGGCAACACCGAGTGGGTTAATGATATGGATCAGCTGAAATCCTTACGGCATTTGGCTGACGATTCTGATTTGATGGCTCAATTGCTGGGAGTAAAGTCCGATAATAAAAGGGATTTTGCGCGTTGGTTGGAGCAGCGTAGCGGGGTTAAGGTAGATTCTTCCGCTATTTTCGATGTGCAGATTAAACGGTTACACGAGTACAAACGGCAGTTGCTGAACGCGCTCTATATTTTGGATTTGTATTTCCGGATTAAAGACAACCCGCAAAAGCCCTGGCCTCATCGGGTCTTTATTTTCGGGGCGAAAGCAGCTCCCGGTTATGTACGCGCTAAAGCAATCATCAAGTTAATCAATACTATTGGGGAACTAATTGCTTCCGACCCGCAGGTTCGCGAGATTATTCAAGTTGTGTTCGTTGAGAACTACAATGTTTCCCCGGCGGAACATATTATTCCGGCTGCTGATATTCACGAACAGATTTCTACTGCCGGCAAAGAAGCCTCCGGTACTTCCAATATGAAGTTCATGATGAACGGGGCGCTTTGCCTGGGAACTCTAGATGGTGCAAATGTAGAGATTGTGGATTCAGTTGGGGAAGAAAACGCCTACATTTTCGGGGCGAAAGAGGAAGAACTGCCCGAACTGCGGCGCACTTACGATCCTCGCCATCTCTATGAAACCGTGCCGGGACTTAAACGCACTTTAGATGCTTTCGTTGATGGCACTTTAGATGATGATGGCACTGGTCTATTCCATGACCTTTTGGGCTCGTTGCTAGACTCAAATGGTTATGAACCAGCTGATGTGTACTATGTGCTGGGTGACTTTGCCGATTACCGTGAGGTTCGCGACCGGGCTGCCCTCGAGTATGCTGACCAGATGGAGTGGGCGCGCAAATGCTGGATTAATATCTGTGAATCCGGACGCTTCAGCGCTGACCGTACCATAGCTGACTACGCTAAAGAGGTTTGGAAGATACAGGCACAAAAAATCTAGCTGACGAAGCGGATTCTTGGCGATAAGTCAATAGCTAATAGTCGCGGGGTGGAAGAAAGATTCTTCCACCCCGCGACTATTTTTCTATCCGGTTTTCCCAGGACAAATCCGCTGCCCTGGCACGCGACTGCGCTAACCCGCTAGGCAGGAGCTTGCACCAAACGATACAGCAGCCCGGAATGTACGGTAGGCCATGCCGCCAAAACAGATCCTTTCTGGCGCACATCCATGCTGGTACCGTCAAAGCGGGAAACTAAGCATCCGCTTTCCCGACAGATTAAAGTCGCCGCCGCTATATCCCAGGGGGATACCCAAAGATGAATAAATCCCCCTGCCCTACCGGCTGCTACTTCCACCATTTCTAGTGCGGCAGAACCGTATCGCCGATGCCCCCGTGATTCCTCTAAAACTTGAGCTAAGCGAGGAAGCGCTCGGATTTCCTTTAAATCGGTTAGCAGAACTACCTGGCGATAATCTATATCCGAATTCACCGCCCTTAAGGGCAGGTCATTGCAATAAGCCCCTCCTCCTACCGTTGCGGTATAGGTCTTATCAGCCACCACATCTTGTACTACTGCCAGAACCGGAACTCCGTTTTCACATAATGCCAAGGAAATTGCGTAATCTCGCTTGGTTTCTATGTAATTCATCGTCCCATCAATGGGATCTACCAGCCATACCAGTCCCTCGAAAGAATCAACCTGGTGTCCTTCCTCTCCGAGCACTGGGTAGCCACTAAATTCCAGTAGTTGATTCGCAATAAATTGCTCTATTGCTTTATCAACATCGGTAACTAAATCATTACGGCTACTTTTAGCGCTAATATTTAGTTCCATTCCCGGTTCAAGCGCCATAGCTGCGGCTTTTTTAACGGTAGCTACTGCATAATCCAATAGTTTCAGCAATTCCGGCTTTTCCATGTTCCTCACCTAGTTCTGGCAGTTACTTAGCCCAGCATCTATCAAAGTTTGAGCAATCTCAGGGGTAAGATAGTCAAAAATTAGCACCTGCGCCCTTTGCTTGCATCTAGCTTCCTCCTTGGTATAAATATCAAAAATCCACGGATTTAGCTGAGCGGCATAGGCATCGGGGAATCCTAACTGCCCATTGGTAGCGCTAATATGATTCAACCGTAGCTCACCAGTTCCAGACTGTTCCCCTAGTTGCAAGATTGCCTGCTGTTTAGCTTCTAGACTGGGACCATCCCATAAGTCTTGTAGCCGTATTTTCTCGGCTTCATGCCAGGGATATGCCCAAACACAATCTGGTAAATACGTGGATTCATACTGGCTAGGAGCACATTCCAATGCCAGGATTTTTCCGCGTAACTGCCCCAAAGTTAGCTCACTGATGGGAATCTGATTTTCTTTCTTCCATAGGAAGAATAAATCTCGATTTTCAGCAATCAGTTTCGTAATTTGCTGGCAATACTGCGGAAAATCATCTTTATTTTCATTTGCGTTTTGGAATCTAACCAAGAGGAACTCTTGCGGATGATTCTTTAGAAACTCTCGGATAGTTTGCAATATCTCCGTAGCTTTAATCGTGCTTATCCACTCGCGGTGAGCTGCAACCAGGCTAGAGCGAATCCGCAAATCTAAAAACCTGACCCCGATATCTAATTGTTCTGCAAGCAGGAGAGTCTGAGTTTTATAGTATCTTTGCGGACAGGTTGCGGTCATAGAATCATGAGTTCCCGGGATAGTCAGGTTACCGATGGGAACTGAATCTGGATGCTGAGCCATCCAATCTGCTTGTTTAACAGCTGCTTTCATTTTGCCCTCAGTTCATTTGTTTTTGGCGGCGCTGCATTTTCACCATGAGGTGTGACATTACCGCTGCAACCAGAGCTAAAGCTGCCAATCCTAAGAATGCAGACCCCAGTACATTGGTGGAAGTTAGCACTTCGGTTATTACTTTTCCGTTGCTATCAGTAATGGAGGGAGTAATCAGACCACCGAGCACAATGGGAGCTAATAATGCCGGGATATATCCGACAGTGATTGCGAAAGACATAGCGGCTGAAGAGTTCTTCTTGGCGATCCCGAACTCTCCGATGGGAGCGTAGTAGACACCCCGAATCATAAAGGTGGTGGCAGATGCCAAGAGCATCATCACGATTAGCGCCCAGAACATTCCACTAGATATCAGGTTACCCGGTACTTGACCAGCTGGATAAGAGCTGATAGCTGGGCTGTTGGTGAAGAAGATTGCCGCAATCAGCGACAGTAGAACTACCAGAACTATCTCCATAGTTCTCATGAACTTTACCGTTGATTTAAATACTTTTTCTACCAGAATCGTTGAAACCAGTGGCAACATACGCAAGCCGATTACGGTAGTTGCAAACACGGCGGCAGCCACTGCCGAAGTTCCGTATCCGGCTTGTAAGAAGCGGGCAAAATAAGTTCCGGCAGCTACGAAAGTGCCATAGATACAAAAAACGTTGATACCGGTGAGCCAGACTATCGGCAGTTTAGCTACTTTCCCAACCCCTTTGATTGCCTCTACAGTGTTAGCTGCTTGAGTGTCTTCACTGCCGACTTTTTGCCCTTTTGGTACCGCCCAGAACACCATTAGCCCGGCTACCAGGACGATTATCGAGGAAGTGTACATGATGGTTCGAGCACTGGCTCCCGATGCCAGCATCAAGGTCCAAAGCAAAGAAACTAGGAACGCGAGCAGACCGCGTCCAAACTCGAAAAAGCCAAATGCAGTGCCTTGATGTTCTTCAGTGGTTGAGAGGCTAACTGCTTTGAAGTTGGCTGGTTTGAATAATACCTCGGTAAACAGCAGCATCAAGAAGAAGCATACGAGCAGCGTCCCCAGGGAGAGATTAGGTGAGAATACGGTGATGAATAGGGAAATCCCTCCCGCACCCAGAGAAGAAATCAGCATGATAGTACGAATCGCAAAACGATCGCCTATCCAGCCCAAGGCAATGGTTCCCAGGATAATAACTAAACCTTGCATTGAATATAGGTTCCCTGCCTGAGCGTCGGTGACCCCCATGGCGGTAGGAAAATCTTTGGGAATGGTGTTCCGAATGTCCCAAAAAGCATAAATTAACTGCGCATTTACTGTGATTAGCACCAGCGACAGAAATGAAGTCGCCGTGAATCCCAGGGTATTTAACTTTGTACGCATATTCGTAGCTCCTTTGCTGCAAATAATTCCTAGATGTGCTTTAGCACATAGCCCTACAATAAAATATCCCTCACATTAAGTCAAACGTTTGAATAGGTTTTATCAGCAGTCTTAATTTCCATAAGAGCACAAAAGTGCTATTTTTAGATTTTTTTGCTTTAACGTTTTAATAACTTTTTCCCTCCTAGTTCTGCAAGAAGAAAGCTGTCCCGGTAGAGCGCCTAATTACCAAAGAACTCTCCACTGTGAGCTCTTGCGCCGCTACCACCTGACCGGAAGCTCTTCTAATCGCCAGCGAAGTCACGTGCTCGGCAACCTTCGCCGCGCCCCTATCCACAGTGGTCAAATTAAAAGCCAGGGAGGACGCCCCCAGAGAGTTATCGAACCCGCTCACCGAAATATCAGCGGGAATAGAAAAACCGGCTCGATATAGAGCCACCATAGCCCCCTGCGCCACCTGATCGTTATAACAAGCCAGCGCGGTAACCCCCAATAAAGCAACCCGAGTCAAATCATTACGAGATTTTTGGCGACTCCAAGAATCAGTCAAAAGTTGCTGCACGACTTTAAACCCATCATCCACAGTATTACCTGCCAAAATCGGATTAACTTTTAAGCCCGCTTCCTTGCCAGCCCGCATTAATGCCTGGCGACGAATTTTAGATGAATAGCTTTTGGGACCATCCAAGTAAGTTATTTCTGCATGACCTAAAGATTTTAGATGCAAAACCAGTTCATGCAGCCCGCTATAGTTGGAAGAACGCACCAAGTCAGCGCCTGCCAGAGCGCTTTGCCCCACCACTACTGCGGGAGTTAGGTTTGCCGGGAGTTCCTCACCGCTAAAAACAGGATTAATCGCTACACAAGTGTTAATCCGCAGCTGAGACAGAGCCTCTAATCCCTGCCGATAATCATTAAATAGGGAAGCGTTTTGAGTAATCGTCCGATAGCCAGCTTCTTGGGCGCAACGGTTAATATTCTCGACATATTTGTTATGTAACTCTTGATCTAGCTGGGCAACTATGCCAATTATCTTAGGTTTAGAACTGCGAAGCATCGCCCCCGACAAATCCACCTGATACCCCAAGCGGTGGGCAACTTCCTTAACCCGTTCACGCACCGGTTCGGAGATTCGCGAGTCATTGCGCAACGCAAGCGAAACTGAAGATATTGATAACTCAGTTTCTTGTGCAACATCTTTTAACGTAACTCTTTTGCGCTGCGCCATTTCGCCCTCCTACTACCGTCTAACCCTATTTTCTCACGTTCAACCTCGGTAACAGGAAAACCGGAAATCTTAAGCTTAGCCACTAGCAATCCTTTCCAAGTTAGCAGGTGTGAGATAATGGGAGGGACTTTCAATAGCCAACGATGGAAAAGTCCTACCAAAGGAGATTTACATGCATATTGCGATTACCCCCACCCCCGAAGATGCCTCCAAACTAGCGGCAAAACTGATTATTCCCCAAGTCAAACCGGGATTTAGGTTGGGGGTAGCAACTGGCTCTACTCCCGAAGGTCTATACGCTGAGCTCCGTGCCGCCCATGCGCAAGGACAATTTAGCCTGGAAGAATGCACCGCCTGGGCTTTAGATGAATATGTAGGAATAGCTCCCGACCACCCCGAACGTTACCGTAACGTATTACGCCGCGAACTGGTTGGCAGCGACAAGACCGGTCTAAAGGACGAAAATCTACACACCCCCGATGGCACTGCCTCCGATCCGCACCAGGCAGCTCGCGATTATGAAGCAGAAATCGCGCCCGGAGTTGATTTACAGATTCTAGGAATCGGTGCCGATGGTCATATCGGTTTTAATGAACCGACCGGCAGCCTAGCTAACCCCACCAATGTGGTGACCTTGACCGCCCAAACTATTGCCGACAACGCCCGCTTCTTCGATAACAATGAAGCTAATGTCCCCAAGCAGGCAGTCACGCAGGGGCTATCCACCATTATGAAATCGGGTCAAGCGGTTTTGTTGGCTTTCGGCTCCCAAAAAGCCGATGCCGTGGCCGCAACGGTAGAGGGCGCGGTTAGCGCTTTTTGGCCTGCCTCTATTTTGCAGTACCACTTAAACGCATTCATCATCGCTGATGAAGCTGCCGCCAGCAAATTGCAACTGACCGATTACTATCGGCAAACTTGGCAAGCCGAATACCCCGATTTGCCGCTCAGCTACTAAATACTTACCTAACTGCCGTCCTGCCCAAAACCTAGACACTTCCCTGTCTAGGTTTTGGGCAGTTTTCACATCTGCCAGGATACAACTTGTAATATCTGGCTATGACTATAAAAGTAGCAATCAATGGATATGGAAATTTAGGACGCGCGGTTGAAAGAGCAGTTAATGCCGCCAAGGATATGCAGGCAGTCGCGGTATTTACTCGCCGGAATCCTGAACACTTAGAAACTGCCGGAACCCCGGTTTATGCTATCTCGCAGATGGAAGATTTTTCCGAAAAAGTTGATGTGTGTATTTGTTGTGGAGGCAGCGCCACCGATTTACGCACCCA
>CABQYA010000014.1:0-18056 GCA_902468275.1 uncultured Urmitella sp. | reverse complement strand
CCGCCACTAACCTGAAAGGGGTATTTGCCTGTGGTGACCTCGTAGATCACACTTACCGCCAGGCGATTACCGCTGCCGGTTCAGGGTGTAGGGCTGCCCTTGATGCCGAGCGCTCCCTCGCCGACTAAACGCAGATTTTTAACCATTAAGAGAGGACAAGAAATGACTAAACCACTTGATGTAACCGAAGATACCTTTGAACAGGAAGTATTAAAATCTGAGGTTCCGGTTTTGGCTGACTTTTGGGCACCTTGGTGTGGTCCTTGCCGCCAAATGGGACCGGTAGTTGATGAGATTGCCGCTGAGGTAGCCGATAAAGCGAAGGTTGTTAAGGTAAATATTGATGACAACCCGGAACTGGCAGCCAAATATGGCATTAACTCTATCCCGATGTTTATGATTTTTAACCAAGGCGAGATAGCTCGAGGTATTTTGGGAGCCAACCCGAAGCGAGAACTGCTTGGACCTCTACAGCAAGAAATAGATAAATAATCCCCGGTTTGTCTAGGTAAAACTTCAGGACAGGTTTTAAGCTTTTAGCTTCCGCCCTCTCTTAGCCACAGTCACTTAACTAGCTAAGAGAGGGCGGAGTTATTTATATACTTAACTGGTGCGAATCATAAAGCGATTATTAATTGTAATAGGCGTACTGGCACTGTTATTGGGTGCACTAGACCGGGTTTCTTGCTGGTGGGCTCAAAGTGAGGGCGCTCAGGTCTTAGAAAAGCGTGGCGCCGAGAACTCCGATGTTAAAATCGCTGACCTCCCCTTCTTGACCTCGGTCATTGGCGGAAACATTGGGGAAGTAAACCTTGAGATTCCGCGTTGGGATTTTCCCACCGAATCGGGCGCAATGCCTTTAACCGATATTCACGCCCAGATTAACAATCTGCAGCTCAGCACCGGGCGGTTGAATATCGAGAAAATAGGACATATCAAGGCGCAGGCAAATCTAACCCAAGCTGCATTAGAAAAAATAGTGGCAGCTAAGGCTCCGGGGGTAAAGACCAGTTTGCAGGACGGAAAGATTGTTTTTTCAGCTAAAAAGTGGGGTCAAGAGATTCTTGCAGACGGACAGGTTGAGCTTAGTGACCCAAAGGATGGCAGTCCGCTTTCCTTAATCATTAAAGCTACGTCCCTTAAAACTCAATTACCACGCCAGTTACAAGCTCGTCTTAAACTGCCACAGTCGCTGCCCGCAATTAGAATCCCTATTCGCCATTTACCTGCTCAAATGCAATTAAATAAGGTTGAAATACGTGACGATAAATTGGTCTTTAACCTGGTAGGTAAGGATATTTTGCTACCTAAGAAATCGCATTCCTAACTGGGGATTCTTCGAGCGCAGCGTGATGGTTGCCGGTTTTCACCTAGGTTAATGCTCGGGTTAATACCCTCAAGGTATTAACCCGAGCATTAACGCTATCCACACCACTGCCATCTAAAGGCGGCATGGAAATGGGGGCGGGGTCGAAACTATTATCGACCCCGCCCCCAAAGTTATTGCTATTAAAGCTGCCGGTAAAAACGGGCTTACAGGTTGCGCACGATTTCTTCTACTGAAGCTTTCGCATCTCCAAAGAGCATATTAGTGTTGTCGTTAAAGAACAACGGATTTTGCACCCCGGCATAACCGGGATTCATCGAACGCTTAAACACCACTACTTGGCGGGCTTTCCACACTTCCAGCACCGGCATTCCCGCAATCGGGCTGCCCGGTTTGGTGGCATCGGGATTAACGGTGTCGTTTGCCCCAATCACCAGAACTACATCAGTATCGGGGAAGTCGTCGTTAATCTCATCCATTTCTAGCACCACATCATAGGGTACTTTAGCTTCTGCCAGCAGCACGTTCATATGTCCGGGCATCCGCCCCGCTACCGGGTGAATCCCGAAACGCACGTTTACTCCCGCCTCGCGCAGCTTGGCAGTCAGATCCGCTACCGGGAACTGAGCTTGCGCCTGCGCCATCCCGTAACCGGGGGTAATAATCACGTTAGAGGCATCTTTAAGCGCTTGCGCGACCTCGGCCGCACTGGTTTCGGTGTAGTCACCGTAATCGGTATCTGCCCCCTTTGCCGGTCCGCCGTCAGAGCCGAAGCCTCCCAAAATCACGGAAACAAATGAGCGGTTCATGGCTTTGCACATGATGTAGGACAGGTAGGCACCAGAAGAGCCCACCAAAGCCCCCGCGATAATCAACATATTGTTACCCAACATGAAGCCCGCGGCAGCCGCTGCCCAACCAGAATAAGAGTTCAGCATCGAAACCACGACTGGCATATCTCCGCCGCCAATCGCGGCCACCAGGTGCAGCCCCAATACCAGGGCAATCACGGTCATCACGATGATGGCGACCCACTGCATCCAAGTCAAGGTCATAGCGGTGGCGCTAAAGTGCGAGCCCCTTACCATCACCCCGATGAGCACTATGGATACGATAATGGCAATCGCGTTCAACCAGTTACGTCCCGGCAAAGTTAGGGGCGCGCCCTTAATTTTCCCCGACAGTTTCAGGTAGGCAATGATAGAGCCGGTGAGGGTGACTGCACCGATAAAGATTCCTACTCCCACTTCACCTAGGTGGAAACCTACGGTGGCGGGCGTAATCGCGGTGGCTGCATCAACACCTGCTTTCTTGAATTCGCCGGGCATATGAATGAAAGTGTTATATCCAACCAACACTGCCGCTAAACCTACAAACGAGTGCAGCATCGCTACCAGTTCCGGCATCCCGGTCATGGGGATAGTTTTGGCTCTCCAAAGACCGATAATCGCACCCGCAATCATCGCCACTGCAATCAGCAGCGCAGTTACCAGTGTCGATTGGTAACCGGGAGCCCCCGCGTTATATAGTGCCACCGCGATAGTTGCTGCCACCGCGACAAACATTCCGATAGCCCCGAAGCGGTTACCCCTAAGGGCGGTTTCGTTCTTTGACAAACCCGCGAGCGCCAAAATGAACAGTAGCGCAGCAATTAAGTAGGCAATATTTTGTCCCCGGCTAATCCAAAATTCGCTTTTTGAGACACTGGCAATCAGCATGGGGGTTAGCGAAACTAACGTATTACTCATTTCTTATTTCTCCTCCCCCCGGAACATGGCAAGCATCCGGTGCGTCACTGAGAAACCACCAAAAATGTTGATTGAAGCCACTAGAATCGCGATAAAACTAAGTGCGGAAACTAGCGGATTAGCGCTACCTACCTGCAGTATTGCGCCCACTAGAATAATTCCGGAAATCGCGTTGGTTTCACTCATTAAGGGAGTGTGTAGCGAGTGGGTAACCGAGGTAATCACATAGAATCCCACCACAATCGCCAGCATCAAAATGAAATAGTAAGGGATCAACGGTTTGGGGGTGACCGAAATCAGAGTCAATCCTAAAACAATTCCTATCGTTGCCCACAGCAAGCGTTTACGCTTTTTAGAGGCTTTTTCTTCGGCTTGCTTGCGGGCGGCGGCTGCCGCATCCTCTACCGATTCGGTTTTCTTGGGAGCTGGGCTCGCATGTACTTGAATGGGAGGCGGGGGGAACATATTTTCCCCGTCCTTGGCAATGGTTATCCCGCGGACTACTTCGTCTTCCATATTAAGGACGTAGTTGCCGTCTTTTTCCGGAGTAATCAGCTTAAAGAGATTAACAATATTTTGTCCGTACAGCTGTGATGATTGTCCCGGCAAGCGTCCTGCAAGGTCGGTATAGCCAATAATGGTCACCCCGTTTTCGGTAACCACTTTTTCGCCCGGTCGGGTCAGTTCGCAGTTACCGCCACCAGCTGCGGCCATATCCACGATTACTGAACCGGGAGCCATGGCCGCTACTGCCTCTTTGGTGATTAGCAGCGGGGAGCGGCGACCGGGAATATTCGCGGTGGTAATCACGATGTCATTTGCAGCTGCCTGCTCGGTGTAGAGCTTGGTGGCAGCGTCCGCTTGATCTGCGCTCATTTCTTTGGCGTAACCATCATCGGATTTTTCTTGCGCAATCGGGATGGGAACAAACTTTGCCCCTACCGATTCGGCTTGCTCGGCAGTTTCACTGCGCACGTCCGTGGCGCTAACCTGGGCTCCCATCGAGTTGGCGGTGCCAATAGCAGCTAGGCCGGCTACCCCGACGCCGATCACATAGACCTTGGCGGGCGGGATTTTTCCGGCGGCAGTCACTTGACCGGTAAAGAGGCGACCGAAACTTTCTGCGGCCTCGATAACGGCGCGATAGCCAGACACATTCGACATCGAGGAGAGCACATCCATGGACTGCGCCCGAGAGATTCTAGGAACCGTATCCATCGCAAATCCAGTAATGCCTCGCTCTACCAGGGCATCTACGGTCTCGGGATGGCGACCTGGTGCCATCCGGGCGATTAGGAGCGCGCCGGGTTTAACCAGATTCAGGTAGTCGGTGGGGGGCGTATCTAAGACGGTGACAATATCGGCCTGCCAGGCGGCCTGAGTGTCCACGATTTGCGCTCCGGCTTTCGAATACTGCTCATCCAGGTAGGCGGCCTTTTCGCCTGCCCCCTGTTCTACCAGGACTTCATATCCCAGTTTGATGAGTTTTTTTACCGTATCCGGAGTGGCGGCGACCAAGGTTTGGTCTGGCGTGGGCTCTTTGGGAACTCCAATTCGCACAGTTACTCCTTATAGTTTTGGCTTTTCAAATACCAACACATTTTTATCCATATTTTGAAGCGGATAACTTGTTATTAGCGTACTCGGCGTCCCACTTAGGACGCATTCTAAGTCCGGCTACTAGGATGGTATCCCGGTATCGACTCCCTAAGAAAGCCTATTTACCCGTTTCTTGCTTTTTAGTCTGCGGCTCTGGACCTTGCAAACCGAGTCGCATCCTCGCTTCCTCATCCAATAGCTCCCCGCGCCGAATAGACAAATTCCTAGGGGCGCTAATACCGACTCGTACTGAGTCTTTATGGGATTCAACTACCTTTATTACCACCTCGTCACCGATGACGATTTCTTCTCCGCGTCTGCGGGTTAGCACTAGCATCCTTGCTTTCCTCCTAAATGACTATTACAAACTGCTATCCAAATCGAATTACCTGACTACCTGCGCCTATATCATTGAATCTGCGTTGGGCTCGTCCTCATAACTGCCAATCTGATTTGCGGATTCTGACTGACTGATTTGCGCTTCTACACGCGCTAAGTGGTCGGCTAACTGCTCAGGGCGATCTTCTCCTCCTATCCAAGGTGGCAAAACCGGAACAGAATGAGGGGACTCACTCCGATTATTCCCTTCGATAGCTTCCTTAGATTTCCGCTGTTTCCACAACTGAGCACGCTCCCTTAAGACCTGGGAATAGCTGCCTCGTTTTACTCCCCGTACCCTGTGCATCAACACATCTAAATCCCGATTTACCTGCCCATCTTCCCAGCGAGCTTTTTCAGCTAGCAGGGCGCGAGTATCAGCAAGCAGCGCTTCCAGCTCATGGTCACTGGGTATTGGGCGCTCAAGCTGTGTCATGGTGATACCTCCCTGTATTACTTCTCCGTTGCAATTGTAGATTAACCGCGATAGATAGGCAGAGGAACTACTGGAATATCAAGGATTAGTTTTTGCTATCTGGCGATAAAACTAACTATCTGAAAAGTCAGTATTTTAAAATCAGATTAGCTAGCTAGGATTCTTATTCCCTGCGTATTAGCAGTTTTACTCCGGAAATAAATAACCATAAGTAAGGCTGTCGCCGGCATCTATGCTGGACAATTATTGCCTGGAATCTTTGGCAATTCTAGACTTGATTGAGCTGGCGCGAAAAATATAGCCAAGACAGGCATTTACCGTACCCACCGGGAGACAAAATGACGCCCCCTTACAACTCCTACCCAGGGGAAAACCCCCGGTCTACCCCTCCGCAACCTCCTACTGGCAGTTAGATGAATGGGAAAGTGACGCTCTTAGACTCATTACCGAGCTTACCTATCCAGCCTTTGATGGAGCACTCGGTAATTGCACTAATAGGTTCTTTAGCGTTACTTATAGTGGCAGTACTGCTAATAGTGTGGACAGTTGTTTTCTATCAAAGTGCCTCGCGCCTACCAATTTTAACCTTTAATGCCCGCCGGCAAGAGAACCTCCGCCAGCTCTCCTAGAAACCTACCGCCAGCGGATTTTGAATCTAGTCACCGACCCCTGCTATAGCGTCTTAGACTCTACAGAGCGACGCCGCGTCCTCGCGAAAATCCTAATAAATCTCTCTCAGCAGTATTACCGCCTGGCTGGCTGGTCTCGGTATCGAGCTGAACAGTTGTTAGCTACCGATTGGCCTGAGCTTTACTACCTGATTTCAACCCTTTATAACTCTCCCGCTGATTCAGCCAATTTACCTGGCAGTGACAAGTCTGTCCTAAACTCAGTTGTTTACCAACTTGATTTCCGTACCCATTTTCACGCCCTGGCATTAACCAACCGCCAAGATTTAGTTATCAAGCCGCCTAAGCGTTCCCAATGGTGGATTCTGCCCGTATCGATTGTGGTGAGTGCGTTAGTGGTAACATCCGGTTGGCAAACCTGGAATTGGAAAACAGAGGAACAGGCCGCGGGTTTAGATAGAGCCGGAAACACCGTACAAGCACAGAATTTGCGTCTTAAACAAACCGAATCCTCGCTGCTTGCCGACCGTTGGCTGGTAAACTACAACCTCGGCACCAGCTATCTAAAAACCTCCGAACTACAAAAAGCTGAAATATATCTGTCGCTTTCATCGACCCAGATGCCTTTCCTACTCGAAACAAAAATGACCGAAGCCCCAGCAACACTTGCAGGATGCCAGGTAAACTACAATCTGGCTTTAACCCGCTTTAAATCCCTGCCGGAATCCAAACCAAGCTCTTCCCTAGAAAAGGCTGCTGAACTGCTTATTTACTGCAATCAGGCAGCCTTGAAAGAACGGCAAAAGTACTGGAAAGCAGCGGAAATAGATCCAGGCAGCGGTAAAGTTGCTTCCCAATTACTCCAGCTAGCCACCGATAGCGATGAACTGCTCACGCAAATTCAAAAACAGGCAGGAGATGATTTCCTAATGCCTCACCCCCTCTGGTTTGAGGATTTTTTAGCTGATGAGGACGCGCAAAGCTAACTGGGTTCCATCAAATCACGCAAGTGCGCTAGAAACGCCCGCCTGCTGCAATAATCTCCTTGCCAAACAGGGTGGGGAAATTTTGGACAAAATCTGGTTCTCAATTGTTTCAAATCTATTCCCGATTCTGCTGCACCAAAGCCTACAAAGGCTCACAATTGAATTATGAAGGCGATAAAGCGTTTTTGGTGGGGAAAACACCCTGGCTTTGTCGTAACTATCTGGCTGCTTTCAGTAGCAATCTCTTTACTTGCGGTATTTTCCGGTCTTGGCGACCAACCCCTATTTGAACGTTTAGTCACCCCCCAACCCTCAAACCCGTCCTCACCATCAGCTATAGGCAAAAAGCTGTACGAGCAAGCACACGCAGATACTTATCCCCTAACCGCGGTAGTAAAAGTTAAAGACCTGCAAAAAAATGCTGAGCAAGTAGCGAAAACCCTGCGCCCTGTCCATTCGGACTTGTTAAAAGTCAAAAAAGTTAAGGGAATTTTTGATCCATTTATCGCATTTGACCCTCAGCTACCTGCCGGCAAAAAAGCAGAGGAAGCCAAAACCAGCGCCCTAAACCAGGCATTGACTATTGCGCTTGAAAAAGCTGAAGAAACCGCGAAAGCTCAGCAAGCTAGCAGCTCACAAATCGAAAGAGCCAAACAAATTGCGAAAGCTCAGGTGAAAAAAGAGTTCCAGGCACACCTGCCGCCAGTTTGGGACACTATTAACCGCAGTGAACTGGGGCAGATGATTGCGAAGGACGAAACGACTTTTCTAATAAACGTACAGCTTCAGGCAAAAGAATACGGTCAGGTTGATTCCAGCGCCCGCAAGCAAGTTGCCGAGATTTTGGACAGCTTACCTGACTATTTCGCGACTTCTTCACTCGATGTCAGCGTGAATATCGTAGATAATATCGGTCTGCAAGAAGCCGCCAATGGGCAGGTTAAAGCAGATATGATTCGCGGAGAAGGAATCTCGATTCCGATTTCACTGATTATCATGGCGATAGTTTTTGGGGGAATGTTCGCGGCTTTAATGCCACTAATCGGTGCGGGAGCAGCCATCGGGATTACCTTAATGTTGATTTTGCTGCTTACCTATCTGGTAACTGTGGAATCTTTCGTGGTAAACATTGTTTCTTTCTTGGGGCTGGGGCTTTCGATTGACTACGGGCTACTAATAGTGTCTCGCTACCGCCTGGAACTGCATAAACGCGGTATTTTTGGGCAGGGAGACACTTTTATCTTTTATCCGCGCCCAGTTCAACTATTAATCGGTTCGCGCCCAGGTGGCAACGGCATTAGCCCAATCCTTTCACGTAAGCGTTACCGTTTAGAGCTTTTGAAAGCTCGTGAACCCTATATGCAGGCTTTAGATAAAACCATGGATACTGCGGGGGCAACAGTTTTCTTTTCCGCCCTGATCGTCTCTATGGCAATTTTGGGGCTTTGCATATTCCCACTCCCCTTATTGCGGTTAATGGGCATTGGCGGGGTGGCAGTCACTCTTTTGGCAATGCTCGCCAATATGACGCTGCTACCAGCGCTAATGATGATTTTCGGACCAGCTCTGGCTTCGCCCTCGAATGTTGCTAACTGGGTGAACTGGTTTCGTCAGCATATTTTACGTCGCCAAAATAAACGTTCAGAGGACGACCCTTCCCCACTTTTCCGCTCGGTATCGACTTTCGTTACCCGCCGCCCCTGGCCGGTTTTGGTAGCGGTAACCATAGTTTTAGTGGTGATGTCGATTCCGCTTTACCATATGCAGATGCGTTCATCCGCAGTAGAATCCGTGCCCCGTTCGATACCCCAAATTGGGGCGCTATGGGATATGTGGGAACGGTTCCCAGATTCTGCTAACCCGCAAATTCGGGTGGTAGCGAAAACTGATTCTGTCCATCTGCAAGATTGGGCGGATAAGAAAGTGAAACCACTTTCTCATGTTGAGCGAATCCGTCCCGCGGAAGACTTGAATATCGCTGGTCAGCGTTATGCTTCTGTCGATATTTATACTAAAGAAAAAGATGCTTTTGCCGCCGACGTTAAACGGGTTATGCGAGCGATAAGAGATTTACCGGCTCCGTTTGAAACCTGGGTTACCGGCGAGGCTGCGCTACAAACAGATTTCCAGCAAGCCCTATTCGAATATGCTCCCTATGTTTTTATTACCGTCGCCCTCACCACCTATTTAATGTTGTTCCTAATGACCGGAGCACTGTTACTTCCCCTGCAAGCCTTGGTGTTAAACATGGTTTCGTTAATGTCGTCCTTAGGGATAGCGGTTTGGGTTTTCCAATATGGACATGGGGAAAAGTTTCTCGGGTTCACTTCCCTAGGGGCAGTGGAATCTTATGTAGTAGCAATCGTGTTCTGTTTCGGTTTTGGCTTGTCAATGGATTATGAAATGTTCCTAGTTTCTCGGGTTAAAGAAATCTGGGATGAAACTGGTGATAATAAACGCGCGGTTCGAGAAGGACTTACCCATTCGGCTTCTACGATTACTTCCGCAGCTTTAATTCTGCTGGTCGTATTCCTAGGTTTTACTACCGGAGGTATTCAAGCTATTAAACAGATTGGTTTCACTTTGGCGGTCGCCGTCGCCCTAGATGCCACCCTGGTACGTATGGGGCTAGTTCCCGCAGTCATGACGATTTGCGGACGGGCAAATTGGTGGGCTCCAAAATGGCTTAACTTTCTACATTCGCGCCTGCCTCTGCCGGGAAACAGCAATCACCACCAAGAATCACTGCCTCTTAAAGAGGACGCGCGGAAGGCTCACTAGCTTTTGCTTTAGCGAAAAGGGTGAAAGTTAACGAGTGTGATGCCGCCTCTACCAGGTCGAGTTATTCGCGGGCAGGATTACCAAACTTAGACAGGCGTCCTAGGAAGGTTAAGGGGATAGTGGCGGTAGGACCGTTACGATGCTTAGCAACGATTACGTCTGCCTCGCCGGGGCGATCTTCTTGGTTATATACCTCGGGGCGATTTAGCAGCATAACCACATCCGCATCCTGTTCCAGTGAACCAGATTCACGCAGGTCAGCAAGCATTGGTTTATGTTCTATTCGCTGTTCAGGACCACGGTTTAGCTGGGCAACTGCCACTACCGGAATATCGAGTTCTTTAGCCAGTAGTTTTAGAGAGCGGGAAAACTCGGCAACTTCTTGCTGGCGGGACTCGACCCTTTTGCCGGAACTCATTAGCTGAAGGTAATCGACTACTACCAGTTTTAGATCGTTTTGTTGTTTCAGTCGCCTACATTTTGAACGAATCTCCGGCATGGTCATATTGGGGGAATCGTCAATATATAGGGGTGCTTGGGAACACCTTGATAGTACCTGCGCTATTTTAGTCCAGTCAGCGTCCTCTAAATCACCAGAGCTCATCCGGGACATGGACACCCCGGATTCTGCCGAAATCATGCGCCGTGAAATTTCTACCCCATCCATTTCTAGACTGAAAATTACCGCGGTCATTTGATTATGGATAGCGGCATTTCTGCAAAAATCTAGAGCTAAAGTTGATTTACCCATAGCCGGACGCGCAGCTACAATCACCAATTGCCCCGGATGTAGACCGTGAGTGAGGTTATCTAGCTGGTAAAAACCGGTGGGAATACCGGAAGCCATTCCCCCGTTTTTCTCCAGTTCTTGCAGTTCTTTAACGGTCTCATCTAAAAAATCACCGATTTGGCGATAGTCTTCGGCATTTCCGCGCTCACTGACCGCATAGATTTCGCTTTGCGCCTGATTTATTAGTTCATCAACATCTCCGCCATCATCAGCGTATCCAAGCTGAACGACCCGAGTTCCCGCTTGCACCAAGGAACGCAGCTGCGCCCTCTCGCGGACAATCCGGGCATAGAATCCAGCGTTCGCCGCGGTGGGAACCCCGGAGATAAGTTGATGTAGATAGGGCGCACCCCCGATTCTCTCTAGATCGCCGTGACGTTTAAGTTCGCCAGCTACAGTGACAGCATCTACCGGTTCGCCGCGTCCGAAAAGGCTCAGGATAACTTCATGGATGGTTTGGTGAACCGGTCTATAGTAGTCTTCTCCCCTGATAATCATCGTCACATCAGCGATGGCATCTTTAGAGAGCATCATAGCTCCCAAAACTGATTGTTCAGCGACAATGTCTTGGGGAGGGGTGCGATCAAATTCTGTCACCGATACCTCCTGATTCCTCCTATTAGGAATTTGAAACTTTTTAATTCTTTCATATACCGGTACTAGCTTTAGAAATTAGCTTGTTAAAAACTTGCAAATTAGGGTGGATAAACTGTTAAAAACCTGTGGAAACTAGCTGAGTTATTGTGGGCAGTAAATGATGCAGAGTTTATAAACAGCTTACAAACTGGGAAACTACTAACAGGGTTATTCACAAATTGTGGATAGAAACTGGAGGCTAGATTAGTGGATAAAGTGGGAAACAGTTTGAATCGCCGTATTCTCCAGCTAGCGCTACCCGCCCTAGGGTCACTGATTGCAGAACCTCTACTAACTATGGCTGATTCTATTTTGGTTGGTCATCTAGGAACTTTTGAATTGGCTGGACTGGCTATTGGCTCAACCGTGTTAAACCTGATAGTAGGGATGAGTGTTTTCTTGGCTTACACCACCACTGCGGTCATCGGTCACGCCATTGGTGCTGGTAAAAGCCGGGAGGGGCTTAGAAAAGGGATTCAGGGAATATGGCTAGGAGCTGTATTAGGAACGATACTGGCACTCATCTTGATAGTTTTCGCATCCCCAATTGTTAGCGTTTTTAAGGGGCAAGAAGAAGTTTTAGGTTTCGCTCGCACCTATCTTTTAGTTTCCGCGCCCGGCCTAGTTGCGATGCTTTCAGTTTTAGCTGCTAATGGCGTTTTCCGCGCCCTTCTCGATACTCGAACTCCCCTAGTTGTCACCACCACTGGCGCGCTGATTAACGTACCTATTTCTACTATCTTGATTTTTCCTTGTGGCCTCGGAATAGCCGGCGCGGGGGCGGGCACCGCCATTAGTCAGTTCATCATGGCAGGCTGGCTGGGGATGGTGATAGTGAAAAAGCTTCATTTAGAGGGAGTGTCGGCGCGCCCTAGTTTTAAGCTGATTTTACGTTCTGGTCTACACGGGATGCCACTGGTATTTCGCTCGCTATTTCTGCAAGCCGCTATCGTAGTCACCACTTGGCAGGCGGCTGCTTTCGGAGCTGTCACTTTGGCGGGGTATCAGATTCTAAAAACTATCTGGACTTTGGGGGCTTTTGGGCTGGATGCTTTAGCGATTGCGGCGCAATCTCTTTTAGCGAGGGCGCTTGGTGAGGGCGACCCGCTTCAGATTCGGATTTTGATTAGAAAGTTGAATGGCTGGGCGCTAGGCTTGGGAGGCATAGTTGGAGGGTTATTTATTTTGACTTCGCCCTTGCTACCGCAACTTTTTACTTCCGATAGTAGGGTTTTAGCTATCACCACTGCTGGTCTGGTTACTGTCGGTCTGTTTCAACCTTTAGCGGCACTCACCTATATTTATGACGGTTATCTGATTGGAGCCGATGATAGTAAATATTTGGCGCTGTCCATGGCTATTGTATTTGCTCTCTATTTACCGAGTATTTTGTTGGTTAGTTTACTTCCGCCAGGAGTCATTTCCCTGGTAGGAATTTGGGCTATTTATGGACTGGTCTTTATCGGAGGAAGGGCGCTTTCCCTTTGGTTACGTATCCGCACTGATGCTTGGATGCGAGTATAGAGCAGGTACTATTTTACAAAAAGGCGGGTGAACCAGGTTTTTTACCTGGCTCACCCGCCTAATGCTAAGTGATATCAGTTATTAAGCGATTTCCACTTACTTTGATCCCTCAACGTTCAAAAAGAGTTTGGCGCTAATATCTTCATGCAAATTGATTTGTATCTGATATTTACCAACTGCTTTAATCGGCTTTTCAATAATGACTTTGCGCCGATCAATGGTTTGCCCAATCTGTTCTTTAACAGCAGCCACCACATCCTGGGTGGATACGGCTCCAAACAGGCGACCGGAATGGCCGGCTCGCTTGGAAACTACCACGGTATCGTGAGCTTCGATTGCGTCCCGAACTGCGCGGGCGTCCTCTACATTCGAGATTTCCCGACGCCTGCGTGCCCGAAGCATTTCGTCTATCTGCTTTTGTGCACCCTTAGTCCAAGGGTGAGCCATTTTCCGAGGTACCAGATAGTTACGGGCATAACCACGCGCTACAGTTACTACGTCACCGGAGGAACCCAGCCCCGGTACATCCATATTTAAAATTACTTTGGCTGTTGCCATGACTATAATCCCTCCTATCAGCGACCAGAACTTGTATAGGGAAGCAACGCCATTTCGCGGGCATTCTTTACTGCTTTAGCGATAGCGCGCTGTTGCTGAACACTAACTCCGGTTACTCGCCGGGAGCGAATCTTTCCCCGATCAGAAATAAATTTCCTGAGGAAAGGGGTATCTTTATAGTCGATTTTATCAACCGGCATATTCCGTAACGGGTTAGCCTTTTTCTTTATCGGCTTAACGCGAAGAACTTTCTTCGCCATATTTACTCCTTAATGGTGCGACCTACTTTGTAGGCCTAATCCTGAAATATTTAAAACGGTGGCGCTTGATTGTCGCCGTTATCATCGGTAACAGGGGTAGCCCACGGGTTATCAACCCCAGCTGCCTCAGGCTGTGCCATATCCATAGAACCCGTTCCCAGATTCTGATTCATGTCCTGATTAAAACTGCCACCTTGATTGAAACTGCCAGCTGGAGAAGCTTGCCCATATCCGCTCTGTCCACCCTGATTAAATCCACCGCCTGAACGAGGAATCCGGGTAACTTGAGCTTGCGCGTAGCGTAAAGACGGACCGATTTCATCAACTTGAATCTCTATTGAGGAACGATTTTGTCCATCACGTTCCCAATTGCGTTGTTGCAGGCGACCGTGAACCATCACCCGCATACCTTTAGTTAAAGATTCAGCGATATTTTCAGCCATTTCCCGCCAAGCGGAACAACGCAGAAACATGGCGGTACCATCTTCCCACTGTCCGGACGCGCGATTATAGGTTCTGGGAGTGGAGGCCACGGTAAATGAGGCCACTGGAACCGACTGCGCAGTGTAGCGCAGTTCCGGATCGGCAGTCAGATTACCAACACCCGTTATCTGGGTTTCTCCACCCATTTTCGTTCCTCTCCGCGAAAATTAATCCCGCCGCAGCAGCTTGGTACGTAAAACTGATTCGTTTAGCGATAGCTGCCTGGTTAGCTCTTCAGCAATCTGCGGGGTAGTGGTCATATCAATAACCGCATAAATCCCTTCGGAATGCTTTTCAATCTGATATGCAAGGCGACGTTTGCCCCAAATATCGGTCGAATCCACACTTCCCCCGTTTGCAGAAACTACATTTAGTAGCTTTTCTAACGCCGGGGCTACTGTGCGTTCGTCGATTTCAGGATTCAGGATCACCATCATCTCGTATTTGCGCATCTTAACCCACCTCCTTTGGTCTAACGGCCACGGTCCTTCCGCGGCAGGAGGGCATATGCATTTGACCCGAAAGTCACGTTACAGAATAACGAAGTTAAGGCAGTTTTTCTAGCTATTTCTCAACTTTGTTAGTAAATGCTCTTTTTCGACACTAGCGCGCTCTATTAGGTAGGTAGCTTTTATATTTCCTAGCTATTTTCTTTCTCAGTTCTCTAGGGGCTAGGACTCGTGCTTGGTTCTTCAGAGGGAGCAGGCGGATTTTCGCTCGCACTACTAGAGGGCACTGTTAGCGGAGTTTCTATAGTTTCCGGTGGCGGAGGTGAGGGAACTTCTACTGTCTGGTAGGGAGTTTTTTTGGGTCGGGGTATGACTCTCTGTTTGCCGTTTTCAACAGAAAATAGCGGTTTTTCAGGTAAATCTTTTACTGCGTTTTTCATATATGCCAGCCATATTTTTGCTGGCCAGGTTCCCCCGGTTACTTCTCTTACTCCCCCGAATGGGGTAATTGATTGTTCTGAACCGTCCTTTCCTACCTGATACATAGAGACCGCAGTGACCATTTGAGGAACATACCCTACAAATTGCGCCGAACGGTTATCGTTTGAAGAACCAGTTTTTGCCGCTACCGGTCGCCCTAGTTTTCCGGCAGTAGAACCTGTTCCGCCGCTTTCAGTTACTGCCGCTAAGGCCTTGGTTAGCTCGGAGATGTTTTCTTCTTCGAACTGTCTGGTTCCTTGAGTGTCAGCTTCATAAAGAACATTGCCCGCCGAATCAGTAATTTTGGCAATTATATGCGCAGGTCTGCGCACTCCTCCGGTAGCAAAAGTAGTGTAGGCCTCGGAAATATCTAAATTATTAGGAGAGCTGGTTCCTAAAACTCCCAGGATAGAGTTTTTATCCAACCCGACAGTATCTTTTGAATATCCGGCAGAGATTGCTACCTGCCTGGTCGCATCCATTCCAATCTCACGATTGAGTCTGACATAAGCGGTATTTATTGAAAGCTTCGTTGCCCTTATTAAATCTACTTTCCCATAGGAGGCACCGCCATAATTACCTACCCAGGCATCATTGACTTTCATCGGTCCGGAACCATCAAATTGTTCGCTTAACTTATGCCCTTTTTCCAGGGCGGCTAATAGGGCGAAGGGTTTGAATGTTGATCCGGCTTGCGCCACATCTTGGGTTACGGCATTTCGTTGGATTTTTTGATAGTCAGACCCGCCATATTCAGCTAAAATCGCGCCGGTTGCAGTGTCTACAGAACTGGCAGCCACCCGCAGTTCCTCTGGTCTTTTATCTGGAAGTATCCCGATAGCATCTTCTAACATCTTCTGTTTTTTAGGATCAATGGTGGTATAAATCTTGATTCCGGCGCGATCTATTTCGTCCTCGGTATAGCCAATTTGTTTGACTAATTCTTGTCGCACGTGTTGCAACAAGTAACCGGTAGTTCCTTTAAAGTAGGTGGGTTCCGGTTTCTTCTCTATTACTTTGGGAAAAGTGGCGCTAGCCTTTTCCTCTTCCTTAATCATATTATCGGCAACCATCAGGTTTAATACCCGTTGCCATCGTTGTTTAGCCTTGTCAGGATTGACAAGTGGATCCCAAGCGTTTGGAGCTGGAATTATTCCAGCCAACATTGCCGATTCTGACAGGTTTAAATCTTTCGCGTCCTTACCAAAATAGGCGTTTGCAGCAGCTTCAATCCCGTAGGTACCGCGTCCAAAATAGATGGTATTTAGGTAGTCATTGAGAATTTTTTCTTTAGAAACCTGCCGATTTATCTTCAAAGCTAATATGGTTTCTTTAAATTTCCCGGTATAACCAACATTTTTTCCGGTGTAATAGTTTTCTACATATTGCTGCGTAAGGGTGGATGCACCTTGCGTGGGTCGTCCTCTGACGTTATTCCAAAAGGCACGGACTATCCCCTTAATATCAATCCCACTGTTTTCATAGAAAGTACGGTCTTCGCTGGCTACTACCGCATCTTGAATATAGGAGTTTTTAAAAGTCCTGGTATCAACGATGGTGCGGTTTCTTTCGGCAAACTTTCCCATCATTTTGTCAGTGTTACCCCAATAAACCGTAGTTACCTGGGCATGAGCAAACTTTTGAGCCTCTGGTACTTCCAGACGGTAGTAGGCAATTAAGAAAGTTACACATCCGGCGATGATTGCCACTAAAACTAATCCGGTAAGTATCCCAATGATTCTCTTAGCCCAAGTTAGGGCGCGAGCGCGTTTGGGAGGGCGATTATTTTTCTTGGCTTTCTTGCCTGGCTTGCTCGGGTCTTGATTTTTAGCCTTTGATGGGTTTGATAATTTTTTCAGGTTTTTAGAACGCTGACTGTTAGCGGATTTTGTACTGGTAGCTATTTTTTTGGGTTTTCCTGCTGGTTTTAGTTTTGAGGAGGGTGTACCTTGTTGATTTTTAGAGCCGGCTGTTTTTGAGCTACTAACTTTTGAGGACGATTTTAGAGGTTTTACGTCTCGGACATATTTAGCAGGGTTCAAGGGTGCAGCGGTTCGCTGAGCGTTCGCTTGTGCTCTGGCTTGTAACTGCTCTTTTTCATGTTTGCGGCTAGGAAACTCCTGTCCACCAGTTTTAGAGCCACGCGATGAATACTTATCCGTCATAGGTACAGGTTAGCTTAGCAAGATAGCGATTCAGTGCTGATTTTAAGGTAAATAAGTAGTTTTCTGCTTTGGTCAGCTTTCAGATGTTGGCGGGTTGTTTATACATAGATTTTTTATTATTCATCGTTATCATCACTACCTTGCATGACTGGGATTAAAAGATAAAATCCCAGGTTAATTGATATTTGTTACTGTGTATGATTGTGGGGATGGCTGGGGATTAGTTGAGGATTATTCGGTCTATGAAGTAGTTTTCCCGCAAAATATACACAATTTGTCACTAACAATCCCCAGATATACACAGGCTTATTAACAGCTGTGGAGAAACCTGGTTTAACCTGTGTTCATGAGAACTACATTTTTGTAGTTTCGCTGGTGGTAGAAGTCTAAAATTAACTTAAAATAATTCTCATGCCTTCTTTATGAATATTAGGATATAAAGCTGCTTTATTAGCTAAATCACTTAGAATGTCGGGCTGCTTGCCGTATCTGATTTGTCAGCTCATTAACGTGATCAAAAATCTGGGGCTTAGATTTCATCATCTGGGTGATTTTCTTATTCGCGTGCATAACCGTAGTGTGATCGCGTCCTCCAAACTCTTTTCCGATTTGTGGAAGCGACAGTTCGGTTAGTTCTCGGCAAAGATACATTGCGATTTGACGAGCCTCGGTAAGCGAACGCGAACGCGAGGGCGAACATAAATCATTAACGGTGGTTTCAAAATATCCTGCGGTTTGTGCCTTGATTAGAGCGGGAGTGATTTCTTGATCATTAGGGTCAGAAACAATATCTTTTAATACCATTTCCGCAAGCTGCAAGCTTAAAG
>CABQYA010000013.1:0-18750 GCA_902468275.1 uncultured Urmitella sp. | reverse complement strand
AAATGAGGCATCCGGTTCTGATTTTTTCGCAGCATTAGCCATCGTCTCATTGGTAATCACATAGTTAGCTCCGCTTCGTATCTGTTTCAATAGTGACCATTCACTATGAGCTTCGACGCGCAAGCCTTGACTGACAAAATAATCATTGAGGCGGGAATCAAAACCATTGGGCACAGCGATAACGTTATTTGCGTGAACAGATGTACCGAAAGGAATCAAGAACAGCGATAAAGCAGCTAAGGTCAAAACCAGGGAGAAAAGCAGATGGGCTAGCCAGTCTTGTTTCCAGGTTCTACCAACAGATTCTACCGCCGGAGAACTGGGGAATCTGTTGGGAGCGGAATTAGAAACGGGGGGGGGAGTCATGGGAAAAGACTTACTGGTTGCAATAGGGGTTAGACCGGTTTTCTTGGAAAGCCACATAGCCGTTGGAAACTGCCCACAAAGCCAGTCGAGCTACCGAAGTATAACCGCTTTTTGTTAATAGCTGGGAAATATACGACTTTATGGTATTTTCACTTAAAAACATTTTTTTAGCGATTTCTTTACGGGGATACCCGGCGCAAACCAAACGTAATACCTGCATTTCGCGTTCATTAAACTGGTTAGCCCCAAAACCAGGTCGAGCTAAAGAATCCGGGAAATGGCTCCCACCTTCAGCGGTTGCCCGTAAAAGAGAGAGTAAATCCGAGGTCGAGATATTTTTATAGGTAAAAGCATCAACTTTGGCTGCCTTAGCTTCTTGGAGGAAAGAAGCATCAGGCATGGCCGTAAACACCACCACTTTTAGGTTAGGGTGTTCTGCTTTTAGCTTTGCGGATTCTTTCAAACCGGAAGAGTTTTCGGTAACCACATCCATTAAAACCAAATCCGCAGGATGTAGCCGTAATGAGCGGTGAATATTGGCGGCATCGGTGAGTTTATCCACCACCATAAAATCTGCTTCGGAATCAATGGCTGATGCCAAAGAATCTAGCAAAATAGTTTGATCCTCAACAATAGTTATCCGCTTCAATGGTATTTCCTCCAAATCCCCTCATCATTGGAGAGAGTTACTGTTCCTATTTACGCAAAGTTTACCAAAACTAGCCCTCTGGTTTTCATAGGACAGGGGTTTATGCCGGTGCAAGCAGCCCAAGTTAGATAAGAGCAAAATGCCTAGCAGTACCTCCTCTAAATAAAACTGGCTGCGCCCTTCGTGGAAATGAAATAGCGCAGCCAGCCTTTAGAACTTTCCTCCTCCGGAACTATAGGAAGTGCCTCCCGAACTATAAGAACCGCTAGAAGAAGAACTGTCGTCACTCTTCGGAATTGCTACCTGGGTGGTATAAGACCTGACGAATACTTCATTACTCCCGGTGATTTGATTAGAGCCAGGGACAATATAGTTGGCAGCCCCAGCCTGAAGCTGGGCGCTATGGTGTTTACGTTTAAGAGAACCCATAATCGACAATCCGCTAATGACACCAATCCCGGCCGCACCCCCGGCTCCCGCCAAAGTAGATTTTAGAGTCATCCGGTGGGGAAGCGGATGGTTCTTACTGTAAGGAGTGCCAGCTTTCCACTGCTGTAAATAATCGCTGATTTCACGCAGATATACCTGAAAGCCCTCATCCCAATCATCGTCGCCAAGAGGCTTTTTAACGTGATCGTAGAGTTTATCTATCCCGTAGGGGGTAAATGCTTCCTCGCCCTTACCGTGCCCTAAAAACCATAAATCCCGGGTAGTTGGGTTAATTATCATAATTACCCCATCTGCGGTTTTCTGGTTTAACCCTAGCTTGTTGGCGGCGTAATAGTTGGCTCCCCACTGTTCGGGGGACGAGTGCTGGAAACTGTTTACCGTCACCACATAGGGAGCAATACCGTATTTAGTGGCGAGGGCGCGAAGCTGCTTTTCCCATTTAGGATAGTTATCTTGGCTAAAAATTTTAGCGTGATCACGAATGAAGGGGGCAGCGGAATCAACATCTTTTTGACCGCCCACATAGGAAACCTCTTGTCCGGAGGGGAACTCGGTGATGTCAGTGAAACCCTCGGTGCTAGCCGGGATACTTGAATGCCACGTAGAGTGAGCTACTAGCTTACTGTGGGCTCCAGTAGCTTCACTGGCCAAAGCGGGTGCGCTCACGCTGAGGGTGATGGGAAAAGCTAATAAAGATGTCGCCAATAGAGTGTAAAAAACTTTTTTTATATTTTTCATCATTCGCCCCCTAATTGAGTAACCAAGGTGCTAGGAAAGGAATAAAAACCGCACCCAATGCCACGGTTAGAGCAGTTGCAATCCCTAATAGACCGCCCCAGTATTTTGCTTTAGAAACCGGGAAAGTACCCACGAATTTGCCGGTTTGTCCATTCATGGCGTAGTTGTAGTTCTGACCGGCAAAACTGACATTTAGCAGCCACAATGGTAAAAATACATATTCGAGTTCCCCGAAGCTGGGTTCGATATTTGAGCTGGTCATCTGGATACTGTCATAACCGCTAACCGAGTTCCGAAGAACATCTTCGGCAGATTTTCGCATACGTTCCAATGCTCTCGGATTAGCTGTCTCTGCCTCAACGTCATATTTATTGGTGACGAATCCCGTCAAATAGGCGGGGGAAAATGCTACCGAAGTCGAGTAATCAAAAGGCTCGATAGCTTCTGTAAGTTCCGCTGTCACCTTACTGGTTCCGGAAACCGGAACATCCAGGTAGGCAACATTGGCGTTGCGAGAAACGCTATAAACATCATGCTCGGTATAGGTGTAATCCGAATCTGACCAGCTGCTGGTACGTTCACATTCAAAAGTTGCCGCTCCCGCAACGGACGCATCATAGAGCCAATAGGGGACATAAACCCCCTGAATGTCATTAACGCTAACCTGCTTGAATGCGTTAGGAATCAGCTTTAAGCTGGCAGCTTGCTGCTTAAAAGCTGCCAAAGCCTGTTCCTTGGTCATTCCAAAAGGAATCATCCTATCGGGAACTCGAGTGCGGGTAAGCTGACCGGTAGCCACGAAGTTATTGTTACACCAGGGGCATTTGGTGCTGACCATATCGGCTGATCCAATGATTTCACCCCCACAAGAACCGCACTCGAACTGCGCCATTTTTTCTCCGGTAGCTTCATCAAGATAGGTCGGGTCAGGTTCAACCCATCCTGGTGTCTCAGGCGGTAAAGAGGAAGTGCTTTGCGGGCTGGAGGTGTCGATATTTTCTGCGCCGCCGGCCGCCGCATTAAGTTCGGTTTCGCTTTGATTATTGGTTTTTTGGGCTTGACGCGCACTTTCAAGCTCCTGATTAGCGGCGTTGATGCCGTTAAACTGGTTTACTTCTTGAACCGAAAAGGTGGCGCTGCAATAGTTGCATTTCATTCTGCCACTGGGCACATCAAAATTGATGGGAGCCCCACAAGCCGGACATTTTAATTGCACATCACTCACGACTTATCTCCTTCCATTGTTTTAACGCCTATTTACTCCTGGATACCAGCAGTTAAAGTTGGTTCTGGGTACTTTTTGCAAGCACCCAGAACCAACTGAGTTAAGCGACCGGATTACCGCATTGAGGACAGAATTTCGGTTTCGGCTCGCCTAACCGGTTACCGCAGTTAGAACAAAATCCCCCGGGAGTAGGGGCAGCTGGCTGGGGTTGCCCACAGTTAGAACAAAACTTGCCACTGTTTTTGGCTCCGCACTGGCAATCCCAAGCATTGCCAGAGTTATTTCCCCCGGTAAAACTATTAGCTGCGCTGGATTGCTGGTTGAACTTTTCCTGGGCAGCCATTTGGGATTGATTAGAGGCGGAGGCAGCCTGCATAAAGCCTCCGGCAGCATTCATTCCCATGCCGACCCCCATCATTGCCATACCAGCACCGGCAGGATTAGAACCAGCGTTTTGGATACCGGTACCGACTGCACCTTGTACAAACCCTTCACGGATAGAGGGATCTTGCAGCATTGCGCCCTGGTTGCGCATATCAATCATCTTGCGCGACTGTTCATCGTAGGAAATAGAGGCGATACCTACGGCTTGCACCTCGATACCACGCTGATCTTCCCATTCTTGGTCAAGAACGCTGCGCATATAACGCGATAATTCGCTCATATGGGATTGCACCTGAGAGATACGAATCCCGTCCAAACTCATTTTATTTAGGGCTACGGAAAAAGCTTCCAGGAATTCTGCTTGATACTGTTCCTTAATATCGTCAATATGTACCCGTTCCGCATCCCGAGGAATAGCTTCCATATAAAACTTAATGGGATCTACTATCCGGATGGAATAGGTTCCATGCGCCCTTAAAAATAGTTCCGCATTATAAAAATTATCGAAATATTGAACCGCATTTGGGGTACCAAATTTAATACCCTTGATTTCCTGCAGGTTTACAAAAAATGCTTTTTGTTGTCCCGAGGGCGCGCCCCCGAACTTAAACCGTTCCCAGGTATCTTTTAATGCGCCCTTAAAATCACCCGTAAATATAGAGGGCGCAGTGCTGGAACTGTAGGTGTAAGCCCCCGGTTCAGTTGAAACATCAACAATTTTGCCGGAGTCGGTAATCAGCATAGCTTGCTTGTCGTAAACCAAGATTTTAGAGCCATCAGAAATGATTGCCCCAGTGCCGGTGTTATTACCGCGTATTTGCTGCCCGCGCACAAATACGATACCTTCGCCCATATCTTGAGCGCTAATAGCATCTAGCCATTGATCTTGTAGCGCGCCACCAATAGCCCCGGAAACTGCTTGAAATAATCCCATGGTATTTTTCCTTATCGAAATGAATAAAACTGCTATTCCATTTTCCCTGTTTTAGGAGTTTAACAGGGAAAATGGTCGCAAGTGTCAGGAGATAATGCTATTTTGAATCGCGTTGCCAATCGCCATAGCGATAGAGGGCAGGAATATCACTACCAAGAAAACAATTAGCGGCATGGTCTTGGGGCGGGATTTAATCAGGGCGATTAATCCCAGAATGAATGCCACTAGGTTGAGGATAGATGCCACCGCCAAGAACAGTATTCGTTTGGTGTCGGCAGCCTGAGCTGCGGAGAAATCGAGGTTTGAGATGGCGCTAGCTCCCATTTTAGCTGCTAGAACATAGCCCAGGATTATCAAGATAGAGGCTGCAATAGTCAAGCCTAAAGCTATAAACGCCATCTTCTTTTTTACAACGACCTCCGGGGCTGGGGGTACGTACCCGTTTACGGGGGGCACGTTCGCTGGGTTAGGGGCGCTAAGGTTCGCGCCAGATGCGTTCATATTCGGAGGAATTGGTTGGCCAGTCATGATAACTCCTTGGAAAATAGGTCGCTTTTTATTTCTCCGGTCTAGCTACTTAAGAAAGCCCGTATTATCAAGGTAGCGAGAAGTGAATAGCTTGTTTACACCCAAAAGGGTGAAAATCCGGTTTTAAGGCAGGGCGGGAGCTAAGAGCGGTGAGCTGCCCCTACCGCCCATTCATAGATATCTTGAAACCGAGTAGGGAGCGCTAGAGGAGGAGGGGACGTCCTGTGGGATTCAGGTTTGGGCAAACTATAGCTAATCGGCAAGGGATTGGTTAAAATCGCAGTAGGTAACGCGCCGGGTATTTGCCCCGGTATTGCAGTAAGGAGTTATCTTCCAATGACTTTGTAATCTCTGCTCAGCTCAGCTGAGACGCTGCCCTTAATCGTTGCGTCCTGGAGATTATTATGCCTGCCATCATTCTCGAAAGTATTTCTTTTTCCTACTCCTCTAAACCGCTGCTTGAAAACATCAATTTACAGGTAAGGGAGGGGAGCGTGCCTTTCTAATTGGTAGAAATGGTTGCGGGAAAACCACCCTACTTCGGATTGCCTCCCAAGACCTGTTGCCTGAAGAAGGCAAGGTGAAAATCGAAGGAGAAAATAGTGAGTTCTTCCAGGTGCCGGCGGTTGAAGATTTTTGTGGCAGCGCCAGAGAATACTTAGACTGCGCGTTGCGTCCTCTGCGAAATATCGCTACCCAGTTTCAGGATGCAACGGCTGGACTTGGTCAAGGTATTGGCGATGTCCTGGCCGAGCGCCGCTATGACCAGCTGCTTTCCTTAATGAGCGGTTTTGATATTTGGTCGCTCGAGGCGCGGCTCACTGAAGTTTTAGCGAGGCTGGGCTTGGGGGTGCTCACAGGATCAGGACATGACCGCAGTTTAAGCAATATGTCCCCGGGGGAGCGGGGGAGACTGCAACTGGCGGTCACGCTAATCATGAAGCCCGAGGTGTTGATTTTGGATGAACCCACCAACCATTTAGACGCTCGTGCAATCGATTTTCTAGTAGAAACCGTTAATAAGTGGAGAGGCGCGGTTTTGATGTCGAGTCACGACCGGGCGTTTATCGAGGATACTGCCACGGTTATTTACGATATGGACGTAAGTGTATGGAATGAGCTCGCTAAAGCTACTGGTAGTAGTCGGGTTGCTGGTCTTTATCGCTGCGCGGGTGCCTACTCGAAATATTTAGCCGAAAAAACGAGTGCCTGCCGCAAGCATCGGGAATTACATGCAGCTCAGCAGGACGAAAAACGGTTATTGAGAATACATCGCCAGGAAGCTAGCCAGATAGCTCGCGGGGGAGTGCGCCTGGCTAGCGCTGAGGGTAAAGCCAAGAAGTTTTTTTTACAGATCGCGCCACTGCCACCGCGCAGCGCCGAATGCGGAATGACGATAAACGAGGTGAACGCCTTAACGAAAAGGAAGTGCGTAGACCCCGTAGCTACGAGCTGACTTTCAAGTTTAAGCAACCGGCTACGCGCACCGGAGTTGCGGTAGCTGCGCGTAATGCCGCTGTTGCCGGTCGTTTGGCGGCGCTCAGTTTCGATTTATTCTATGGTGAGCATCTGCTGATTACTGGGGCTAACGGTTCTGGAAAATCTACCCTTTTGACTTGGATTTATCGCGGGTAGCCCCCCGAGAGCGCGCAAAATAGCGGTAGTATCTCCGGTGAGCGGAAGGTTGGGCTGGTTCCTCAGCAGCTTCCGCGGCAGGGAGACCCCGGATTTACTATCCCCATTTGGGAAAGCGGTATTGGTGAGGCCGGGAAAGGCGTCCTCCATCCTTCTTTGTGGACTAAGCCTATCCCGGAACTTTCAGCCGGAAACCAGCGGCGAGCCCAGATTGCGTTAGCGCTGGCTGCCTCGCCCTCTTTACTGATAATTGATGAGCCCACCAATTACCTGGATTTGCAGGCAATGCAAGCATTGGAAGAAGCCATGAAGGCGTGGACGGGAACTCTGGTGGTAGCCAGCCATGACCGGTGGCTAATCAACCATTGGCAAGGTAGAAAAATCAATATCCGTTAGCGCTTGCGATAATTTTCATCTTTCATAGATATCGCGGCGGTGTCCCAAATCATTTTTCCATGCCATAGCGAGTCATAATTTTCTGGTCTTTGCCGGCATGTGCAATTCTTGGCGGTGATTCCGTAAGGGAAGCAAAGGAAAACTCTTGAAGTTGTACTGACAGCTATTTTAAAATGTACGTGCAAACGTTAAGAGGAGGGGCTTATGGGAGCTAGCACTTTAACTGTCAGAATTGATAGCGGGTTAAAAGAAGAAACAGCGAAAGTGGTGGAGAACTACGGTCTTGATTTATCTTCGGTCATCCGCGCATTTTTCACTGAAATAGTGAACACTGAGTCCATCCCGCTGTCCTTTGATTACCGGCGACCGAATGCCGAGAGTTTGGAAGCGATTCGTGAAACCGAGCAAATGATTTCGCAGGGTGACGGACGAAGCTATGCAACTGGCCGGGATGTTATCGAAGCAGCGTTAGCATGAGTGGGAGGCTTACAGCCAAGTTCACTTCTGCTTTTAGCAGGGATTTAAAGAAGAAAGCTGCTAAAAGGCGGTGGAATCTCGCCGAACTAGAAGCTGTCATTGATTTGATTTTAGAAAATTCGCATGAATCGCTCGCTGTCCTGAAGCAACGTCACAGAATGCATAAGCTTTCTGGCCAATGGAGTGGGAGCAATGAGTGTCACGTGGCTAATGCGGGTGATTGGTTGGTGATTTGGAAAACCTGCAACCAGGTTGCCTATTTTCAACGAACCGGAACTCACGATGAACTTTTTCGCAGGTAAAGGCTAGGTAGCGAGTGTAGCTCAAAGTATCGGCTTTAGTACGAGTAAGCTGTCAAGATCCCGGCGGAGAATGATTAACCCTATGTGTAAACCAGTTAGATTTTGCTGCTAGTCGTGACTGTGGTGCTTACTCTTTTTACTAGTCAAGTGGACATGGGGTGATGTAGAGGCGTCGGAATCATAACTAAGTGGAATCGGAACCTTGGAAATGTAGATTACTGCAGTTTTCATCTTTCATAGATATCGCGGCGGTGTCCTAAATCAATTTTCCATACCATAGCGAGCCATCATTTCTTCTAAGCTAACGGTGTCGAGCTGTCCTGCTCGGTAGGCTGCCGAATTTCGATGTAAAGCGCGCACGTAATCTGATATTGGCGCCGCTACTTCGAAGGGGATACGTCTTTCGGTGCCAACTTTTTTTAAAAAACTGGTATCGCGTTTGAACTTGGAGGTGCGAAAGGCTCTAGTCAGCTTCATTAAGGTCCGCCATTAACTCAGCTACACTGTCAAAGGAAGCTCCGGTGCGGGATTCGGCTTCAGCGCGAGCAAGTAGGTTGGCTGAATTTTCCCTACGCGGCGTGAACGGAATGCCGTTGCTGGCACTCGACTGTTTTGAAAACATATTGATTTCACTGCTCACATTCACGATTCTAACTTAGAGTGGGTGCGCTTCACAGCCGCTCAAAATGTCTGTGAATAGTGAAAACTGATTAGTCTGCAATCCTGCCAAGAATATTATCGATTAATGGAATTACTTCGCGAGACATTGTCTCCCACAGCATCGGCTTGTCAATGTCAAGGTAGCCGTGTGCCATGCGATTACGCATACCGCGAACTTCGGCTAACGGTAAATCTGCGCATTGAGCCAAGGTCTCAGCCGGAAGGTCTTCAAGCATTGCTTGTAGCCGAATAATTACCTGGCAAGAGGCAAGGTAGAGGAGTTCTGCGTCGGGAGAATCCGACAGGAAAAGGGCTCTTCCCTGACTGATTACATGCTTTACCGTCTCAGCGAGCTCGCCAAGCGCTTTAGCCACAACTTTTGGATCAGGAGTTGGAGCCATGATTTACCGCGATTGCCTGGGAACGTGCGTGCTCTGCCACGTACCCTTGAGAAGAGCTCGGCATAATCTCAACCGGGTTGTGCAGCATCTTGCTTAACTCAATTTCTAAAGCTGCCAAGTTGAAGTAGCTTGCACCCGGAAGGAACTCCACCAACAAGTCGTAATCTGAATCTCTGGTTGCTTCGCCCCTGGCAACCGAACCAAAAACCCAGTATTTTCCAGTGCCTTTATGGCGCTTAATGACATCACGTACGTCCCCCTTGACAGCACGAAGCCGCTCTAGGGATGGAGCACTCGCTGAAACCGGATTGGTCGTGATTGTCATATTGCTATCTTAGTTCGTGACTCAAAGATTAAAAAGCCTTCTTCGCCTGTTTTGCCTTGGGTAGGACGGTAGAACCTCGCTGGAAGATAATCGCGGGTGATGCTGATTGGAAGAGGTTTTGTCAGTGTAACTTACTTTAGCTTTTCATCGTTCATAGATATCGCGGCGGTGTCCTAAATCAATTGCGAGGACCAGCATCTGTGAATCCACGATGTCGCAGATAATCCGGTAGTTTCCCACGCGGTAACGCCAGTAGCCGGTTAGTTCGCCTTTTAGGGCTTTACCTTTTGAGCGGGGGTTATCTAGCTGGCTGACAGTATGGAGTTCTTTTAGGATGCGCTTCGCGGAGGTAGCGTCAATCTTGCTCAGAGCCTTTTCTGCGCGCCGGGTGAAATCAATTCTCCAATACCATAGCGAGCCATTATTTTATTGGCTGCTCAAAGTGTAGGGGTCAATAAATTGATTTAGAAAACTTCCGTGAATTGCTCAGCGTCCGAAATTATCCTCGGGAAATCGTGACGTGATAGAGGGAGCGTCCACTAGGATAGGGGTGTGAGGCGACATACTTTTCTTAGGTGTGACACTTACTCGCGTTCTCAAAAATTACTATCAACTCTTATATAGAAAGAAGTGAGATTAGTGCGGAGCTTGGATTTTCTAGTTCTCGGAGTGTAAATGGCATATCCACACCGGATTCAGCGGGTGGCTGTAGGGCTAACCTCATTCTTTGTGGTGATGTGTTTTTTCGCCTTAGCGGCGATTCATGCTGAGCTCGATTCAAGAGGATCGATAGCAAGCTCGCGTTCACCGGTATATATCTCCGATGAGGAGAACGCGAGCTTTGCTTATCGAGTGGATAATACTTATATTGATTCTCACCTTGTAGGGGTATTGGAGCTTGAACCGCTGAGTGGTGACAGTGAGTTGCCTGCAGGATTAACAAAATGGCTCGAGCCAGGGACAATCGCAGTGTCTAAGGCTGCAAAACAATATTCAGATATTTTGGAGCGCCAGTTTGGGTCGATTCAAGCGGTAATTGATGACACGGTGATTCTAGATGGCGAAGTTGTCGTCTATTATCGACCGAGCAATGGGAAAGCTTTTATTGATTTGGCGCGAAATGAAGAGGGTGTGTTTTTCTCCTCAGGTTTTGCCAAAGATACCCGTAAAGGTGCCCTCTTTGGAGACGTGAACTATGAGCAATGGTCACAGTACTTATTACCGGTGGCTCTTTTAATTTTTATTTTCCCCCTCATTCTCAACCTGCGGGCTACCCGTGAATCAGTAGCGGAGTTACTTGCTGGAGAACGGTTCGTGCTTGAGAGTATCGGTGCTCCACGCCGTAAACTCATTAGGCACTCGGTTGCCTACCTCTATAAACCGTATTTGCTGGGGGTTAGTCTAGCTGCGTTAGTCATCCTTGTTCTGGTGCTAGGATATGTGCGTTTACCTTTCACGGGTTTTCGGCTTCACTCCGATATCTATCTTGATGCGTCCTTAAGATTAATCGCATATCTTGCACTAGCAACAAGTATCACCTTTTTCTACTTAGCCTGGCCGAATTTGCGCCAAACCCGCACCCACTCCGGTATACGTTGGTCTTTCGGTACAGGAACGAGACTTTTGCTTTTCGGGCTTGGAATTGTTATTGCAACTATAATGGGGGTGTTCTGGTTGAATATTCCAGATATCCTTGTGCTTCCTTTAATCCTGCTTACAGTTTTCTTAGTGATTTTGGGACTGCATTCAACTCTCGCAGTTCTGTGCACCGTCGTGACGGATTGTGTTACGAAAAAGCGAGGTATAAATCTGCGAACTGGCATATTCTTTCGCTGGATAAGTAACCACCCCTATGAAGCTTCTCGAACTGGTGCTTTGGCAGGAGGTTTCGTTGCTGTCGGAGTGATTCTCGTAGCTTTGTTTGGAATCATCTCGGGAGCTCAAGATCCTCCACCCAGACCTCCGGAAGGTATCCAAGTTGTGAAGACATCACTGACTTGTTCTGGAGATTACGCGTCATGTTTAGCTAATGCGGCATCTAATATAGCTTCTAGTGACCCTAAACTGGCTGTTTATGTAGCGACCTATAATCAAGGCGTTGCAGAAATAAGTGCAGGACAGGTGAACCCTAATTATCTTCAAGACTATGTCCAGCATAGATTAGTTCCTGAATATGGTGCGCTACTCGATGAAATATCGTTATCCTCTCGGTGGGTCTGGATTTATACGATTTCTGAGCAAGAAGAGGATTTGCTATCACAAATCCAGGGAATTAAGTTCGATACCCCTATAACCCCTCTGTCAATTATTGATGGAGAGAGCGAAAGGGCGATAGCGGAGACCTATAGACAGCAGGCAACCTGGTTGACGTTATTTACTGTGCTTGGTTTCATTTATGCAATGACCTCAGTATGGATGCAATACGCGCGGGAAACGACTGCTCGTGCCAGAGAATTCGCTTCTATGGCATCATTGACTGGAAAATCTGCTGTTATTGCCCGAACCATGGCGATGCGTAACACAGTAGTTAATTCGGTGACAGGAATAGCCTCCATAGGGGTCGGCATCTTTCTCGCGAGCCAGTTCTTTTTTAAGTTTGGTGAATTCTTCCCCTGGATGTTCATAATCAGTATGGGAATCATTTACCTAGTTTTTATTCTTACCCAAGCAATTCTCATGTACGTCCTAGTTAATAAAGAAGCCGCTAGTTGGCTGCCGGGAAAGAGCTAAAATGAGCATACTAGAATGTCGTAATCTCTCGTGTGGTTATAATAACCCGCTGTTTACTGCGTTTAATCTTGAGATTGATGCGGGAGAAACCGTGGCAATTATGGGGCGTTCTGGTGTTGGTAAGACCACCCTCTTGACCACAATCCTCGGCATGAACCGTCCGCTGGAAGGAAGTGTTCTAGTTGATGGCACGAACGTCAATAATCTTAAATTTAATCAGCTAGCACGTCTGCGCTCAACCACAATTGGTGTCGTGTTTCAAAACGGTGAACTCATGAGCGGATACACCGCACTCGATAATGTTATGTTGCCACGCTTACTTTGGGACAAGAACGATTCGACCGTTCACGATGAAGCGTCACGACTATTAAGTGAACTCGACGTGGAAGAATCTCGAATGGCAGAACAGCTATCTGGAGGTGAACGTCAACGGACAGCACTCGCGCGTGCCCTTATCAATAACCCCAAGCTGATACTGGCAGATGAACCCACCGGCGCACTCGATACAGAGTTACGCGAAGAAGCTATGGAGTTACTGCTTACCCAGGTTCGCCAGCGTAACTGCGCCCTCATGCTGGTCACCCATGATCCTTCTGTCGCTGCAAAAGCGGATAGAACGATTACGCTAGTTCGTAAACAGGTGTAAAGCATCCTTCTGTGTCCTGTAGCAGTAATAGACTTCCACAGAGGAGGGCTAATACCTATTTGGGATTAACCCGAGATTCCACCGCTCCTAGCCAAGAAATCCACGCGCCGCCGGTGAAGTAATCGGCTAAACTGGCGTCTCCTGGTTCAAAGGAGGCCTCAGAAAACAAAAAACAAGGCTGAGGAACAAGACCTGTTACACCCTGATTTGAAAGCCACTTCGTAACTTCTTCTTTGAATCCACTAACAGGAATCATAGGTCATCTCCTACCAGTTAAATCGACACGCCGCGGTACTCCAATATAGACACACTACGCTGGGTTTCTTCTCGAATCTTTGGGAGTGCGCCCATTGATGTAGCGTCTGATTCTTGCCTGTAGCAGCACCAAACTTCCTAACGCCTTTCTTTGACATCCATGAGTTAATACATTTCTGGTGAACCGCAGTAGGAAACTGAACTAGGCTATTTTTGTTATGAATCCATCGCGCGTTAAAGCCGCGGTTCTTAATAGTAGATTGCTCGACAATATGATGCCACTGGTATCCTTTTTTAACACCGTACGCGTTTGCGCTAAATCCAAAGTCTGAGGCAGAGTTATTCTATCCGATGGTGGCTAGCGTGTTCTGACGGTGTTCACTTAGGCTGTATATCAGTGTAGGTATCACGCTCGCTTCGAGCGGGGGTTCGGTCGCTGCGCTCCCTACGACCCTAGAGAATATCAAACAGGGGTATATCTAACGAGTTGCAGATGTTTTGGGTAGGCATGTCGGCTTTGGAAAGAAATGGCATAAACTTCCTAAAGAGGTCTGTCAATTTACAGTCATTCGTTTGCGCGATGTAGGGGGTGTGATGGATAAGGTTCCAAACGAGAAAGAGGCTAATCCCCAAGCTGATACTGGGCAGGTGCTGATTTACCAAAACCCTGATAGCGCCGCTGATATTGAGGTGTATCTTGAAGGGGAAACGGTGTGGCTAACTCAAGCACAGATGGCAGAGTTGTTTCAGTCCTCAAAATCCAATCTTAGTGAGCACATAAAGCATATCTTTGAAGAAGGTGAACTGGACGAAGATTCAGTTGTTCGGAAATTCCGAACAACTGCCGCTGACGGCAAACGCTACTTGGTGACCCACTACAACCTAGACATGATTATTTCGCTGGGCTACCGGGTGAAATCGAAAACGGCAACGCAGTTTCGTAAGTGGGCAACTGAGCGACTAAAAGAGTATTTGATCAAGGGCTTTGCTCTTGATGATCAGCGGTTGAAAAACTCTGGTGGCGGCTCCTATTGGCGTGAGCTGCTGGAGCGCATTCGTGACATTCGTTCTTCAGAAAAGGTCATGTACCGGCAAGTTCTTGACCTATATGCCACGAGTATTGACTATGACCCGCGTAGTGCTGAGTCAATTGCATTTTTTAAAATGGTGCAAAACAAACTTCATTACGCCACGCATGGGCACACGGCTGCTGAGGTAATCTATGAGCGTGCTGATGCCAATCAACCATTCATGGGACTGACTACTTTCAAAGGTGACTTACCGGTATTGGCTGAGGTAAAAATCGCTAAGAATTACCTGAGTGAAAATGAGCTTACAATCTTGAACCGGTTGGTGTCTGGTTATTTCGATTTCGCTGAAGTCCAGGCGATGAGTCATCATCCTATGCGCATGGTCGATTTTGTCGAGCATCTCGACAAAATCTTGACTGCTACCGGCAAACCTATTCTTTCTGGTGCTGGGAAGATTAGTCACCGGAAAGCTGTGGATAAAGCAATCAGCGAGTACCGCAAATTCCAAACTCAAACCCTATCTCCAGTTGAGAAAGATTATCTCAAAGCAATAAAAGGGATTGAGGGTGAAGCAAAACAAGCGTCTACGAAGGCGATTAACTAGTCGCATGTGAAGTAAATCCGATGTAATGACTGCCCGGCTCCTAGCCGAGATAAACATCAAAATAACCATCAGGGACAAGCCCTTCTAGTCAGACTTTGAGCGGCTACTCGGTCGCTGCGCTCCCTACGACCCTTCCTCACTCCGGTCACAAGCACAAGCGCGTTCCGCGCTTGTGCTTGCACCTACGTTCAGATACTTAGACGTCGAAAATGATAAAAGCCGCTTGAGTCCTTGAACCCCTGTTGAGCAGGGGTTTTGTCGTTTCTGGGGTTGTTCGTTGGCTCGCTGGAGGTCCGGTGATCTGGTGCTCGTCGCCATGACGTCCGCGCGGCAGGGGCACGTTTCTGGTTGAGGGGGTCTGCGGGAATGCTTGCGTTAGCGGGTATCAGACGAGGGTGTTAGAACAAGAAATCTGGCATCGAGAAGGCTTCTGGCACGTTGTATCTGATTTCGTTGGCTTCTTTGCGGACGTTGATGTTCGAGCTTTCGAGGAGAATCGGGTTCAGGTGGGGTTTTCCTTCGTGAAGGAAGATTGCATTGGAGACGTTGATTCGAATGTAAGTGGCGCTCTCGCGGGTGAATCCGAGTCGTTGGAGAAGGATGGTTTCCTGTTTCGTTGTGCCGTACTCGACGTATTCGTACCAGTCGTTGTCGAACTGCTCTTTTCCGTGGACCTTCTTGTATTCGTTGGAGAATTTAAGAAAGTAATTCGATAGTTCAAAAAGGATTACTTGCTCAATAGCTTCAAGCGTGTCACTAAAAACAAGGTTTCGGTGTTCTTTCGAATCTAGGTAGCGATTCGGTTGCCGATTGATCCACACAATTCCAGTTTTCCGGTGATGCTCGATTGCACGATTCATGATGGAACGCAAACCGTGTCCCTCCATCCATTGCAACAGGAGGACGGTGTACCAGGACAGCATAGCGAGCTGGTCACTTCCCTTGGTTGTTCTCCCTAACGTCTCGGGATTGTAAATTCGCCATTTGAAGATTGAGGCAAGCCGCTGAAGAAACGCGAGGGTCTCGTCGTAACTGAACTTTCCGTTTGGAGAAAGTTGTGGATACTGGAGTCCAGCTTGGATTGCGTGCGTCAGCGCTTCTGCCTGGTCAACGGAGACATTGATATCGTCATCTTGTTGGCCTTCGCGTCGCGAGAAAGTAGCAATAATGCTGTTGGTAGCCTGTTCGTCAAGATAGTCAGAGAATTCTTCACGCACCAGGCTTTGACGTCCGGTAGTGATGTCGCGCAAGAGCATGAGACCGAATTTGCGTTTCATATCATAACGCTCATACCTCTCATTCCCTTTGGAGAATTCGATGCGACCTTCCTGTAGATCCTTGACGACACCTTGCTTCATTTTCTTGCTGATAATTTGTGAGTCAGTTTGCACGGATAGCTTCTGTGCAGGAACGTTCGCTTGTAGGAGTTCCTTGGCCTTTTGCTCGGATGCAAGTTGGTTGCCCACGATGATGAATACGTTGCCGTAGAGGTTGAACTCGATACGCCCGACTCGGCCGATCAGGTTCTTGAAGTCGACTGCTGTCATTCCTGCTCTGCCGATTTTGTTGGTTGTGATGACGAGGTTGTCGGCGGGAAGGTTGACTCCTTCGAGGAGCGTGCTGGTGCAGAATAGTGTCGAGATTTTGCCTTCGCGGAACAGGCCTTCGATGCGTTCGCGGATCGCTGGCGGGAGGTAGCCGATGTGGTAGCTGACGCCTCTACGGATGAGACCGCTGAGGTAGTAGTCCTCGTGGACGTCGCGTTCGATGTCTTTTGCGAGAGCGTCCAAGTCTTTATCGTTGAGGTCTGCCAAACCCTGGGCATAGTCACGCGCCGCTTGCACTGCGTGATGTCGGGCAGAATGAAACACGATGGTTTGCCCACGATGATCTGAACCTCGTGATGATTCACTAACAAATCGGGTTACGCCCTGTGCGGTAGCGTCCTGAGCTTGAAGTGAGGCTAGGTGCGTGAATTCTTGGGTGTGGTCGTTGTAGCTGGAAATGGTGTTCTCGTGCAGGTTGACGAGGTATTTGAATTGCGCGACTGGCGAATACTGGGTTGCGACCGCGTTGGTTTCATTTTCGTCAGAGTTTGGATCAACCAGCCTTAGGAATACCTCTGGGTTGGGAATGTTGGGTGAAGCGAAGATGAAGTGTGGTGGTCTGTGGCGGTGTTGAAGGATTGTCACGGTTTGGTAGTAGAACGGGGCGCGGCTGTTCTTGCCTGAGAGTTTGTGTGATTCGTCGAAAAAGACGTACTCGAATTCGATTGCAGGTTTGCCGATCAGAAGGTAAAGCAAGCGTTCTGGGGTGAGCACGAAGATGAAGTTGTGATCGCCTTCGAGCACGATGTCACCAGCGGCACTGACGATTCGATAGTTGTGCCGTTCAAGGTCTTCGCCGAGGTCAGCGATCAGTTTCGAGCGGGTCTCGTTGATCAGCGCTTTTGACGGCACGATGATCGCAAAGTTGGCTGTCACCCCGGATTTGATCTGGTTGGTGATGAAGGTGCGCATGATGAAGGACTTACCCAGCGACGTTGGAGCTGAGAAGGAAAACTTGCCGTCGTTCAGGCGGTCGTAGATCTTCTTTTGCGGCGCGAAAAACTTCATCGATTTGTCACCGGGCACGGTGAGGTACTCGGCTTGGTAGGCGTTGAATGCGGCGTCGAGGACGCCCGCATCGGAAGTCACGCCCAACTGCTTCAGGCCTGGGTAGTTACCTAGCGTGGTGAAGATTGCAGGAACGTATGCCTGCGTGTGCGGATCGTCTGGGTAGAGGATGTGGCACAGGAGCGCGATTTCTTGCGCCCACACCCTGTGCCGGTCACGATTGGTGGGGTGGGTTGATTTCGACAGCAGGTCTGCGAACCGCAGGGCGGCTTCAAGATCCACGTCGTATGGGTGACGATCCACCAACCCCAACCGATGTAAGCCGTAATTGTAGAGCAGGTTGGCGTACAGCTGTTTGAGGAATTCGTTGGAGTCGATGTCAGAAAATACGAGATCGCCGACGGTTACTTGCTTGTCAGACATGGCTACCACCTGGCCCGTCCACGAGCCCATCCATGATCGCGCACGCATCGACGTCTACTTCGTTGAGTGGCAAAACATAGATGTAGAACGAGTAATTATCCAAGTTTCGGGTGTTGATCTCGTTGGCGATGATTTGGGCGTGCGCTGCGATATCGCCCTGCATTTTCTGATCGAGCGCAGCCCGATATCGCTGGTTGCTGTAGTTCTTCGGATCGAGACCGATGTCATAGCCCAGAAACATCGAATAAGCGGTATCGAACACGGGTGCCCCACCCGGCTTCGGGATTAGCAGATCTTTGACGTAGTTTGCTGTTGCTGGCTCGAGGGTCTTGGTGAACACAGTTTGCTCGGCGAGCTGAACTTCGCGTGTTCGGTTCTTTTCGATGTCTACGACGCGCTCGAATGCTGCAGTGATGGCATCCCCAATGTTGCCCACAACGCTGGAGGTTCCAAACACGATGCTGCTGGTGGTTCGCTGACCGTCTGGTGTGAGTAGGTGGATGGCGTCACAGCGGCTGTGGATCTGGCCTCGGGCCTGGTTGAGCTCGATCTTGCTCATCACTTTGGGTGCTTCAAGGATTTGTTCGAGCAGGACGTAGAGCAAGATTTCGCCCAACCCCATGCCGTCTTGTTGTGAACGCATCCGGTTTACCGCGTCGAGAGCAACTTCTTCGAGATCGTCTCGCTGTTTGTAACCTTCGTATTCGGCGCGGGAGAAGACGTAGCGTCCAACGTTGCGTTTGAGGAACTTGATGAGGGCTGTGTGGTCGAAGCGGTTGTTTTGGATAGACAGATGGAACAGGCGTAACTGTTCGTCGTTTCGAAGACCTAACGTGTTCGAATGGGCCACTTCGGTGAACGTGGACGCGAATGTGTCGCCGCGCAGCGTTGGCGTTATCGTTGCCTGTGCCATCTCGTCTTCTCCCAAGAGGTGTCCTTCCCGCCTACAGCTTTTCGAGGATACGTACGAGCTCCG
>CABQYA010000012.1:0-19869 GCA_902468275.1 uncultured Urmitella sp. | reverse complement strand
GTTCTGATTTACGAAAACCGGCTCAAAGCGCACTCACCCCCTCACGGGTCACCCTATCGGCACCTGCAAAACAGCGAGAGATACTAGCTGAGGCTGACCGGCAGCCCTCAACCAAGTTAATTACGATTCACGTGCGCGGATATTTTGATTACCGGCCGCGTTTTACCCGACCCAAGAAGAGCCTGGACGAGCCGGCTGTTGCTGGCTCTACCGCTTCCTTTGCAAAAAGTATTATTAGCGCAGAAGGTCCGATGCCGCTCGCATTTTTGGCGCGTCGGCTGTGCCAAAAATACCGGATTGAATATAACGACCAACGCCCAGACGAAGCTAGTCGCTGTCTATCTTCCGATTTGAAACTGGTATCCGAGCCGGGAATGCGGACAGTCTGGCCGGCGGACGTGGATCCGGATGAGTGGAATATCGCCCTGCAATCCCCAATTGGTTTGCCACGTAAACTAGGCTCGCTCACCCTAACCGAGGTGGTAAATGCGTTGCGCTGGCAGATTTCTCGCACCAACAGCATGGAGCGGGAAGAAACTATTCGCTTAGCCTTTGAGCTGCTCTACGGGGTTTCACCTCTCACTGAGGAGGTGGTGGCGCTGGCAGATCGGGCTATCTCTTATGGGATTGGCAAGAATCTATTAGCGGCCGGGAAAGGTAGCCTCTGGTTACCCTAGCTGACAAGTTGGGCGGGGTGACCAGAAACCTTCGTTTCCGGTCACCCCGCCCTTATAACTTAAAGAACTCTGTTAGCTAACAGAACTACTTTAGAGCCTGCAAGCGCTCACGCAGCTTAGCTAGCTCCTCGGAAATGGCCTTCGGCAGTTTGTCACCGAACTGAGAGAAATACTGTTCAGTGTCGTCAGTCTCGGCTAACCAGGCATCAGGATCAATGGCATACATCTTGTCCCATTCATCCTTACCCAAATCCAGACCTTCTAGGTTGAAGTCCTCAAAACGAGGATAGTACCCGGTCGGGCCCTCAATCGCATCCACCTGACCAGATGCGCGCCGCACAATCCAATCCAATACGCGAGAGTTATCACCATAGCCCGGCCACAAGAAGTTGCCGTCCTCGTCCTTGCGGAACCAGTTAACCTGGTAAACCTTGGGGAATTTTTCGCCCAGCTTATCCTGCATCTCTAGCCAGTGACCCCAGTAGTCAGCCATGTTGTAGCCACAGAAAGGCAGCATTGCGAAGGGATCGTGACGCAGTGAGCCAACCGCGCCCTCAGCGGCAGCGGTCTGCTCCGATGCTACCGAAGCACCAATGAATACGCCGTGAGCCGGGGAATACTGTTCAGCAACCAACGGAACATTGGAGGCGCGACGTCCACCGAACAAAATGGCGGTAACGGGAACGCCCTCCGGAGCTTCCCAATCGGGGCAAACAATCGGGCACTGAGAGGCAGGAGTAGTGAAACGGCTGTTCGGGTGAGCAGCTTTCTCGCCGGACTCGGGAGTCCAATCATTGCCGTGCCAATCAATCAGATGTGCAGGGGTGTCTCCGTCAATGCCTTCCCACCAGACGTCACCGTCATCGGTGAGAGCCACATTGGTGAAGATGGTGTTTTCCTTCATGGTCTCCATAGCCATCGGGTTGGTCTTGTACGAGGTGCCCGGAGCAACCCCGAAGAAACCAGCCTCAGGGTTGATAGCCCGCAAAGTTCCGTCCTCGCCAGGACGCATCCAAGCAATATCGTCACCAACGGTTTCGACTTTGTAACCCGGAATGGTGGGTTGCAGCATGGCCAGGTTGGTCTTGCCGCAGGCAGAGGGGAAAGCAGCAGTCACGTGATACTGCTGACCGCTCTTTTCGTCGGTTAGACGCAGAATCAGCATGTGCTCTGCCATCCAGCCGTCACGGCGAGCCATGGTGGAAGCAATACGCAGGGCGTAGCACTTCTTGCCCAGCAGGGCGTTCCCGCCGTAACCAGAACCAAAGGACCAAATCTCGTTGGTTTCAGGGAAGTGAGTGATGTACTTTTCGTCATTGCAAGGCCAGGCTTCATCAGTCTCGCCCTCGGCAAGCGGCTTGCCAACGGAGTGAACCGCCGGAACCCAGGGGCGACCCTCGTTAATCAAATCCATTGCCTTAGCTCCCATGCGGGTCATGATTCGCATATTGCAGACCACGTAGGGGGAGTCAGAGATTTCAATACCCAGCTGGGAAATCGGGCCACCCAGCGGCCCCATGGAGAAGGGAATAACATACATGGTGCGACCAGCCATAGCACCATCGAACTTTTCGTTCAGGATTTTCTTCATTTCAGCCGGGTCATACCAGTTGTTGGTCGGACCGGCATCCTCTTCCTTTTCGCAGCAAATATAGGTGCGGGACTCTACACGAGCCACATCGGAGGGAAGGGAACGAGCCAGGAACGAATTAGGACGCTTTTCGGGATTCAAGCGGGTAAACATCCCGGTTTCTACCATCAAATCGGTTAGGCGAGTCCATTCAGCTTCGGAACCATCACAGAACTCGATAGCCTTGGGTTTGGCCAATTCAGCAATCTTTACCACCCAATCAACAACTTCTTTAGGTGCGTTTGCTGGGGCAGCAGCCAGAATATCTTTCTCATTCACTGTCATTTAATAATGCCTCCTGCGGCAGTAGACACGGCAACACGTGGTTGCTCTTACTCTTCTATTGTCTGTCATAGTTCCCGCATTCTCTAGTGCGCAGCTCTAAAAGTTAGCCAAAATAGCTGTGACCTGACTCATAGAGTAGCTACTTTAGGCCGTTAGCCATGTTCAAAACCGGCTTTTAGTTAAAGAGACGCTCCCGCGCCTCGCTCACCCCGGTACGCACTCCGCAGTCTAAAACCCTCCTTATCGCCTCCCAGCACGCCCTCGAACAACCTTTTTCATCCTCAGCTTGGACCCTCCTTCCTCCTCCCTAAGAACCCAACCTACGCAATCGGGGTAAACTGCGCGATGAATCCCAGACACCCCGACAAGTCCCCATGCGTCCTCCTAACCGTCTTTACTCAAAATCGGCGACCCATAACCCCTACCAAGAACGAAGCCAGATTTAGCGCGCAAAAAACTCTTCTAGAGAGTAAATTGCGGCTTTGGCTAGCATTTGCGCCCTTTACACTATGATTAAAGGCGTAAGGAAAAGTGGGAAAGGGTATCTGGATTGGTATTTTGCATAAAGGGAGGCAGATTGTGAATCGTAAACGGCTCCTAGCCTTAACGTTGCTGCCTTTGGCGCTGATTCTTTCTGCCTGCCAGTCCTATACTCAAATGCAGATTTACGATAACGACACCTACTCTTTCAGCACGCACCTGATGCAGCCCCGTACTGCGCAAGATATTAAATGCAAAGACCAGATTCCCGGAATCGAGGATTATCTCAAGACTGCACAAGTGACCATCACCGATAAATCCACTGACCAGCTTTCCGATTGCACAATTACCGTCAAGGCGCAGCATATTTCGCAAGCCAAAAAACCTTTTGTAACCATTAAACATGTTGGTGACAGCTATGTGGTCAAACTTGACCCGGTGCAGAGCCTAGATTTTTTGGATACCCAAACCGACCAGTTCAGCCTGTCGATTTCTTTCCCCGGTCCGGTTCTTAAAACTGACAGCTATTCCGGGGCGAGCATGAAAGGAAACACTGTCACCTGGAAAAATCCGCAAGTCTTGGTTAAAGGTTTTGAAGTACGCGGGCAGGATCATCCGGGTATAACTATGAACCAAAAATGGGCAATCGGCTTCCTGATAATCCTGGTCATTTTGGGAACCTCATTTGTGGTCTTTCGTAAGCATCCCCGTGTCGCCCCGATTTGGAACAAGTTGACGCAGGTTATGCGTTCTTTCGGTGATTTTTGCCGTAATCTGTTCTTGCGCGCTTTAAGCTACCTGGATTTGGGGAGCACTTCTAGCGGGAAACGCTCGAAACAATCTAAACGCCGAGGACGCAAATAGGGTAATCCCGATAGTTTCGTTTCCACCTGCAAATATCTCTGTCCCCAAGGGTAGATAATCCCGCACAATCCTGTAGAGATTCTCTGCACTTTTGCCCTATATAACCCGGAAATCCCAATCTTGGAGTTGCACCGGTAATCAACTAAATGGGGGTGGGCGATGTCAGCAGTCCTATCAGCATCTGCCCGGCTGCCGCTGCCTGCGACCGATTCCCCAACTTGTTTACTCTGGGGATTTCCACCTGCGCAGCTAAAGTTTCTATCGCAAATGATTTCCCTTGCCAGTTTTCGGGCTACCACTGTGGTTCTGCCTAAAAGTAGCCAGTTAAGCCTAGCGATTGCACCTCCTGAAGCTAACCTAGGATTTTTACCCCCTAATCTAGCCGTAATTAGGGCAGATTTCTCTCACCATACTGTGCCATTACCAGGGGTTTTCCAGCTTCCTTGTGAACTAAACTCGTTTTTAGCGCGGGTGGATTACCTTTGCTATCCTCCTAAAGCTACCTGCATTAACGTTTTTGGTTTGACAGCGGGCTCTGGCTGTTCTTCGGTTGCTTTCGGACTGGCTAACAGCGCTACTAACTCGGTATATGTGGATGCTAGCAGCAGCTGTCCCCAAGATTCTCCCTCCGGTTATTCTCCTGGGTTACGCCGTCTGGGTTTTCCCGCAATCCCTGACTTTTCGTCTATTAATATCGAGGGTGACCTGATGGTTTCTCGTCTACGTCAGGTTTTACCTCGGGTAGCCAGAACTCGTTTTCTTAGCTTAGGCAGCCGAAATCCGCGACATATCGCCTATGTAACTTCACTACTTTCTCGCGCGTTTTCACTGGTTATATGGGATTGGGGTCAGCTTAAATCTGGGGATTTAAGCCCGGGAGTTACTGGAAAGAACCTGGTGATAGCTGATTATCGCCACGCTTCAGAAAACCGCTACTACCTGCGCATACTTTGTAAAACTGATGCGCTAATAGTTACTAACCGCGCCCCCAAAAGGATTTTTCTATCAAAACCAAGCCAAGGGACTCTCTCTTTTTGCCGCGAACTTAAACATATTCAACGGCAAGGTTTAGGGCTCGCCTGGGGTGGTGTTTTCCAAAACCAAGTAACCCGGCTGCTACAAACGATTCTTGAGGACGCGCAATGAGCTTTATTCAAAACCTGCGCTTGCGTATCGGTAACGCCCTTTTTACTTCTCCTGACCGCGACACCCTAAACCCTGATTTACGTCTACAAATAGCCGAGGGGCATTCTCCAGTTGAGGTAGTTCGTACCGGAAGTGCTCCCACTGCCGGAATGAGCCATCTAATTTCCGATTTGGCGAATATAAATGCTGAGCTTGCTGGCTTTGGCCCCGAGCTTGCTCCCTTGATTCAAGATCCCTTAGTCACTGATATTTTAATCAATGGGCCGTCTGAGGTTTGGGTTGATAGCGGCAGTGGTCTAAGCAAAACTACCCTTAACTTCGGCTCTGCCTCTAAGTTACGATCCTTGGCAGTTAGATTAGCGGGGGCAGCGGGAAAGCGCCTAGATGATGCGGCACCGATTGCTGACGGCACGTTGCCTGGCGGGATTCGTCTACACGCAGTATTACCTCCCCTGGCGGTTCCCTATCCGGTAATTTCCTTACGTTGTCCGCGGGCAAGGGGGCTCAACTTTGCTCAGCTAGTTAAATCCCGAACCGTTCCGCCAGCATTAGTGCCGGTAATCACCGCGTTGGTTAAGCGGCGCGCCTCCTGTTTTATCTCGGGCGCTACCGGCAGCGGGAAAACCACCCTGCTGTCTGCTCTGCTCGAAATGGTGCCGGCGAATCAGCGAATCGTGTGTATCGAGGAAGTGTCTGAGCTTTTCCCCTCCCACCCTCACCTAATTCATCTGCAAGAGCGTGCAGCCAATGTCCAGGGAGCGGGAGCCGTCCCTATGTCACAGCTGGTGCGAGCAGCTATGCGGATGCGACCTGACCGGATTGTGCTGGGGGAATGTCGAGGTGCAGAGGTTCGTGAAGTACTGTCAGCGATGAACACCGGGCATGAGGGCACGTGGGCTACAGTTCATGCCAATGCGGTCACCGATGTACCTGCTCGCCTGGTGGCACTGGGAGCCTTGGCTCTAATGCCGGAATCGACTATTGGGGCGCAGGTCGTGGCGGGAATAGATGCATTTTTGCAGATTCGTCGCTGTAGTGAGCAGGGGCGAACCAGGCGCTATATTTCCGAGATTGGAATCCCTTTTTGGGATAGAGGACGGCTAGCTGCCGGTTTAGCCTTACAGGTTAGTCCCGCCGGGAATTTGCTGCGTGGGGAGTATTGGCGCGAGTTATCAGCGCTACTCGATATTAATCTTGAGAACCTACCGGAGGCGTAATGAACTGGCAAACCACTATTTTTCTGGCTGTTTTATTGTTTCTGATGGCTTTACCTTGGCATCTACCGGATGCTGTAAATCCGATTAATCCAACTCCTAAAAGCATTCTACTTACCTGGGTGGCTAACCTTTGCCAGCATTGTCGTTCCTCCTTTTCGCGCCGCTTTAGCTCCAAACCTCACCTGGCTGCGGCAGTAATTGAGGTGGCTAGCCGTCTAAATGCCGGGTCAGATACTGAAAGTGCCTGGTTAAAAACTTTGCCTCGCCACGGCTTCGACCCTCCTGTCAGTGCTGATGCTAGCGATTTGCAGGCAGCAATTAAGCCCCATTTAACCAGTTGGGAAAGGAATTCTTTAACTGGTCTACTAGCTGCTGTGCGCTTTTCACAGGCGCTTGGCGCGCCCCTATCGCAGGTACTCACCGGTTGCGCTGACTCGCTCACTGAAGCATCTCGCGCCGCTCGCGCCCGCAAAGTTGCTTTGACCGCACCGAAAACCTCCGCCCTGATACTCGGATTCTTACCTTTAGGAGGAATTGCTCTGGGTGTCCTCTTGGGAGCTAATCCCTTGGCAGCGATTTTTTCGGGTGGTCTCGCCACGATTAGCGCGCTGGGTGGGGTTATCGCCTTGCTAGCGGGAATGTTTTGGATGTTTCGTCTAGTTTCCCAAGCTGAAAAGGCATAGTCATGTTTTATCTAAGCATCTGGTTTTTCCTGGGCGCTCTACCTTGGTTTTTACCGGAAAAACCCCAAAATGCAGCCAGCGTAACCCCAAACGCCCCAAAACGGATTAGCACCCTCGATCCGGCAGTTATTCTAGATTTAGCAAGTGCGGGTCTAGCTGCTGGTTCTTCAATTCCACGGGTTCTTAGCGCCCTAGCTATTGCCTGTGAAGAGCCTCGCCTTACGCAGGTTTCTAAGGCGCTCCTATTTGGGGTGAACTGGAATGAATCCTGGTCCTTACTGCTGAAAGGAAAAACTAGTCCCGAGTGGGCAAGCTATCTATCTCAGGCGCTGGAGCCAGCCTGGAAAGATGGGGTTGCCCCTGATGCACTGCTAAAAGGAAGCGGAATCAGAGTACGTGCCAACCGGGAGCAGCGCGCTCGGCAAGCGGCTCAAAAGCTATCAGTCCACCTGGTTATTCCCTTGGGGATATGCCAATTACCGGCATTTATCCTCCTGGGGATAGTGCCGGTAATCTTGGCGGGACTAGAAAAACTCTAGCCGTTAGTTACTAGATTCTTTATCGACTCCGGTAGTTGCTTGACCGCCTTGGGTTTTCGCAACTTCGTCTAGCTCGTCCTCATTCAGTGCTAAACCGGCGCTTACCAGCGACTGGTTACGTTCCCTGGCCACCGCGTCATAATCTAACTGGCTCTTCATTCGCCCTTGGGCAATATCAATCGCCAAACCGATAGCCAACATTAAGAACGAGGGAATCAACCAACCCAAACCTAGGGATGCCATCGGGATAGTGTTATCAATCCATTGAGTAAGTTGCGCAGCAACCTGTGACCCCTCAAACAGTCCACAGGCAGCTTTTATCCCATCGAACAGACCGAATGCTGCTGCCACCCATACCGAAAGCCGGTAAGCCCAGAACATATGCCCCGGAATGAAAATATCCAGTAAACAGGTAACTACCAGCATGATTGTTATCGGGTAACAGAACATCATCACCGGGATTATCGCATCCAAAAGTGACTTCAAACCCAAGTTTGCAATCGCTAAAGAAACCACCACATGTAAAATCACCCAAACCGGACGAGATACCCGCGGGAATAGTCCCTGGAAGAACTGGGTTGATGCCTCGATTAGACCGATGGCAGTAGTTAGACAGGCCAAAATAGCAATCGCACCCAAAACTATCCGACCGGTAGAACCGAACAGGTATTGGGCGGCAAATGCCAGACCTTCACCGCCATCTTTAACGTTGGGGTTTAATCGTCCTACCCGCGAACCTACCATCGACAAACCGAAGTAGATTATCCCCAGGAAGAATGCTGCAATTACTCCCGAGAGTGCAGTTACCTTGAAAAGCTGCCTGCCGGGCTGGAATCCTTTATGTCGCAAAGCGCGAATAATCACCACGCCGAACACGAAAGATGCGATTGCGTCTAGAGTGCCGTAGCCATCAAATACACCTTTCAAGGTGGGGTTTGAGGCATATTTTGGATCCGGAGCTGCCTCCGAAGGAGACATGGTGGCTACCGCCGCAATAATCATTACTGCCAATAAAACTAGCAGCGCCGGAGTGAGCAGACCGCCAATCCGGTCAAGCACGTTGCGGGGATTTAGACACAAGAAACCGGCGATTCCGAAGAAAACCAAGGTATAAACAAATAGCCAAAGGTGCGAATCACCAGCCGCTGCCTGAAAAGACATGGAGTAGGAGGCAGCACCAGTACGCGGAATCGCATATAGCATTCCGGTGGACAAGAAGATTAACCAGCAGTAAACCAATCCGGGATAGTGCGAGATGCGTTCAATAATCCCCAGCACCCCAGAAGATGAGGTTGCGGCGGCAATCATCCCTGCCATCGGCAGCAACACGCCCGTAAGCATAAAACCAACAGTTGCCGGTACTTGCTCGACCCCGGATTGTACCCCGATCATTACCGGGAAAATCAGGTTTCCAGCCCCAAAGAACATGGCGAATAACGCCAGACCGGTCACCACCACACTGCGAACACTTGTTTTACTATTCATTCCTTGTATTCTCCGCTCTAACTTGTTAAACCTTTTTAGTTTTACCAAGCTCAGCTAGGATTCATAATTATCTTTCGCCATTTGATACTGCGCTAATATGTGTTAAGCAGTATTTTCGGTTTATAACTGTGCGCAGTTTTACAAATGAACAGGTGAGGTGAGGTGTTTGCAGATAGAAGCGCAGCTTTCTCCGCTAGATGAGTATTTTCAGCGTCTGTCCGCTCTACTCGCACCCACCCCTATTTTGCGCCGAAATCAAATAGTTAAAGCCGTACGCTCCACAGTTCGCGAATTAGAGGAAACCGCTGCCCTGCCTCATCTCTACACCTATGAGCAGCTGGAAGCCTATTTGGGGAGCCCTGACCAGGTAGTTGCGATAGCGGAAGCTGATTTAACCGTAATTAAAGCCGGGAATGGTTTCCAGGTTATTCAAGCGGCAGACAGTATGGCTAATGGCGCTTCCAACTGGGGAAAGGCTGCTGCCCGGGTTCGGATTGAGGACGCACAGCTGCTACGCAAATACGGCGACCTGATGGGATGGGGTGAAAACACTCCTCCTGCTCCCGTAAAACCAGATTACATAGATACCAAACTGGAATCTTTAGTTAAGTCACCGCGTGCTCGCCACGGACTTTTCACCTACTTTTTACCCCTGGCTTTCGGTATTTCTTCTATCGCTACCGCACTGTTCGTACCCCTCGGGTTTTTCCTGGGAATATTTGGTCTGGCAGTGACGATTTATTTGTGGCGTAAACACGTTCGCCCAGTTTGGCCCCGAGTGTTTTGTACTTTAGCGGCTCTATTTGCAATCGTTTGTACCCTGGTGGCAACTTTACGTTTGCTTGGATACGGCTCTTAAGCTGGCAACTTTTAACCCGCAGCTTTTAACAACTCGTCTTATTGCAGCAAGCTGCTTGCCATGTCGCGTCTCGATTCTCGGTTTAGCTTGCGCCCCTAGTGGGTAGTCGCTTCCCTGCGAAGCGCCGCGACCTCGGATAATACAATCCCGGTCGCTACCGCAGCGTTCAAAGATTCAACTTGGGAGGAAATCTCAATTCGGGTAAGCAGGTCGCAGTTCTCTTTTACCAAACGGGAAATCCCGTCGCCCTCAGCTCCGGTTACCAGCGCTAACGGCCCGTCAGCTAAGTCAGATTCGCGTACCGAGGACGTGCCAGCGCCGTCCAGTCCCATTACGAAACAGCCGCGCTTTTTACATTGGTTAATTGCGTTCACCAGGTTAGATACCCGCGCAATCGGTAGGCGCGCCGCAGCTCCGGCGGAGGCTTTCCAGGCGGTTACGTTCATAGTGGCACTGCGTCGCAGCGGGATTACTACCCCACTGGCCCCAAAAGCGGCCGCGCTACGCACAATAGCGCCCAGATTGTGAGGATCGGTAACCCCATCTAATAGGACGATTAACGGCGGGGTAGCGTTGTTTTCGGCATTTTCAAACAAATCTTCTAAGTCGCTGTATGCAAACTCGGGAACTTCTATCGCTACCCCTTGGTGAACCGCTCCCTCGGTAGCTAAGTCCAAGTCAGAGCGGGGGACTTCCACAATTGGGGAGCCTTGGGCACTTGCCTTGGAAAGCAGGAGCGATAGTTTCTTATTTGCCGCCAGATTTCCTGCCACAAACACCCGGCTAACTGGCATATCTGATTGCAGAGCCTCCAATACCGGGTTACGTCCCGCGACCAATTGGTGACCGCGGCGCACATGGATTAGGGAACGCTTAGCGCGCGCCTTGCGTTGAGCTGCCTGCGTTTCTTCGCGCCGCTCTTTTTGGATACGGGCGCGATAGGCGGCATGGTAAGGACGATTTTCGGCTTTCGGGGTTGGTCCTTTTGCCCGCAAACCGCGTTTAGGTCCGCCACTTCCCTTGGGGGCACCTTTCTTGTCGGTGCGTTTTAGTCTTCCGTGATGATCTCCGCGAACTGCCATATTACAAACCTTAACTTAAATGCCAGGTGGAGCCAGCTGCTCCGTCCTCTATTACTATTCCGGCTGCGCTCAAGCAATCACGAATCCCGTCTGCGCGTGCCCAATCCTTTTCTTTACGTGCCTGAAGTCGCTGTTCCAGCTGGTCAGCTACGAGCTTTTCCAAAGCAGCAGTGACAGAATCGCTACCGCTGTCTGTTTCCCGCCATTGCTCCGAGAGAGGATCTAGCCCCAATATCTCTAGCATGGCGCGAATCTGGATGGCGACCTTTGCGCCCTCGGCAGTTTTCCCGGCTTCAAATGCGGTATTAGCTTGTTTGATTTTCTCGTGTATCACCGCTTGAGCAGCCGCGATATTTAAATCATCGTCCATAGCTTCGCAAAAAGTCTCCGGGAGGGCGGTTGCTGCTAACTCTGGGGCGCGAGCCTCAGCAACCTCGGGGGCTGCCTGGGCAAAACGCGCCAGGGAGGAAGCAAACTTATTCCAAGTTTCCCCCGCCTGCTCTAAGGTTTCCGGGGAATACTCCACGGTGGAACGGTAGTGGGTAGTCCCTAAGGCGAGCCGGAGCACCGCCGCGGGAGTGGTTTTTAAGATTTCCGAAACCACCAGGGAGTTCCCCAGCGATTTCGACATTTTCTCACCCTTAATGGTTACCCAGGCGTTATGCATCCAGTATTTTGCGAATGGCCAACCGGCACCGTGAGATTGCGCCTGTTCGTTTTCGTGATGGGGGAAACGCAGGTCAATCCCGCCCCCGTGAATATCGAAGGCTTCGCCCAGATAGCGCCGTGACATTGCCGAGCACTCTAAATGCCAACCTGGGCGTCCTTTACCCCAGGGAGAATCCCATTTAGCAGTTTCCGGCTCGCCAGGCTTTGCCGCTTTCCAGAGGGCGAAGTCCCGCGGATCGCGTTTTCCCGCCTCGGTTTGGTTATCGATTTGGCTCTCGTCCTCGGTAGTTCGCATATCGGAGAGTTTTTGCCGGGTCAGCGAGCCGTAATCTTTTAACGATTTAACATCGAAATAGACGTTTCCATTCCCATCACTATAGGCGTGACCCGCATCTATAAGGCGCTGGGTGAGGGCGATTTGTTCGGGAATCTGTCCGGTGGCGCGCGGTTCATAGGTCGGGGGCAGCACCCCGAGGGCGCGATAGGCGGCCGCGAATTCTTGCTCGAAGCGGTACGCCCATGCCCACCAGTCCCAGCCGGCCTCCGCGGATTTATTTAAGATTTTGTCGTCAATATCGGTAACGTTACGCACGTAGGTAACCTGGTAACCGTTGCGGCGCAGCCAACGAATCAGCACGTCAAATGCAATCGCCGAACGCACGTGTCCGATATGGGGAGAGCCTTGGACGGTGGCTCCGCACAGGTAAATCCCTACGTGTCCAGCTTTCACCGGTTCAAAGTCCACGATGTGGTGACGGGCAGAATCATATATCCGAAGGCTCATAGCCCCATGGTATCGGCAAGCAGCCTTAGGGAAGAACTCTGTCTGCCCGGTTTCCGTGAACGCGTCCTCGCCTTTTCCGCTCTCTCAAGTTTCATCTACCGCACCATGGCTACCAACTCGAGGGCAAGATAGATAAACTCGGATAGTAAGAGTGCAAGGCTGCCGGGTAAATCTCGCCAGCAGCCTTGTAAAAATCCTTATTCGAGAGGAATAGTTCATGCCCGCACTGATTGTTGTCGGAGCCCAATGGGGAGACGAAGGAAAGGGTAAAGTCACCGACCTGGTCGGTCAGAGCGTGGATTGGGTGGTGAAATTTAACGGCGGCAATAACGCTGGTCACACCATTGTAGTAGGGGATCAAAAATTTGGTTTACATCTTATCCCCGCCGGCATTCTCTCGCCTACCGTCACCCCGGTTATCGGTAATGGGGTGGTTGTTGATTTAGAGGTAATGTTTGCGGAAATCAAAATGCTCGAAGATGCCGGGGTGGATTGTTCTCGGCTGCGCATCTCCGCTAACGCTCATATCATTCCGCCTTACAACAAGGTCATGGATGGACTGGCAGAACGGTCTTTGGGCGAACGCAAGATTGGTACTACCGGCCGGGGGATTGGACCTACCTATGCGGATAAGATGAACCGGATAGGGCTGCGGATTCAGGATTTATTTGATGAATCGATTTTGCGGCAGAAAGTTCGCTCCGCTTTATCGGGTAAAAACTTTGTGATTGAAAAACAGTTCTCAGAGAACCCCATTGACCCAGAAACTATTTCCGACCAGCTACTTTCTTATGTCGAGAGAGTGCGTCCTATGGTTTTTGATTGCACTAAAGAGCTAAACCTGGCGTTAAATCGCGGGGAAACGGTGCTTTTAGAGGGCGGTCAGGCCACGATGCTCGATATTGATCACGGGACTTACCCCTTTGTTACTTCTTCTTCTTGCACCGCCGGTGGTGCGTGTTCAGGAGCGGGGATTGGGCCGACCCGCATTGACCGGGTGATTGGAATCGCGAAGGCTTACACCACTCGGGTTGGGGAAGGCCCTTTCCCGACAGAGCTTTTTGGTCAAGAGGGCGAGGACTTACGTCAGGCGGGCGGGGAGTTCGGGGTAACTACCGGGCGCCCGCGCCGTACCGGCTGGTTTGATTCCGTAGTTGCTCGCTACGCCGCTAGGGTTAATGGGCTTACTGATTTGGTAATCACCAAGTTAGATGTGCTTTCGCGCTATGAGCAGATTCCAGTATGTGTAGCCTACGATGTCGATGGTCAGCGCTTTGATGATTTACCTGCTGATCAGACTTCTTTCCATCACGCCCAGCCGATTTATGAAATGCTGCCCGGCTGGAAAGAAGATATTAGCGGTTGCCAGACTTTTTCGGATTTGCCCGCTAAGGCTCGCGACTACATCCTGCGTTTAGAGGAACTGTCTGAGTGCCGCATCAGTGTAATCGGGGTAGGCGCTGACCGCTCCGCAACTATTGTGCGGCACGAATTACTGGATTAGTTTGATTAACTCTAGACAGTAATCTGCTTATCTGATAGCACACAAAGCGACTTTTTCCAGGTTAAGCGGCGCGGTTAGCACCGATAATAGTCTGCGTATTCTATTGTGGGGTTGTATAGACTGCACAATTTCCTTGGAGGTCAGATGAGTAATAACGAGCCGGAGAACGACTTAACTACCCGCACCTGGTTCGTAGGTGAAGATTCTGAAGAGGAACAAGCTCCCGAAGATACCTTGATTCCTGGTGAACACACTTCTCCTGCTGCTCCTGGAAATGATTCCTTAATCGCTGGTGATGGTTTCAATCCTGCGCCCTCGTCCTCTAGCGAGGAAGATGAATCCCTAGGGAAGCTAGATCACGTGGATAACGTAATTTCCGGTGCAGACGATAATGAGGACGACTTCCTCAAGCAGCAAGAAAGCCCTCTTCCGGAAGCAGAGGTCGAACCGGAGATTTCAGATAATTCCGGTGGCGATATTGAAGCGCCGGCTCCGCAGCGCAAATCACTGACTGAACGCACCCCCAAGGTAGAGGAAGATTCTTCCTTCAGCGAACCGGTAACTGCGAAAGAGGCAGAAAGCACTGCTGAGCGCCGTTATTCGCTGCTTAATGGACAGGATAATGCCCCTGCTCCTGCAAAAGATGATTCCCCAAATTGGGATTCAGTCGAGGAAACTGAACCTGAAGAGGTCTTAACCACTGCGCAGCGGGAAAAGAGTTTTGAGGACACGATTTTCGAGGGCGCAACTGTTAAACCTACGGTACCCTCGCGGGCAGCGGCTCATGTTTGGTCGTTACTGCTTTTTGTACTGCTTGTTCCAGTTACCTGGTATTTGGTTTTGGATGTAGCAACCCGGCTACGTACGCGCGGGGGCGAAATGTTGCTGCCCACTTCTGCTCTTGATGCTGGTCAGTGGCTAGAGGTAGCGTTCGCTCTGATAGCGGTGTTTATTTTGCTGTTAATAGCAAGATTCTCTTCGTTAGGAGCTTTTATTACCGGTTTGCTGCTCACCGTGGGAGGAGCCTTCTTCCTGGTTGTACCGGCTAAAACCGCTGCGGCATTGGATCCGTTCTTGACCTCTTTGGATAATGCTGGTCAGCAAGGTCATTTCTATCAGGCTCTACCTAGTAATATTGCGCATCATTTGGCATGGTCGGGTGGTTCTGGAATGTTGTTATTTGCCGGTCTAGCCCTGCTGGGAATAGCTTTCCTTTCCCATAGTGCTCGTCGCGCGGGACGTAAAGATTACCTAATCGAACGCAAAGTTAAAGCGGCAGACGATAACCAAGATAACAAGGTGATTGCCAGCTAGTTTGCCTAGATGCTTATAGTTTGAGGGGGGTGGCAACCAGATGGTTGCCACCCCCCTCAAAAGTTTTAGTCACCTGATTGCGGGGCTCTAGGGTTAATGCTCTGTTTTAGAGCATTAACCCTAGATTTAGCGTGCGCGCCTGGCTAGGCGATCAACGTCAATCAAGGTAACTGCGCGTCCTTCCAGGCGTATCCAACCACGGGAAACAAACTCTGCCAAGGATTTGTTCACGGTTTCACGCGATGCCCCTACTAGCTGCGCCAACTCTTCTTGAGTCAAATCGTGGGGAACGTGAATACCGTCCTCGGTACGGATTCCGAAACGGTCAGCCAAATCCAGTAGCGCTTTCGCAACCCTGCCGGGTACATCTGAGAACACCAGGTCGGCTAGTGCCTCGTTGGTGCGCCGTAGCCGCTTGGCGAGTGCTTTCAACATATGTTTCGCCAATGAAGGATTATCGTCCAGGAAGTCCATTAAATCCGCATGGTTTAGGAAAACTAGACGCGCCGGAGATACCGCGGTTGCGGTAGTGGAACGCTGCCCGGGATCAAAAAGCGTGAGCTCGCCCAGAATTTCACCAGGTCCTAAAACCGCTAGTAGGTTTTCGCGACCGTCAGGGGACTGATGGGATAGTTTCACTTTCCCTTCGGCCACAATATATAAACGGTCGCCATCGTCGCCCTCTTCAAACAGGTTTTCTCCACGCCGTAACGTGGTTTGCCCCATCATAGAGAATAGGCGCATTTGCGCGTCCTGATTTAGTCCCTCGAACAGGGGAACTCTGGCTAGAAAGGACGAATCCAAGCTAATCACTCCTTACAGAAAATATCGATAGCTAACGAAAAGTACATACCGCTTTAACATTACTCGCTTGTTGTGACATATGCCACCTGAGGGGCGGCGTGTTTTCTACATTCTGGGGTATTCGGAAATTTCTCGAAGCTACCTGGGACTTCAATCCCCCCTATCGGGGAAGGGATTGAAGAGGGAATACCTAATAATTAAGGCAAATTGGCGTTAGCTATTTTTCGTTACGCTGCCGCTGTATCCATTCCGCTAGTTCCATCCGCTTGCCGGTATAGAAGGGCGTATCCTGGCGGACATGCAGGCGAGCTTCACAGTCCCGCTGCTGACGCAGTACCCCCATAATCCGGTTAATATCATCGGATTCGAGGGTAACTGACCATTCGTAATCATTAAGCGCAAAGGTCGCCAAAGTAGACACCGCTACATCCAGGTAACCTGCACCATTGCGACCGTGCTCGGCGAGCATAGCGCTACGCTTAGCCTTGGGCAGGTAATACCACTCGAGGGAACGCACAAACGGGTAAACCGCCGCATAGGCGCGGGGCGCCCAACCACCGAAGCAGGCAGGCAAGTGGGGCTTATTGAACTCCGCAGTCATATGAGCGCTCATAATCGACCACACCGGCACCAAGTGGGCTCCTAGCCGCGAGTTCAATACCGCGTGGTAGGCATCTTGTAGCTTGTCATTGGATTCATCTAGGAACCAGAACATTAAATCAGCGTCTGCGCGGTAACCGGCAACGTCATACCAGCCGCGTACGGTTACTCCCAGTTTCGCAATCTCATCCTCAAGCTCACGCGCCATAGCTGCTCTCTCTGCCTCCTGGGCAGGTAGCGGCAAAGCTAGTTCGAAAACCGCGTGCATAGAAAAGTTGTTACGGGAATTAACTTCTTCGGGATCTACCTTGTAATCGCGAGGATCGGGGGATACGTCATTAGGCATTGGGTGAGCCATTATTTTCTCCTTTTAGCTGTTTATTCTTTTCTAGTTTCAAATTCGACAGGCAGGTCAAGAGCATTTTTGCTGCCCCTAGAATCTCCGGGGGGCGCCCAGGCTGGCCATCGGGGTTCTAAAGCGTCTTGGGCATAGGTGACCTCGCCTCCTGCTTTTTCCTGGGCGCGCTCCTTTACTAAATCTGCAAGCGCTCCAATAAAACCAGGTTCCGTACCTACCGTTGGCACCCGCAAATAGTTAAGCCCCAACTGGGCTGCAGTTTCTTTAGCCTCGGTATCCAGGTCGTAAACCACTTCCATATGGTCACAGATAAACCCGATAGGTACGCAGACTACGTCAGTTACGCCCTCTGCTTTCAGTTGCGCTAAGCGGTCATTAATATCGGGCTCTAACCAGGGCATTCGTGGCGGACCAGAGCGGGAACAATAGGACAAATCCCAGTTCAACTCCCGTCCCAGCTCTTTACTTGCCCTCGCCGCGACCTCGGAGCATACCTGTTGGTGTTGGCGCACATAGTCGGGACGGGAGTTATCGACAGAGCCAGAGCATTCCTGCATGGCACGGGGAATCGAGTGGGTCACGAAAACGACATAAGGGAGATGGTCACTGTCTTTTTCTAGATTCCGCACCGCTTCTACCAGCAGTTTCGTATAGGCTCCTACGAAGCCTTCAGTAGTGTAGTAGGCGCGCACTTTATCTAACTCTAGGCTTAATCCTTGCGTTTCTAGCTGGGCTTTCGCCGCCGCTAAGTCTTCGCGGTACTGCCTGCAGCCCGAATAGCAAACATAGGCGGAAGTAAAAATACACAGCACCCGTTTTAATCCCCGCATAGCCAGGTCACATAGGGTTTCATGGATAAAGGGATGCCAGTTACGGTTGCCGATTACGACTTCGATATCTTCCCCCCGCCGGCTCAGTTCCAGCTCCAAGGCGCGGCGAATCTCCAGGTTGCGGGCATTAATTGGGCTGATTCCGTGGAAACGTCCATAGTGGGTGGAAACCTGTTTTAACCTCTCGTCAGGAACTCCCCGCCCGGAAGTCGCGTTGCGCATAAACGGCAACACGTCCTCCATTTGTCGCGGCCCGCCATAGCTGACCAGCATCACCGCATCATATTGGGCAGAAATCTCGCTCACCGTGCCTCCTTTTCGACTGGAGAGTCCTTTTTTACCTCGGTAGCTTTCAAGCCAGTTAGCGGGCAGGTAGGTTCGGTATCTCCTAAGTTCGTCGACGTATCTACAGCTAATCCCCAAACTTGCTGGAGGGCATTTATATACTCGCGCCCGAGCCCTTCCCGTCCGGCGCGATGAGCGTTAATAGTGGGAATATGAGCCAGTCTCGCCGCCAAATGTTGCAGCGCATATTCGACTTCTGCGCGCGCAATGTATTCCCCCCTTGGCAAGCGGGAAATCTCATCAGCCAGCACCTGGCGAAAACTGTCGCGCAGGGCTACTACTACCGAATCCATCTGGCGGTCAGCTAAGAGCTGCTCGGTTTTCTTAACCCCCTCGGATACGATTTCTTCTGCCCGCTCAACTTGGGCTTTTCCTGCCTCCGGTACATGGGCGCTGATTTCTTCTAAGTTGATTACTTTTACCCGCTCAAAGTCGCCTACCCCGTCCTCAATATCGGTTTGTAGAGCTAAATCGAGAATCGTTTTTTCTCCGCTGGATAACTCTAAAGCCCGTCCTACTTCCTCTTTTGTTAATACCGGCGCACCCATACCCCGGCAGGTAACAATTAAAGTCGCTGCCTGTAAAGCCGCAACTAGCTGGTCTTTTGCTACCGGTTCGAGGTCGTGTCCAGATGCGAAGCGTTCGGCACGCCCGGAGGTGGAATAAACCGCAATATCTTGCACTCCTTTGGCGCGCAGTGCTGCCACGGTGGCTCCCGCATAGGAGCCGGTACCGATTAAGAGTGTCGGGGTTCCTGCCAGTGGATTTATGTATTCAGCAGCCATTTCGAGGGCGCAGGCAACTACTGAACGTCCCTGGGAGGCTAGCCCGGTTAGATGCGCAACCCGGCGGGAGGTGCTGAGCGCTTCTTGGCACGCACGGGTGATAGTTGCAGATGAAACCCGGTTTTGGGTGGCAACAGTGAGGGCACGGCGCAACTGACCAGAGATTTCTCGTTCCCCTACCACCATGGAGTCTAGTCCGCAGGCGACTCTAAATAGGTGTTCTAGCACCTGGCGGTCACGGCGAATCTCGCAGTCGGTAGCTAACCGGGATTGGATATAGCTGTCTACTGCTTTTTGCTGTTCAGTGCTGGTTGTGGGTGCAGTTTCGATGATTATTTCTACCCGGTTGCAGGTGGAAAGCGGTAGCACTCCCTGTGCTTCGGGTAGGCGTTGCAATAGGTCTTTGGGTAGTCCCTCGATGGTACTGGCGGCTGTGGCTACGGCGTTTAGCCCGTGCCGGAGATGATGTACCGAATAGGAAGAAAGACCCACCTGCTCATTAGACCATTTTTTTATTTTTTGAAAAGGATGGGACGTTTTGTTTCCTCTCGTGTCTTACTGTTTTCTGTTTTCCCAGTCCAGAGGGTTGCAAAAGAATAATTATCTGCCAGAGTGTCACTAAGAATTAGGTTATTTCGCAACAGACAGATGCGGAAAATGTGTCATAAAAAACTGACCGCTTTTGACCTCGCGATATTTACCGGGGCGGTAATCCAAATCTGGTTTGTTTTGCTTTGTTTTGCGCCCGCCTAACTTGCCGTAGATGATGGAAATATGTCTGAGCAAAATTCTTTCCTGCAAGCCGTTCGCGGCCTGCGTCCCGATAAAACTCCAGTTTGGTTTATGCGCCAAGCCGGGCGTTCCTTGCCCGAGTATCGTCGCCTGCGCGCCGGTAACGATATGCTCACTGCCTGCACTACCCCCGAACT
>CABQYA010000011.1:0-21368 GCA_902468275.1 uncultured Urmitella sp. | reverse complement strand
ACCGCGACTTTTCCGCAACCGAATGCCCCGCATCCATAGCCGGATCCCAACACGCCGCTTACATGGCTAGAGCCGGCTACTGGTACGACCAAATGACCTCTGGCAAAACATCCACCCCAGCAACGGCTCCTGCTTCAAAACCAGCACCTACTGACTGTAAGAGCATCGACACGCTCGCACGTGAAGTCATCAATGGTTCGTGGGGTAACGGCAATGACCGCCACCAGCGGCTCACCGCGGCCGGGTTCGACTACGACGCCGTGCAAGCCCGCGTCAACGAAATCCTCGGGTTCAAATCCAAACCTGCGGGCAAGTCCATCGAGACTCTTGCACGTGAAGTGATTCGTGGGGATTGGGGTAACGGGCAAGAACGCTACAACCGTCTCACCAATGCTGGCTACAACTATCAACAGGTACAAAATCGCGTGAACCAAATCCTCAGCTAACCAGCAAATTAGCCCGCTAGATTCTAAGAGCCGCCTCAGCGAGACTTCACCGTCTTGCTGAGGCGGCTCTTTTTGTTTTCCCTGTTTATATTTCTTGCTGCTCGAAGCCCTCCTTATAGGAGGAATAAGCGATGATTGACCCGATTCAAAAAGAGGCGATAGTAAAACTCAACCAGCACGGGATGACTGTGACGATGATTGCGCGACTTCTTGGGCTAGAGCCAAGCAGTGTTCGCAGTCATCTGGCACGCAACCCCCATAAGCGCCCACAAACCAAAGCTGCGGAGGATGGTCGCTGGTGTCGTTGGTGCGGTGACCCCATAGCGACTCAAGCGACTGGCAGACCTGCATCTTTTTGCTGCAGTGAGCATAGACGGGCTTGGTGGGCGGCACATCCCGAAGCTAAAAACCGTGACGCCACCTACACCTTCACCTGTATCGGCTGTGGCACCACGTTCACCGCGTATGGGAATAAGCATCGACGCTACTGCCGCCATGAATGCTACGTAACTCATCGGAGCAAGAAATGCCCGCGATGAGCGCACCCCAGTTTACTCGGGAAGCCACCTACCGCGCCACCATGCTAGCCGCCACGAAAGCAGCCAAGGCAGGGATACTCACCGATACAGATGTGAACCGCATTCGAGGCGGGCTGATAGCCCGCAATCTTCCTCCGATTGGGCGGCTGCATACGGCGCTAGTACTGGATAAAACAGGCGTTCAGAGTGATATATAGACACACCGGACTTGATACAAGGAGACGCGCATGGAGATCTGCAAACTACCACCCAAACCCGCCCAACTACGGCTCACGCGGGTGGCGGCATATGTACGGGTCTCACGCGAATCCGAGCGCCTCACTCACTCGTTCTCTGCCCAGGTTTCTTACTACAACAAGCTCATCACGAACACCCCGGGCTGGGAATACGCCGGGGTCTACAGCGACTACGCAACGACAGGTACATCTACCACGGGGCGCGGCGAGTTCAACCAGATGATCGAGCAAGCACTCGCAGGGAGTATCGACATTATTCTCACCAAATCCATCTCGCGGTTCGCTCGTAACACCGTGGACCTACTAAGCACTGTGCGAGCGTTGAAAGCCGCTGGAGTTTCAGTGCGTTTTGAACGTGAAAACATCGACACCGCTAACGCTGAGGGCGAAGTCCTTCTCACTTTACTAGCCTCGTTCGCGCAAGCTGAATCCGAATCTATCTCGGCTAATGCGAAGTGGGGCATCCGTAAAAAGTACAAGGATGGTCTGTTGCATTCGCGCCACCCCTACGGATACCGCTACCACCACGGCCAGCTCGACATTATTGAAGAAGAAGCCGTGATTGTGCGGCGTGTGTTTGCTGAGTTTCTTGAAGGTATCAGCCCGGAGAAAACCTGCAAACAAATGAACCAAGAGGGATTGCGTTCACGCGGTGGCGGCAAGTTCAGCGCCTCGGTGACCCGCGATTGGCTGGAGAACCCCACCTATATCGGTACCGCAATCTTGCAACAGTACTTCAGTGCTCACGCCGGAGATAACACACCGACTCTGAATCGTGGCGAGCTGGATAAATATATTGTGGAAGACTCCCACCCGCCGATTATCGAGCGTAGCGTTTTTGACGCCGTTCAGGCAGAGCTAGCTAGGCGGCGTGCCACGGGCGGACGCGGCTTGACCCCAACCGGTGGCAGTAGCGCTCTTACGCACCGTATCACCTGCACTATCTGTGGCAGGAACTATCATCGGCGTACCCGCCGCTTGGCGCACTCGACTTATAAATACTGGTGGTGCGAGAGCGCCACGAAAGGCAAGGGCAACCCCTGTCATGCTCATCAACTACGAGAAGAAAACCTGCACACCATCATCCTGCGGCAGCTTGGGCTTCATGCTTGGGACGACCAGCAGGTGGTTGATTGGATCGAGCGGATTGAGGCCAGCCCGAACTGGCTCCTGACAATCCACCTCAGCAGTGGGAACACCACCACGATTGATTACCGCACCGGTGAGGAGGTGACTGTCTGATGCCACGGATTACCACTATTCCTGCCACCAAACCCTTGCACTCCACTACGACCACGATTAGCGGCCAGCAGCTACGCCGCGTTGCTGGCTATGCTCGCGTCTCCACCGACGATACTGACCAGGCGAACTCGTATGAGGCGCAAGTGGATTATTACGAGCACTACATCAAAAACCACGACGACTGGCAATACGTCGACATCTACACCGATGAAGGAATCTCCGGCACTTCCACGAAACACCGGGAGGGATTCAACCGCATGATAGCTGATGCCCTCTCAGGAAAAATCGACTTAATCGTCACCAAAAGCGTCTCCCGGTTTGCTCGCAACACCGTCGACTCCCTCACAACGGTGAGGAAGTTGAAAGATAAAGGCGTGGAGGTGTTTTTCGAGAAAGAAAACATCTGGACACTCGACTCCAAAGGCGAACTGCTAATCACCATCATGAGCTCCCTCGCCCAGGAAGAATCCAGATCTATCTCCGAGAACGTCACGTGGGGTCACAGGAAGCGTTTCCAAGACGGAAAAGTTTATATGCCCTACGGTAACTTCCTCGGCTACGATCGCGGCGAAGATGGCGAGCCTGTCATCAACCCTGAGCAAGCCGACATCGTGCGCCGCATCTATCGCCAATACCTCGAAGGCATGAGCATTCCACAGATCGCAGCCTCATTAGATGCGGATGGAATACTGACCCCTCGACGTAAACACAAATGGAGCCACACCACCATCCACTCCATTCTCACCAACGAGAAATACAAAGGCGACGCACTCTTACAGAAGCGTTTCACCGTAGATTTCCTCACCAAGCAACGCAAAGCCAACGAGGGAGAAGTCCCACAATATTACGTGACCGGATCTCACCCAGCCATCATCGATCCTGAAACCTGGGAACTCGTGCGCTACGAGCTAGCAAAAAACACGAACCAAGGCCGGCGCGAGCGTGCCTTCACTGGTATGGTCTACTGTACCCACTGCGGCTCAGCCTACGGCAGCAAAACCTGGCACTCCACTGATAAATACCGGGCTATCATCTGGCAATGCAACGAAAAATTCACAGTTCCTCACCCAAAGAAAATGCCCGTACTACGCGATAGTCAACTGCAAACAATCTTCCAAACAGCGCTCGCCAAACTCATCAAAAACCAACAACTCATCGACTGGGACTACCTGATTGCTACTGCAGCCGATACTAGGGATTTGGAAGAACAAGCCTTACAGCAAGCAGCCAAAGTCGAGGTAATTACCGGGCTCATCAACCAAGCCATCACTCGCAACGCCCAGCAACCCCAAAACCAAGACGACTACCAAGAGCGCTTCACCCAGCTCAAAACCCGCCAGCATGAAGCCATCAACGCCTACGAAGCAACCCAGGCACAAATCGCACGCCGCCACGACATCAAAGCCAAACTCACCAGGTTTAAGAAAACTCTTCAAAACACCACCCTCGAACAAGACTTTGACCGAGCAACCCTACGTGCTCTTTGCCAACGCATCCAAATCACACCATTGAGCAAGGTGACCGTCGTATTTGCTGACGGCACCGAAATAGAGATCCCAGCAGATAGCTATTGAGCCGCGCAAAACAAAAGGGCTGACCACCACTCAGGTAGTCAGCCCTATTTTTATGTCTGTGAGCAGGACTTTTAGATTTTGCGCGCGTTTTCAAATTTTGCGCGCACCTTTGCGCAAAACCCTAGTTTTGCGAAATTGTATCAATTCAGTGTGCTCGTAGTGGAGCTAGCGGGAATCGAACCCGCGACCTCTTCCATGCCATGGAAGCGCGCTACCAACTGCGCTATAGCCCCATATAAGTTCTACCGGAAATAATCTGCCCGGCAGACACCAAATAACTTTAACTAACTGAGTACCCTTAGTTCAAATCCCGCGCCTGTGTATTCCGACATAGTCGTTATTCCCTCAACTCGCACCCTGCCACACGTCCTAAGCCAAGGAAGGTAGGGCCGAACCGGGAACCTCGGGGGCGCCAACGTTATGCGCCACTAGCCGCCATCCTGGTTCTCGTGAATATGGAATCAGCGTAGACCAGTGGCAGTTATCCAAGCCGCGCAGCCCTTGCCAAGCCAAGGGATCTAGCCCCAGAAGTTTCACTAGCCCTTGGGTGAGGGCGGAACCGTGGGAAACCACCACCAGCACCTCTTCGGCATCTTCAAAATAATCAGTCACGCATTGCGCTACTCGCGTACCAACTTTCCCGCGAGATTCCACCCCCGCTAACGGACATTCCCCGGTAGCTCTCCATTCCTCGTACCGCCCCGCAAATCGGGTTTTTAGTTCTTTGACGGACAACCCCTCGAAATCCCCGAATGCACGTTCCCGCAAGCGGTCATCTTTCAGCAGTTGCACGCCCTCACCGCACTTACCCTGCAAAACCTGCGCGGTTGCCTGAGCACGCCGCAAATCTGAAGAGATAATCAAATCCGGTTTCAGTTTCGCTAGTTCTTCCGCCGCCGCCTCAGCTTGTGCCAGTCCGACCTCATTAAGCGGAATATCTACCTGACCTTGCACTCGCCCTTGGACGTTATAGTCGGTTTGACCGTGCCGCCAAAAAATAATTCTTTTCGCCATGGGCGCTCTCGTCTAATCTAAACCAGCAATCAACTGCGTCTATTCTAAACCAACAATCAACTGTTCGGCTTCTTGATTGGTCAGCCCCTCGGTAGCTGTCTGCGCTCTGGCAGAACCTACTTCATCAAGGTCAGGCAATTCGATTTGGGGACAGTCATTCCAAAGCCGCTCCAAACCGTAGTATTCACGCTCTTCAGCCAAGAAAATATGAACGATAACCCCCGGTAGCTCCATGAGCACCCAACGAAAATCATCATTACCTTCTATGGTTTTCGGGTCAGCACCTACCTCGTGGCAGGCGTGATCAATTTCGTTCATTATCGCGCGGGCTTGACGCGGATTATCGGCTGAACAAATTACAAAAATATCGGTAATTATTGTTTGAGCCTGAACTTCAATCGCAACAATATCGGTTGCTAGTTTACTAGCAGCAGCTTTAGCAGCTATTTCCGCTAGCTGGCGCGGGTCAGGATGATTGACCAAGAAAAACTCCTATATCTTTATAACGCTTACAGAATCTACGATACCGGGTTCTAGCACTTCGCGCCCTATCGTCTGGGAAATGACTGGACGATCCATGGTTAGAACCATACCTAAAGCAATAATCAGCAAGATTGATAACCGTAATGTCCAGCGCAGGAACGTCTGGATAAACGTTAGCGGTTCTTCTTCCTCGTTTTCCCTGAGTGCTTGTGACGCCCCGGCGCGAGCATCCTCCCGCTCCGGGGCTTCAGCTTTTTTTACTTTTTCTTTTCGTTTCCGCTGCCACCAGTGGCTATTTTCGTCCTGTGGCGGTGTTTGAGGACTTTGAGCCGACACGGGGGCGTTTTCTTCACTTTTTGAGGACGAGGGTAAAGACGGGGGCGAAGTTGGCTCGGTCGCATTGCTTTGCGCAGTTGACGCTAAAATCTGGGAAGTTGAACCGGTTCGAGCCGCCGCTATTGTGTCGGCGGCTATAGCTCCGGCTGCTACCGCAACTGAACCCGCACTTGCTGTCGGGCCGTTATCGCCAGTTAGGGTGGTGGGCGGCGGGGCGGGGGCAGCCGCTACCGCCGGAACACTTGCGACAGTCGGGGAGGGAGCGCTTGGAGCCGGGGCGTAGGTAGAAATTGGCGCGGGCGTACCCACGGGAGCGCTTACAGAAACCGCAGCCGGTTGAGATTCTGGGTCGAAGCTAGCTGGCAGCGTAGGGCTTATTTGCCCGCTATAGCTACCGCCCGGAGTGCTTTCTATCGGGTAGGACGTCGAACTATGAGGGGGTGCGGGAGCTACCGCTTGCACTGGGGTAGCGATTTGCGTCAGCGGGGTAGATTGGGTTATTTTCCCTGTTTGAGCGTTCCCCTCCGCTTGCAGCACGGATGCTTGCGAGGTAGGTAACGAGGTAGGTAAAACTGGCTGCCCGGTCGCTACCGATTGGCGATAATCGGGAGCTACTTGCCCGTCCTGCGGGTTAGCGCGCGGGGGTTGCAGCGCTATCAAGGATTCTTGAGTAGGCTGAGCATCCACGGGAGGGGCGGGAGCTGGGCGTTGGGCGTTTTGGTGAACATTTTGTGTCGTTTGCGTGCGGTTACCGGTCGGGGTGGAGGTTGCTATTTCCGAGGAGGAGGGCGCTAGGGACTGCGCAACCTGCGGGACTTTCGATATTTGATTAATCCCTGTAACCTGCGAGGGCATTGAGGCGGGCGTCTGTTCTCCCCCAGGAGCTGCCGTAACCGCCGGCATCGCCGCTGGCTGTGAGGGAGGGGTAACTTTAGGGGTCGTTTGCCGATAACCGGGCACAGCCGGAGCGGAAGTAGTTGCAGCTCCCAGACCGGTTTGGGTCAAAGCCTGCTGGAACATCTCGGCAGCAGAAGCGGCAGTGACGCCCGCAAGAGCAGTTTGCGCCATGTCCCTTGCCACGCCAGCAATATTTGGAGACTTTAGGGAAGGATTGGCGCGGTCTATAGCGGTTAGCGGCGCGGCATTTTCTCCAGCTGATTGCGCCGGGACGCTCTGGTGGCGAGTATCAGGCGATATTTGCGCTCCCACCTGCGATGTTTGCGAACCTAAAGATGTCGTTCCCAGCCCCATAGTTGGCAAGGGAGCACTGGGCGCGCTCACGTCCGGCACGGTAACACTGGACGGCGTAGATGCCGGCATTGCCGAGGTCGAAGCCTGGCTAACCGGACGAGCAGCCGCGCTTTGGGCAGCAAACGCTAGTTTATCTGCAAGCGCCTGGTCGTCGGTGCTGTCAGTTAAGGAAGCAATCGGGTCAATCTTTATTGGCTGAGTAGTGTCCGCCGCGTTCACCGAAGCATCTGCCACCGCCAGCGAAGTATCTATTGCCGGTGGCAGTGAAGCCTCTTGGCTGCCGATAGCGCTTGACCGAGTAGACACTGCCGATGCCGGGCTAGCTTGCCTGGAACCGAAAATACGCGAAGTTGAGCTAATGTTGGAGGAAAGCGGACGGGGAACTGACTGCTTCTTGACGTCTTTTTGCTGTCTTTCCTGTCCGGAAACGGAGGGACTAGCAGTTTTTTGCATGGGCGGAGCAGCGGGTGATTCCGTGACCGGTGCGCTAGCAGGATTTTGGAAGGAAGCAAGCAGCTCTGCCATCTTTTCGGCCTCGGTTTTTTCCGCCTCGACCTGGCTAGCTAAAACCCGCTGTTCACGTTGTTGCTGTTCGCGAGCGGCAGCGCGTAGAGCTTCTTGTTCTGCTTCCTCTAATTTGCGCAGTCGCTCAGCAGCTTGGGCAGCTAAGCGTTCTTGCTCTAGGGCACGCGCCTGCGCTTCCTCCCGTTCTTTAAGGAGTTTTTGCAGGTCAGCCTCGGCTCTAGCACGAGCTTCTTGCGCAACTTTACGCATATGCTGCTTTTCACGATATTCTTGCACCCAGCTCTTACCGTCCTGGTCAGGGCTAAGAGTGGGACGTGAATACCCCTCATATCCGGATTCAGCCCGCCGCTGCTGCCCGCCGATTGCGTCCTCTACCTGGCTAAATCCCTCTCGGATTTGCCCCCAGCGGGATTCTTGGGTGGGCGGCTGCGGCTGGTAGACCTGTCTGCGACCTCCGTTACGAATCTCTTCAAGCCGGGCGAGCTGCTCTGCGATAGAAATCTGCCCGTATTTGGAAATCGGAGAATAGTTTTGTCCACCAGGATTGGGTGCGAGAAAATCTGTTTCACTCATATCTGGCTGTCCTCCCGATAGAGACCGTATTTCGCAATATATTGCACTACCCCATCTGGAGTTAAATACCAGATGGGCGCCCCGGTAGCTACTCGCTGACGAATATCGGTTGATGATATAGCCATCGCGGGTACCTCTAGTAATGAGACTCGATCTGCCGGTAGATTATCCGCTTTTGAAAGGACGTGCCCAGGGCGGGTAACTCCCACGAAACGAGCCAGCTGGAATAGTTCTTCGGCGTTTTTCCAATCCATTATTTGACGTAACGCATCGGCGCCGGTAATAAAAAATAGGTGGCTGCCAGGTCTTTCGCGTTTTAAATCTCGCAGGGTATCTACCGTATAAGTGGTTTGTCCCCGTTCAATATCTACTCGGGAAACCGTGAATCTAGGATTTGAAGCCGTGGCGATAGAAGTCATTAAGTAACGGTGTTCGGGGATGGTTACTCGCCGTCCTTTTTTGAAAGGTTGGGTGGCGGTGGGAACAAAAATTACCTCATCTAGACCGTAGCGGTGTTGTACTTCAGAGGCAGCCACCAGGTGACCGTGATGAATGGGGTCGAAAGTTCCACCCATCACCCCGATGCGTTTGTCATCGACGCTGACGCCTACCGTCATTGAGTTTCCCTTCTTGCCATGTCTGCGCTTGGGCTCTAGTTTCAATCCTACCAAATGTGAACGCTTACTAATATCTGCTTAGCTGGTTTTAGAAAACGTGGTAGGTATTGGTTTTAACTATAGTTGTTGCCATAGTTAATGTTGGTTTCCCGTTTTATTTTTAGGGTTTACGGAATAAAGACCGCTATTTCAGGATTAGTCTTTTGAAGGATCCGTCCATAATCCGGCCTCGCGTTCTTGACGTAGCTGCTTTCTAGCTTCTTCTTTACTGTCCATCATTTGATGATATTGTTCGCGCCGTTCTTGGTTTGTTCGCCGTTTACTTCCTGCAAGTCGCAGGTCTTCACCTCGCGCCCCTAATAGCTCGACACCCGCGGATTGCATAGGTTCGAAGTCGAAAATTACTCCGCCCTCCATCGGGCCAATCACCACGGTATCACCACTGTTAGCGCCTTTTTTGAGTAGTTCTTCTTCTACTCCGTAGGAATAGAGGCGGTCAGCCAGGTAACCGATAGCTTCGTCGTTGCTGAAATCGGTTTGTTTAACCCAGCGTTCTGGTTTTTCTCCCTGTACCTGGTAAATGGGTTCTTGACCAGTAGTGTGAACGGTTACGGTAAAAGCCGCTCCGCCTACGCTTGGGGGACGCAAGATTTGAGTCGGTTGTTCCGTAACCTCTGGTTCTTCCTTGCGTAGTTCAGACACCATTTTTGCCAGGGAAAATAGCAGCGAGTCTAAACCGTGCCCACTGAGAGCAGAAACCGCATAAACCGGCCACCCAAAGTCTATTAGCGAGCTGGCTTGCAGTTTTGCCATCTCGGTAGCGTCAGGAATATCCATCTTGTTGAGGACGATTACCCGGGGACGCTTAGCTAGGGGAACATATCCGGAGATTTTATCTAGGTCACTTTGATAGGCAGCTAGTTCAGCTTCAATTGCGTTAATATCATCGACCGGGTTGCGATTTGCCTCCATATTCGCGCAGTCCACGACGTGTACTATTACCGCACATCGTTCGATATGGCGCAGGAAATCTAGCCCTAATCCTTTACCTTGGGAAGCACCGGGGATTAGACCGGGGACATCGGCAACCGTAAACCTGATGTCTCCCGCTTGTACTACTCCCAGGTTGGGAATCAGGGTGGTAAAGGGATAGTCAGCTATTTTAGGTTTAGCTTCAGAAATTGCCCCTATCAGCGAGGATTTCCCGGAGGAGGGGAATCCGACCAGCCCTACGTCGGCTACTGATTTTAGTTCGAGGACGAGGACGCGGGATTCACCCTCTTCCCCCAGGAGAGCAAAGCCGGGGGCTTTACGTTTTTTGGTTGCCAGTGCTGCGTTTCCTTTTCCGCCGCACCCGCCGTGAGCTACTTCCAGGCGAGTTCCTGCCCCTTGCAAGTCGGCCAAAATTTCGCCGTCTTTGGTTTTAACTACGGTGCCGGCAGGAACTGGGAGTACTAGGTCTGCTCCGTTTGCGCCCTCGCGGTTTGCTCCCATTCCGGGAGTGCCGTTACTGGCTTTGCGATGGGGTAAATGATGATAGTCCAATAGGGTGTGACATTGGGGATCGACCTGTAGGAAAATACTGCCGCCATGTCCCCCATTGCCCCCATCTGGGCCTCCTAGGGGCTTGTATTTTTCTCGCCGAATACTAACGCAGCCGTTACCGCCGTTACCGGCAGTCACATCGATTTTTACTCGATCAACAAAATTTGCCATCTCTACCCCTTAGAGCTTCAGCGAAAAAGCCTCAACCTATTAAGCCCAGGCGCCAATATATAAGTTTAGCGGGGTCGCTAGGCGACCCCGCTATCTTTAAGCTATCAGTTTTGCCTTAGGCGGAAACTACGTTTACGACCTTGCGACCACGTTTGCGACCGAATTCAACGCAGCCAGCAGCTAACGCAAACAGGGTGTCATCTTTACCCATTCCTACGTTCGTGCCGGGGTGATATTTGCTTCCCCGCTGACGAACCAGGATTTCTCCGGCATTAACCACTTCGCCACCGTAACGCTTAATCCCCAGGTACTGCGGGTTAGAGTCACGGCCGTTAGAAGAGGAACCTAGCCCTTTCTTATGTGCCATTTTTCTTTTCCTTTCTTAGTTTCCCCGAGATTAGGCGATTTTGGTGATCTTGACTTGGGTCAGCTTGGCGCGATGACCCATCCGGCGAGTGTATCCGGTCTTGTTCTTGAACTTAAGAATCCGAACCTTTGGTCCTTTGGTTTGTTCCAGAACTTCGCCAGTCACCTTGATTTTTTCCAAATCAGCGGCATCGGAGGTGATTTTGTCACCGTCCACTACCATCACTGGAGCAAAGTCGATGCTGTCGCCAACTTCTGCTGCCAGTTTATCGACGACAACTATATCTCCGACGGAGACTTTTTCTTGATGTCCGCCCGCTTTGACAATCGCGTAGACCACTTTGCTGCTCATTTCCTTAGTCACGTACATTATTCTTTCTTTTTGAGGACGAGGGTCACCTATTCCTCAAGAAGAATCAGTATCGACTAACTAGGCTAGCCGATACTAGCGGCGTTTATCAAACAAATTCCCTGTCCAGACGGTGTGTTATCTACCACCGAGATTCAAAGAAAGTGTTTGAACTACCTTTACGACAAACTGCCAGGCAGTTGCCGTCTGGGGTGGCTGACGGGGCTCGAACCCGCGACGTCCTGGACCACAACCAGGTGCTCTACCAACTGAACTACAGCCACCATTTATCGCTTAGCGACGACTATCAACTCTATCTAACCAAGGGCTGGAGATAAAATTTTTGCCACTAAGGACGGATATGTATCCGCTCACACCCACTATATATACAGGTGAAAGCGATATGTCTACCAGAAAACTCGGTTGCAGATTGCATCTGCGAAAGTTTGAATCCCATCGGGGCGGGTACGCAGATATAAAGATCCGTCTACTGGAGATACTTCCATCAGGTAGAAGGAACCTTTCCCATCGGGAACCATATCTACCCGCAAGAACAGTAGATGCTGGTCATGCCCGAGACGGTCTTTAATCATGTGATGAATAGCTGAACGCACCTTTTCCCCAAAAATCCATTCTTCGGGCCTAGGTTCGCGGTTACCGGTAACCTCTTCTTCTGCCTGCAGCTCGGTAGTGTTCGGGTTGGTAAGCATAGCCGCTTTTTCTACTGAATGCGACAGCACCCCATTCATATACACCAGCGAGTATTCACCGTGGGCATCTACTTCCGAGAGGTAACGTTGCACCATTACCGAGCGTCCCTCTTGCAGAAGGCGATAAGCATGAGTTATCGCTGCCATCCTCGCCATACCGTTATTAGCGTCGTAGCGCCCCATTTCGCGCCCCCCGGAGGAAACTGCCGGCTTGACTACGAACTCGCCATAGGCGGGAAAACGGGTATGTACCTGGTGCTTGTTTAGATTCTGTTCCGGTTCTAGCCAAGTTGTAGGAATTACCGGCACTCCCTGTCCTTGCAAATGCAGCAGGTAATGTTTATCGGTAGCCCATTCGCTCACATCTGCCGGGTTTAATAGGCGGGGAACGCTATGTGCCCATTTAACAAACTGTTCGCGGTGGGTAGCGTAGTCTCTAACTGAACGGATTACGCACACTCCGGCTTCTTCCCAATCCACCTGGGGATCATTCCAAATCGCAATCCGCGCGTCTAGCCCTCGTGAGCTGAGTTCCTCGACTAGACCGGCCTCGTCCTCAGACAAATTCGGATATTGCCCGCTGGTTACTAAGGTAACGCGTTTTTTCGCCATATCTCCAACCCTATTTGTTTACTTCTGTTTACCGGTAAATAAGTGCCTTGAATTGCTGGTTTTTCTATCTCAGACCTACCGGGCGTGTCAAGGCTAATGAAATCAATTCTTCCATGAGCTGCGGATAATCAACCCCCATATATTCCCATAGTTTCGGGTACATAGAAAATGGAGTAAACCCGGGCATCGTATTTACCTCATTGATTACTACCTGGTCTTTGGCGGTATCGACAAAGAAATCTACCCGAGCTAGCCCTTCACACCCCAGCGCCTCGAAGGCTTGAGCAGCAAAATCACGCACCTGGCTAGCTAAATGGGCAGGAATCTGTGCCGGTATTTCCAAAGCAACCGCGTCCTCTGCGAAATACTTGGTTTGGTAGTCATAGAAATCAACATCGCTTCGCATGGCTATCCGCCCTGGTTCGCTGGTGCGGGTACGTCCGTCCCGCCCTTGTAGCACCGCACATTCTACTTCTAGACCAGTAAGTTCTGCTTCTACAATCACTTTCGGGTCAATCTGTTGTGCCCTTTCAATTGCATCTTCTAAATCATCAGCTGAGTTTACTTTGCTGATTCCTAAGGACGAGCCGGCGCGGGCTGGTTTCACAAATACCGGCATCCCCAAGGGCGCTAAACGTTTAAGTACCGAGAATCGGTCTTGTTGCCACTGGGCGGCGCTCACGGTCTCCCATTTGCCGGCTGGCAGCCCTGCCTGATGCAATAATACTTTCGTGGTGGGCTTATCCATAGCCGCAGCCGAGGCCAACACCCCACACCCTACATAGGGCAGGTGCATCATTTCTAACAGCCCCTGCACGGTTCCATCCTCTCCGAAAGGTCCATGTAGCAGCGGGAATACCACATCAAAGGTTCCTAAATCAGCAAGGGAAAATTCGCTGCCTAGCTGCGTGGGTAGGCTAACCGCTTTCCCAGTACCGGGAGCCAGGAATAGCTGCTGCTTGGCGGGAGGTACGCTCGCCACTTTACCTTCCCGGATTTGGAACTGCTCAGAGTTAAAATCGAGGGGCACCCACTGACCCTGCTGGGTAATCCCCACGGTTACTACCTCATAACGCTCAGGGTTGATTGCTGCTACCACTGAGGCAGCGGTTGCACAAGAAATCCCGTGTTCACCTGATTCTCCCCCGAACAGGACTAATACTCGGGGTTTCTGGTTTTCTGCTAACGCCATAGCTATCCTCTCTACACCAATCGCGCTCTAGGGCCGTCGGTTACCCGCGGTCCAGAACTCAAAGATATTAACGCTTCTTCTAAAGTCTGTTTCCCGCTGATTACCCGGTAGGCTGCGGAGGTAATCGGCATGGACACTCCCTTGCGGTGTGCCAATTCGCGCACTACCGGACAGGAACGCGCCCCCTCGACGGTGCCAGCAGATGCTTTTAGCGCTTCGTCTATACTCATCCCTTGTCCTAGACGATAGCCGAATGAAAAATTTCTAGACGAGGACGAAGAGCAGGTGGCCACCAGGTCGCCAAGACCGGCCAGCCCCAGGAAGGTTTCTGATTTCGCCCCCATCGCTACCCCTAGGCGCACCATTTCCGCTAGTCCGCGGGTAATCAGGAACGAGCGGGAGTTCACTCCCAGCCCGAGTCCTTCAGCTGCCCCCACCGCCATGGCGATAATGTTTTTTACTACTCCTCCGATTTCCACCCCGACTATATCTTCAGCCACATAGGGGCGGAAATAGTGGGTGTGGATTCTGGAAGCTACCAATCCAGCTCGCCAGGAATCTTGCCCGGCAACTGCCGCTCCGGTAGGTTCGTGACGAGCGATTTCTGCTGACAGGTTAGGTCCAGAAATCGCTACGATTCTTGAGGGATGGATTGCTCCAGCGGTGGCAATCACCTCGGTCATAGTTTGTAGACTTCCGGCTTCTAACCCTTTTACCAGCGATATTATGGTGGCGTTTAGAGTCAAAAATCCCCGTATCTGCTCCATTAGGGCTCGCACCCCGTTTGAGGGAATGGAGACCACCACCATGGTCGCGCCCTCACAGACCCATTGCAAATCACTGGAGGCACTTATTCCCTGCAGTTTTATATCGGGCACGTAGCGGGGATTTTCCCCGCGGTTTATTTGCTCGGCTAGTTCTGCCCGGCGCGCCCAAAGCCTGACTTCATTCCCGGCGTCTACCAGTATTTGTGCAAATACGGTTCCCCATGCGCCTGCGCCGAGGACGGCGACTTTGCGACCTGAGGATGACATTACAAACTACCCTTCCTGCTTAGAGGTAGACGGCTCAGCGGCGCTATCTAGTTTCAAATACGGGTCTAGTTCCCCTGGTTTGCGCTGAGTAGGAAGTTTTCCGGGGTTATCGGTTCTCCAGGCTTTAGCTGCGGCAGCTAGCTGCTTCTTGGAAGGCAGACGCACAGATTTTCGGTCTAGAGGACGATGGGGCATTTTTGTTTCCCGGATTTGTTCTAGTCCGCGACAGATTGCTGTTTCTATTCTTGCGGTCGCCTGATACCAGCTTTCAGGGTCATCGGCTCGCTCATAGAGGTCGGATAAGTCTACTGGCGGTAGCGCCTTAACCCACACGTCTTTTTTACCTTTAAGATTGGGGCGCTTGCCATAACGGTCGAGGACGTCTTGGGCTCCCCACTGCACTACTGGCACTAGCGGAACTTGGGCTCGTAGCGCCATCCGCGCTGCCCCGGTTTTCATGCGCATCGGCCAAAAATCGGGGTCGCGGGTTAGGGTACCTTCCCCATAAACCGTGATACATTCTCCGGCTTGTAAACCTGCAATCGCGGCCGCTAGGGCGTCGCGTGATTGCCTGGATTCGCGGTAAACCGGGATTTGCCCACAAGAACGCATAATCGAGCCCAAAACCGGAACTCTGAACAGTTCTTCTTTACACAGAATCCGTACCGGATATCCGGCGCTGGTCATGAAATGCATCATGGTCATGGAGTCAAACTCGGAAATGTGGTTTACTACCGCTACGAACCCGCCGTCTTTGGGCAGATTTTCCTGCCCTTCCCAATGCCGGCGGGTAAGCGCCCCCACCGGTATCCGCGCCACACGCACACAAAACTTATAGAAGCGAGAGAACTGCCCGGCCATAGTTACCCCTTATCTTTCCAGCTTTACTTGCGCACCTAACGTTCCCAGCTTAGTGAGGAAATGTTCGTATCCGCGGCTAATCATATCGATTCCATGCACTGTAGATTTACCCTCGGCGGCTAGTGCCGCAATCAGGTGCGAGAACCCTCCCCGCAGGTCGGGGATAGTAATATCGGCTCCATGTAGCGGGGTTGGTCCGGAAATTGCTGCGGAATGGTAATAGTTTCTTTGCCCGAAACGGCAGGCTAGACCGGTTAAGCATTCGCGGTATAGCTGGATTTGTGCTCCCATTTGATTGAGGGCACGGGTAAAACCAAAACGGTTCTCATATACGGTTTCGTGGACAATCGAAAGCCCCCGGGCTTGAGTAAGCGCTACCACCATGGGTTGTTGCCAATCGGTCATAAAACCGGGATGTACATTGGTTTCTAGCACGATTGGTTTTAGTTCCCCGCCGGGATGGTAGAAGCGAATCCCGTCTGGCTCTACCGAAAAAGCGCCGCCAACTTTTCTAAACATATTTAGGAAAGTAATCATTTCCGGTTGGGAAGCGCCTTCAACGAATACATCCCCCTGGGTGGCAAGCGCAGCTGATGCCCAAGAGGCGGCTTCGATTCTGTCTGCCAGAGCAGTATGGTTGAAGCCCTCTAAGTATTCAACCCCTTCAATCCGGATGGTGCGGTCGGTATCTACGCTGATAATGGCTCCCATCTTTTGGAGTACATTGATGAGATCCATGATTTCCGGTTCGATAGCTGCCCCGCGCAGCTCGGTAATTCCTTCGGCTTGCACCCCGGCGAGCAGGGTTTGTTCGGTTGCTCCTACCGAGGGATAGGGCAAGTCGATTACCGCTCCCTTAAGCCCATCGGGAGCAGCGATATGGATTCCTGACCCCAGTTTGTCTATTTTTGCACCAAAGGAACGCAAAATTGAGAGGTGAAAATCGACCGGACGATCACCGATAACACATCCACCCAGGTCAGGTATAATTGCTTCTTTTAAGCGGTGCAGGAGCGGTCCGCAAAACAGAATCGGGATTCTAGAAGATCCTGCCAGAGTATCGATACTGGCTACCTGCGCGGCCTCTACATTTGAAGGATCAATATAGAGCTGACCACTAGCGGATTCGTATTCGGTTTTTACCCCGTGTAGCTCAAGCAGCCCACATACAATGTCTACATCACGAATCAGGGGAACATTGTTTAATGTGGAGGGGGTCTTGCCTAGTAGCGCCGCCACCATTGCTTTCGGGACAAAATTCTTTGCGCCGCGAACCTTTATTCGCCCTGTCAAGGGATGTCCGCCTTGTACTTTAAGAACCGGCTCCACGTGTTACTTCCTTTTCCGCTTTTCCCAGTGTTTCTAGTCTACCCGTCTGCGCGCTAGGAAATAGCCACGGGGCAAGAATTGCGCCTTTAGCGAGGACGAGCCTTGACTAATAACACAACTAAGGGGGTAATAGTGGCGGATTCTGAAGTGGGCAGCGCTACGGCTAAACTACTTTCCTTACCCTCTAGTTACAAAACATTTTCCCCGGCAAACCGTCCTATACATTGGGGCTAAACCTGCGAGGATACTGCTGGAGCAGAGGTAAGGGGCGTCCTCGGAAAAGGTTTTACGGGCAGAGTTCGTGGCAAAAATTCGGCTCGCACCTGCTCGAAAGCACTAATCGCGTCCTCGTCACGCAAAGTAAGATCAATATCGTCCAGCCCCTCCAGCAGGCGCCAGCGCGTATAGTCATCAATTTCAAAACTACAGGTAAAAGATCCGCAGACTATCTGACATTTTTCAAGGTCTACGGTTATTTTTATACCGGGTTCTTCCTCCATAAGGTTCCATAAGCTATGACAGTCATCCAGGCTTATTACCCCTGCGACCATGCCATCTTTTTCGCAGTTACCGCGAAAAATATCCGCAAATTTGGGAGCCAGCACCACTTTGAAACCATAGTCGCGCAGTGCCCAAACCGCGTGTTCCCGGCTAGAACCAGTACCAAAATCTGGACCGGCTACCAGCACTGAACCGTTCGCATAGGAGTCAAGGTTGAGTACGAAGTCTTTATCTTGTCTCCAAGCGGCAAATAGCCCATCTTCAAAACCGCTCTTGGTTACCCGCTTCAAATAAACTGCGGGAATAATCTGGTCGGTGTCTACATTGGAGCGGCGCAGCGGCACTCCTACCCCGGTATGGGAAACAAATTTATCCATGCTGTTACGCTTTCTTCCCTTAAACTTCTTGCTCTAAATCCTCGGGGCTGGCAAGGTATCCTTTAACCGCAGTAGCTGCCGCAATTGCGGGAGAAACTAAATGGGTACGCGAGTTTTTTCCTTGCCGCCCCTCAAAGTTTCGGTTCGAGGTAGAAGCCGAGCGCTCGCCCGCCTCCAGTTTGTCGGGATTCATCCCTAAACACATTGAGCAGCCCGCATTTCGCCACTGCGCCCCGAAATCGGTAAAGATTTTATCTAAACCTTCCGCTTCGGCCTGTAAACGTACCCGCGCCGAGCCTGGTACTACTAGGACGCGCATCCCTTTAGCTTTCTTTCGTCCTCGCCAAACCGTGGCTACGGTACGTAAATCTTCGATACGTCCATTAGTGCATGAACCGATAAATACGGTGTCTATTTTGATTTCTCGAATCAGCGTACCGGGGGTTAGCCCCATATATTTGAGGGCGCGACGCGCGGCATCCCGCTCACTATCTGAGGTTATTTGTTCTGGATTGGGCACTTTCCCACTGAGCGACACCCCTTGCCCAGGATTAGTTCCCCAGGTTACAAAAGGTTCGATACTATCTGCCGGGATAGTTATTTCCCGGTCAAAGCGGGCATCTTTATCACTTTTAAGACTTTCCCAATAACGCAAAGCCTGCTGCCAGTGGATGCCCTCTGGGGCGTGAGGACGCCCTTTAATATAGTCAAAAGTGGTCTGGTCGGGGGCAATCATTCCTGCCCGTGCCCCGGCCTCGATTGACATATTACAGATAGTCATCCTCCCTTCCATGGAGAGGTTTTCGATAGCTTCGCCCCGGTACTCGATTACGTATCCTTGACCTCCGCCGGTACCGATTTTGGCGATAATAGCTAAGATAATATCTTTCGCAAAAACTCCAGGACGTAGCTTTCCGGGGATATTAATCGCCATGGTTTTGAATGGTTTTAACGGCAGAGTTTGAGTGGCCAACACCTGCTCTACCTGCGAAGTTCCAATTCCGAAAGCGAGCGCACCAAAAGCTCCGTGAGTGGAAGTATGCGAATCTCCGCATACTATGGTCATTCCCGGCTGCGTAAGACCCAGCTGTGGCCCGACCACATGTACTATCCCCTGGTCGCTATCTCCTAGGGAGTGCAGCCGAATTCCGAACTCTTTAGCGTTTTCACGCAGGGTACGAATTTGGGTAGCGGAAGTTTTGTCTTTAATCGGTAAATCAATGTCGATAGTTGGGGTGTTGTGATCTTCAGTAGCGATAGTGAGATCTGGGCGGCGGACTTTTCTCCCCGCCATCCGTAATCCAGCGAACGCCTGGGGACTGGTGACTTCGTGACAGAGGTGAAGGTCAATGTAGAGCAAATCGGGCGCGCCTTTTTCGCCATTTTTTACAACGTGAGCTGCCCAAACTTTCTCTGCAAGAGTTCGCCCCATATACGTCTCCTAGGTTTATGCTGGTAAACTTAGACTATCTTTGAAAAGTGTAGTTGGAATTTCAAGCTATAAGATGGCAGTATCAAAGCATGGACAATAATAATGATGGAAGTGGAGTCGGAGTTCTCGACAAAGCTGTACTTGTCTTAGCCGCCCTCGAGGCTGGCCCAGGAACCCTAGCCCAATTAGTTACCAGTACCGGGCTAGCTCGCCCTACTGCCCATCGGATTGCAGTAGCTTTGGAGTATCACCGCTTTGTAGCCCGGGATGTTCATGGTCGTTTTATTTTAGGTCCTAGAATCGCAGAATTAGCTTCCGCAGCCGGTGAAGATAGGCTGCTGGCATCTGCCCGCCCGATTCTTAAGGCGCTTTGTGAGCATACCCAAGAATCTACGCAAATGTATCGTCGCCAAGGAGACCAGCGCATAGTGGTCGCTAGCTGTGAATCTCCTTTAGGGCTGCGCGACTCCACCCCCACCGGTTCTACCTTGTCCATGAAAGCTGGCTCTGCCGCTCAAATCCTCCTTGCCTGGGAAGAACCCGATCGTTTACATCGAGGCCTGCAGGGCGCGTCTTTTACCGCAACTCAGCTTTCGGTGGTTCGTAGGCGCGGTTGGGCGCAATCTATTGGGGAACGCGAACCTGGTCTGGCTTCAGTATCTGCTCCGGTGCGTATGGCTTCGGGCAAAGTTGTGGCAGCGTTGAGTGTTTCCGGACCGATTGACCGCATGGGTCGTCAGCCAGGCAGGATTCACGGCCCGGCCGTAGTTGCTGCTGCCAGCCGACTTTCAGACTTTATGCGCCGTGCGGAAGGAATTATTGCCAGCAAGAAGAACCAGGTAGCAGAGTAATATCTCTCGTTTCGTCAGCCTGCGCACTCCGGAGGTTTTATTCTTCTACCAGGTAAGCGCGGTTCGACTTATTGCTTAGGGATTAATTTTAAGGGCGAGTGGAGCTTTTTCGGAACTCCTGGGCTTGCTGATAGGCAGCTAGGGTAGCTTGCAGACTTCGTTCCCATGAAACTGGACTGGGCTGTTGGATACAGTTTTGATGCATTTTCTGGAATCTTCCCTCTAGTAGGGCAGCAGCGGTTTTTTCAGCTAGTGTGTAATCATTCTCCGCACTAATCCCGGTGATTCCCTCATTTATGAGGTCGCTAACTGGGCTTTGTTGCAAAGTAGCCAGTGGCAATCCACTCGCCCTAGCTTCCGCAGCCGCGATTCCGAAACTCTCGTTCAGGCACAGGGTAATAAAAAAATCTGCTTGCCGGTAGGCTTTAAGCAATCCCACCTGGTCTTTGCGTCCTAGTAAACGTACTTGCCCTTTTCGGACCTGGGAGCACCTTTTTAGGAATGGTTCGAGAGCGCCCTCTCCGAAGATATTTAATCTTAGTTCCCCCGCTTGACCTAGAATCTGGTTTACAGCGCTGGTGAATTTAATGAGCGCTAAAGGTCGTTTCCGGGGCATCAGGCGAATCGCGCTTACGGCTTCAAAGCTGGCTTTGCCTGCGTTTTTCCTTTCTGATTGCCTGATTGTCTGGTTAGTTGCGCTAGATTCTACTTGATTACCTAGGGCGAAACTTGAGAGCTTAGTCTCGGGTTTATCTTTTGGAGAAGCCCAGAATTCAGTATCAATTCCATTCGGGATTATTGGCCATTGACGCCGCCTATTGGGGCTTACTAACTGATTAATTTGTGCTTCCATCAGTGAGGAAACACCGGAAAATAAGATTCCGGTATCAACCCAACGGTTAAAAAATCCACTAGCTCGCATCAGCGGTGCCCAGGTAGCGAGTTCGCAGTGAAAGGTAACCAAGGTGGGAATATCTAGTGTTTTAGCAATTTCCAAGGCTAAATGGGCAAATGGGGACAAAACCCCTACGTGTATATGAAGGAGGTCAAAATGTGGAAATATGGCAGAAAATAAGCGTCCCGCAAACGGATTCATAGGAGTAAACCCTAAGGTTGGCATCCCTAAACGGTGTACCGGAATTTGGTCTTCAAGTCTGCGACCAACAAATGAGCCATCTCTGGTGGCAGTAATAACTTCTGGG